>JBAXFK010000036.1:0-24028 GCA_037139955.1 Rhodospirillales bacterium
TTCGTGTCCAGTCCGACAGGCGGACCGGTCGCCGGCACCAACGCCGTCTTGCAGAGCCTGGAACCGAGCTTTCCACAAGACCTCAATAGCGACGGCACCATCGGCACGCCGGTATCGGGTGGCGTGGGGGGACATGCGGCTATACTTTCCTCGTTCAAGCCGCCTCTCAGTATCTCCCCATCGGACAACACCGCGTTCGCCAGTTCTGGCCTGTCGGCACCGTCCCTAAGCTTTATCGGAACGCCAAACGCCGCAACGCTTGGACCGGACCCGACAACGGTTCTTTACACACTGAATCCGGCAAGCGGAATCGAGACCGTCGCGAACTTCAATTTCGGTACAGACGATTTGGCAATCGATCTCGCGGGTGCCGAGTACAGCGTGCTGCAAGCTTTCGATACGACGGTCGGGGGCGTGCGGGCGGTCGCCTTTGCTAGCAGCGCCGACCTGTCGCACGGTATCGTATTACTGAACGTACCCATCGGCCTAACCGCTGCCGACCTTCTGGCATCGCACACAACCTTCTCCGGCGGACAGGTCCTCATCGGCTAACCCCCCTTGCATCGCCCGCGCCAAAGCGTTCCTCTCCGCGCGATGGACTCGACCCTCGCCTCAAACGTCATGCATTTCGCGCGCCTGCTCCGCCGCGCCGGCCTGCCTGTCGGACCGGCCGAGGCAATCGCCGCACAAAGCGCCCTGACGCGAATCGACCTCGCCTCCAAGACAGAGACGCGCACCGCCCTGCGCACCTCCATGATCCATCGCCGCGAACACCAAGACGTGTTCGACCAAGCCTTCGCCCTGTTCTGGCGCGATCCCTCGGCCGCCGAACAAGCCGCTGCCATGGCACTGCTGGAGGCCCAGAAAGAGAAAAAACTCGAACGCCCTCCCCCCGCTTCTCGGCGCCTAGCCGAGGCATTCGCGCCGAAAACGGAACGCAAACCACCGCCGGAGGACGAACCTCCGGTCCAGGATGCTGTGCTGACGGTGTCCGACCAAGAACGCCTGCAAACCATGGATTTCGAGGCCATGAGTGCCGAGGAAATCGCCGCCGCCAAGCGCGAAATCCAGCGCCTCTCGCTCCCGCTCGACCTCCGCCGCACCCGTCGCACGCGGCCGGACCCAACCGGCCCGATTACCGACCTCCGTCGCACCATCCACAACAGCCTCCGCCACGGCGGCGAAATCTTCCAAATTGCTCGAGAGCGTCGCGCCACCCGCCCGCCGCCGCTGGTAGTGCTGTGCGATATCTCCGGATCGATGTCGCGCTACGCTCAGGTTCTGCTGCATTTCCTGCATGCGGTGACCAACCAGCGCGACCGGGTCCATAGTTTCCTATTTGGCACCCGCCTGTCCAACGTGACCCGGCAACTTAAGTCTCGCGATCCGGAAGTGGCGTTCCAAATGGTCGCCCATGCCGTGCCGGATTGGTCCGGCGGCACCCGTATCGGCGAGGCTCTGGCAAGCTTCAATCGGCTTTGGGCACGACGAGTCCTCGGTCAGGGTGCGATCGTGTTGCTGATCACCGATGGGTTGGATCGCGACGGGGCGCACGGACTCGCCGACAACATGGATCGGCTGCATCGGTCCTGCCGCCGATTGATATGGTTGAACCCCCTCTTGCGCTGGAGCGGGTTCGAGCCAAAATCTCAGGGCATCAAAGCCATGCTCCCGCATGTCGACGAATTCCGACCGGTGCATAACCTCGAAAGCCTGCGCGGGCTGATCGATCTGCTGTCCCGACCCACGCCAAGCACAAGGATACAAAAATGAACCAAGCGGATTCCGAGGACATCCTGGCCACCGCAGCCGGTTGGCACGCCGCCGGAGAATTGGTCGCCGTGGCAACGGTCACGGAAACCTGGGGCAGTTCGCCGCGTCCGGCCGGCAGCCGTCTCGCGGTGACCAAGTCCGGCAAGATGGCAGGATCGGTATCCGGCGGCTGCATAGAAGGTGCAGTGGCCGACGCCGCGATGCAAACTATCGCAACCGGCACACCGCAACTCCTCGATTTCGGCGTGTCGCACGAACGTGCGTGGGAGGTGGGGCTGGCTTGCGGCGGCAAGGTAAAGGTGTTCGTCGAGAAGCTCCTCTGACGGGGCACACGCCGAGCGGCGCGTAGGCGTTCGTCGCCACCGCTTTGCCCCGAGGGCAAACGGGTCTATCAATCGTTGTGTCTAGACGGGACGAACGCTTATGACTCCGGAAATTCTCGCCGCCCTGGAACAGGCCAAAGCCGCAAAGCGGCCGATCGTGCTTGCCACACGTCTGCCCGGCGGGGAGCAATGCCTGTTGCCCGATCCCGCCCAATCCGCCGAACTGAACGACGCCGCCGCCAAGGTGCTGCAATCGGACGAAAGCGGCACCGTCAAGCTCGGCGACACCGACTGGTTTTTACACGCACACAACCCGCCGCTGCGGCTGATCGTAGTCGGCGCAGTGCATATCGCCCAGGCACTGGCGCCCTATGCCACGACCTGCGGCTTCGCCGTGACGGTCGTCGATCCCCGCAGGTCCTTCGGTTCGGACGAACGCTTCCCCGGCGTCGAAATTTCCAACGACTGGCCGGATGAGGCGCTGGAGAAGTTCGTACCGGACAGCCGCACCGCTGTCGTCACCCTGACGCACGATCCGAAGCTGGACGATCCGGCGCTGGATCGTGCGCTGAAGTCCGACGCATTCTACATCGGCGCCCTCGGTTCGCGACGGACGCATGCCGCGCGGCTCGGTCGGCTCAAGGAATTGGGCCACACGGACGAAGCCATGGCGCGCATTCGCGGTCCGGTGGGGTTGGACCTGGAAGCCGTGACAGCACCGGAAATAGCGCTGTCTATCATCGCCGAATTGGTTGCCGTCCGGCGCGGGTCGCCGTTAGGCATTCGTCGGCCCAAATCATGAAGTTCGGTCCCGCCCCGCTGGAGGAAGCCGACGGCGCGATCCTGGCACACAGCCAAAAGGTCGGGGACCGCATGATCCGCAAGGGCTCCTTGCTGGACGCAGACATGATCGCCGCGTTGCGCGCCGCCGGCCGCACCGAAGTCATCTGCGCCCAACTGGAACCCGGCGATGTGCCGGAAGACCTAGCGGCCGACCGTCTGGCGACTCCGCTGGTATCGCCTTTGATCGCACGTTCGCGCGCGGCGACGGGTCGGGTGAATTTGTCGGCCGAGGTGCCCGGCTTGCTGCGGATCGACGCGGCGGCGATCGACCGGCTCAACACAATCGATGAGGCGCTGACCGTCGGCACGTTGCCGGATTACGCAGTCGTGGCGCGCAAGGATTTGGTAGCGACGATCAAGGTCGTGCCGCTTTCGGTGCCGGGCAAAGTACTGGCGGTAGCAGAGGCGCTGGTGCGCCAGAGCGGGTCGCCGATCCGGCTTTACCCGTTCCAGCATTTAAGAGTCGGGCTGGTAGTCACGGAACTGCCGGGGCTGAAAGACAGCGTCACCGACAAGACAATCGCGGTGACCGACCAACGGGTGACAGCTCTGACCGGCACGCTTTTGCCGCCGGTGCGGTGCCATCACGATGAAGAAGCGGTAGCCAAGGCACTAGATAAATTGCTCGCCGACGGTGCCGATCTGCTACTTGTGATCGGTGCCTCGGCGGTAGTCGATCGGCGCGACGTTGGACCGGCCGGGATCGTGCGGGCAGGCGGCGAGATCCTGCATTTCGGCATGCCAGTCGATCCCGGCAACCTGATTTGCCTCGGGCGGTTGCAGGATAAGCCTGCGCTGGTGTTGCCGGGATGCGCGCGTAGTCCTGTGCTGAATGGCATCGATTATGTGCTATCGCGGCTATTCGCGGGGATCAAAGTCACCCCCACCGACATCATGCGCATGGGCGTAGGCGGGCTGCTGTCGGAAACCGAAACTCGCCCTCTCCCAAGGGAAAAAGCTCCGGCAACCGAGCGGCTTGGCGCGGCGCCGCGTAGCGCACCGGTCATCGCGGCCGTGGTAATGGCAGCCGGGCGCTCGCGTCGAATGGCACCGCACAACAAACTTTTGGTTACCGACAAGGCAGGCAAGCCGATGATCGCCCGCGTGGTCGACAACGTGCTGTCGTCGAATGCACGTCCAATCATGGTTGTGACCGGGCATCAAGCCGAGCAGGTAGAGCATGCGTTGGGTGGGCGACCGGTGCGGTATGTGCATGCGGGCGACTATGCCGAGGGATTGTCCGCCAGCCTGAAAGCCGGGATTGCCGCAGTGCCGCCCGACTGCGCCGCCGCCATTGTCTGCTTGGGCGACATGCCCCTAGTGACCGGTCGTATGATCGATCGTTTGATTTCGATGTATAATCCCGACGCCGGGCGTTTGATCGTGCAACCGACGTTTCGCGGCAAGCAGGGCAATCCGATGCTGTGGGATCGGCGGTTCTTCGAGGAAATTTTGGGCATTACCGGCGATTCCGGCGCACGCTTTCTAGTCGGCAAGCACGCGGATGTCGTTGTCGAGGTCGAGATGGCGGACGACGCCGTACTGCGCGATTTCGACACGACCGAGAGCCTATCCACGCTGCCGCCGCGCATGCGACCCGAGGGAATAGCCTAATATGCCGTAGGTTGCGGCATGCTTTCCGGTTGTAAACGACGTGCCCGGCGAAAGTATTCGCTGCAAACTAGAAAGTGTACGGTTGTATTCAAACCTACCGATACCCGATATGCAGGCCGGTACGAAATGTAAATTTACAATCGCTGTCGCGTTATTCGGTTGCAAAAACGGGTCGCGGATGGCATTGAAAAATCGTTAACACCCATGCACCGACGGGTAGGACCGGAATGCCCACGTCCTTGAAACCATTGAATACACTCGCAACCGATATTAGCGCGGGCATCGATTCCGGCATATTTTTCGTGCCATCCGCCTTCGCCGACCCATCGGTCGTCAATGTGGGCGACGGCGGTATCCCGCACGGTGTATTTTCTTATGGCGACTTGAGCGCTGCCGGCGGCTCGGTCGCCACTTCGGCGACCGGCGCGACTTCTACAGTTCCGCCGCCGATCACAGTCACCACCGCCGGTTCCGGTCTCGCGGTCCATATTACCTGGGAAGCCAGTGTCGCGAAGGCCCCATCCGCGTTCACCGCAGGCGTTGTAGCAGCCGTCTCCGCGTTCGAGGCATTATTCACCAATGCGGTGACCCTCGATATCGCTATCGGCTACGGCACGATCGCAAACACCGCAATGGGGGCCGGCGCACTAGGCGAGAGCGAGTCCTACCTCCAATATATCAGTTACGCATCTCTCCGCGCGGCGCTAAGCAGCCACCGCACCGATGCGACCGACACGTCGGTTCTGGCGTCCCTGCCCACGACCGCCCCAGTCGGCGGCTACCTATGGGTCACCACAGCGCAGGCGAAAGCCCTTGGGCTGGCGGCCCCCAGCGGTACTGGCCTCGATGGCTATATCGGATTGGCCAGCAGCTATCCCTTCAGCTACGGCAGCAGCGTCGGCGCGGGGACGTACGATTTCAACGGTGTCGTCTCGCACGAACTGACCGAAGTCATGGGCCGTCTCATGCTGACCGGCGGAACGATCGGCCCCTACGCCCATAGCTACAGCCTACTCGATCTATTGCACTACTCCGCACCGAATGTGCGCGACTTCTCGGCAAGCACTCCCGGTTATTTCTCGATCGACGGCGGCGCAACAAACGGCGGCACCTTCAATACAGTATCCGGTGGCGACGCTGCGGACTGGGCATCCAGCATGGGGAACAATGCTTTCAACGCATTCTCCAATGCCGGGGTCGTCAACGGCGTCAGCGCCGGCGATATTCTGGAAATGAACGCGATCGGTTGGACATTGGCACCAACTTCCGCGCCATCGCCCACACCGACACCGTCCCCTACACCGGTGCCATCGGCGCCCGGGGCTATTGCCATCGCTTCGATCGGAGCATCCCTTGCGTCCACGCAGGGTGCAAACAAGCTCGCGGCCAGTGCCAGGCTCGCAACCCTGACCGCCGTCGGCGGTGTCGCAGGCGATCCGATCGCCTACAACCTAAATGGAACAGGGGCAGCGTCCTTCGCCATATCGGCCAACGGCAATAACACAGCCACCCTATCGTCCGGCACTTCAGGCGCGATAGGCCGCACTAACGGCACCGTATACGCACTGACGCTGAGTGCGACGGATACCGCTACCGGCCTGTCGTCGACGCCGTCGGCCTTCGATATCGTCGTCGGCGCCAACAGCAACGACATCGTTCCGATTGCGACTTTGGTCGGGGCTGCATCGAGGGCGGTTCCAACGTTTGTTTACGGACTGGCCGGCAACGATGTGCTGAACGGCACCGGCATGACCGGCAAGCTGTGGCTCGATGGCGGAGCAGGCGCCGATACCATGACCGGTGGGAGCGGGCCTAATCGCTACCTCTACAACGCCACGACCGACTCGAACGCTAGCGCGATGGATATCATTACGAATTTCAGCGCCAGTAAGGATTTCCTCGATCTGACCGGAATCGGTTCCACAGCCCTGACCTTCATCGGCGGTGTGTCCGGCAACAAATTAGCGGCCGGTTCCATCGGCTTCCAGATCTCCGGGTTCCAGACGTTTGTCTACGTCAACACATCGGGCGTCGCCGAAACTCTAACCGCCACCGACATGAAGATCGACCTGACCGGCTGGCAATCGGTGGGCGCGAACAACATCCTCCACAGTTGAACACCGGCATCGGCACCTACCCAACAACGGGCGGGCCGATATAGGCCGAGGTCGGACGAATCATACGTCCGGTTTTTTGCTGCTCCATTGCATGCGCAAGCCACCCTGCCACACGGCAGACCGCGAAGACCGGGGTAAAACCGTCGCGCGGGAAGCCCACGGCATCCAGCAAAAGCGCTGCCATGATCTCGACATTCGGGGGCAGCTTACGACCGGGCTTCACCCGTTCGATAGCCACCGCCACCGCCGCTTCCACCCGCGTGGCAAAATCCAGCCGCTTCGCCAGATGCCCCATCTGCTGCATCGACGCACGCATTGCTTCGGCTCGTGGATCGTTGCCACTGTAGACCCGGTGCCCGAACCCCATTAGTCGCTCCCCGCCGCGCAGCTTTGCCTCAATCCACGCATCCAGATCCGGGGCTGCCTCCGCCGCGTCCAGCATATCCAACGTCGGGCCAGGGGCGCCACCATGCAGCATCCCGGTGAAGGCCCCCCAGGCCCCGACCGCAGCCGAGGCTAACGACGCCCGTGTCGAAGCCACGACCCGAGCCGTGAAGCTGGACGCGCTCAGGCCGCTTTCCACCATGGCGGTGAAATACGTATCCAGTGCATCGGCTGCGCTAGCCGGCGCTGGCACGCCATGAAACATTCGCAGTAGATCGGCAGCAGTGGACAACGCGGGATCCGGCGCTAAGGCCGGCAAGCCGCTTTGCGCCCGCAACAACGCCGCAACCGCGACCGTCGTCGCCCCAACCAACTCGGCCGGTCGGCTGCTATCCGACTGCGCGGCCAAAGCGAGGCGCAATCCCTCGGACATTGAGGCACCGAGCGCTAACGGCATCCACCGCCCGAGATCGGCGAACGCCGCCATCCTCGCGGCACCGAGCGCCTCGTGCATACCCGCTCGGGTCAGGCCCTCGCCCGCGAACCCGTCCCACAGCAAGGCTACGGTGCCTTCGAACCCGTGCTCGGCCAGCAACACCGGCAAAGGCACGCCCCGTACCCAGATCATGCCCTTGGCGGAGTCGGTCAGGCACAGGATGGTTTCGGCGGCTACAACGCCGTCCAGTCCGCTGGTCATTCGCTTGCTTCCTTCGATCCGGTTCGCCACACCATGCCGTCTGACGCGCTTGGCGCCAACCGGCTTGATCCCCGCGCCGGGTGCTGCGACAAGCACACCACGAGCGGGAGACCAGCGTGAAAACACCCCAAACCATGACCGCAGGCCAACAGGCCTACGAAGCTAAGCGGGCCGCAAAAGCCGGCATGAGCCTGGATAAATGGCTGCAAGCCAAGCAACGCGATCAGGAGGCCGAGGAAAAGGCCCGCCTGAAAGCCAGCGAACCGCCGCCGCCACCAAAAAAGCCCGGCTTCTTCGGTCGCCTACTGGAACGCGCCCAGCGCCCGCTGGGGTCGTAAGCCGACGCTCGCCGCCCACGCCGACTGGAGCGTCGATCCCCGTAAGCGGTGGATATCCGTCGCTCGGGCGGTCGGCGAAACATGGCACTTAAGCCCTCCCAGACCGGTCGGGGAAGTTGGGACCTTATTGCACCGCCTTCGGTCGGAGGCTCGGGGAGGCCCAGTCGCTTTGGGCGCCGACCTACCCATAGGGGTACCGCGCGCCTACGCCGCGCAGCGGCCCGAACACAATTTTCGGGAGTTCCTGGCCCGCACCCGCGACTGGCCGGATTTCTGGCGCGTATGCAACACGTTGGACGATCTGACACCCGAACGCCCATTTTACCCTGCACGCGGCATCAAAGGCATGACCCGCGCCGCGCATGCCAGCGCGTTGAAGTTGGGCGGTCCTGCGGGACTGTCCCGCGCCTGCGACCGAGCGACGGCGGAGCGTCCGGCCGGAGCGCCGCTGTTTTGGACCCTCGGCGCAAACCAGACCGGCAAGGCTGCCATCGTCGCATGGCGGGATATGCTGCTGCCAGCGTTGAAAGACGTCCGACTATGGCCGTTCGACGGCCCATTTCGGGGGCTGCTAGCGCCGGACACCGTCGCGATCGCCGAGACCTACCCAGCCGAGGCCATGCGCCATTTGGCGATCCCAACCAAAGGCAGCAAGCGCCGCCAATCGGATCGCGCCGCTGTCGCGGAAAACCTCTTGGCCGCCATGTACCGGCTACGCGTTGTCGCGGATACCGCGACCTACACCATGCTGCGGAACGGCTTCGGTGCCGACGCTGCCGGAGAGGACCGATTCGACTGCGTTCTCGGCCTCCTGTGCGCGATCGGCGTACTGAACGGCGACCGCCCGGATACCGCCCCCCCCGACCCTTGGCTCACCACGTGGGAAGGCTGGGTACTCGGTCAAACCACGATTCCGGCCGAGCTACACTAAGTCTATTTGCGTCGCTCCCTAATCCCGATGCATGATCGCGGCAACTCGGGAGTCACCCAGCATGACCAGCCCACGCACTATGAAGTTAGGTGCCTTTGTCCACGAGACCGGACAGCATGTCGCCGCGTGGCGTCACCCCGGCGCCTATGCTGAATCCGGCACCAATTTCGTCCAAGCCGCCGATGTCGCGCGCACCGCCGAACGCGGTAAATTCGATCTGCTATTCCTAGCCGACAGCGCCGCCGTCAGCGTGTTCGGATCGCCTGAGTCGCGCGGACGCATGGGCAAGTTGGTCAAGTTCGAGCCAATGACCATTCTATCCGCCCTCGCTGCCGTCACCACGCGTCTCGGCTTAGTCGCCACGACATCGTCCACCTACAACGACCCCTATAATTTGGCTCGGCAATTCGCCTCGCTGGACCAGATCAGCGGCGGCCGCGCCGGGTGGAATTTGGTAACGTCCAACAACGAAGCCGAGGCTTTCAACCACGGCCGCGACCAGCATGTCGCGCACGCCGATCGCTACGACATGGCGGCGGAATTCGCCGAGGTCGTCACCGGATTGTGGGATTCGTGGGAACCGGATGCCTTCATCCGCGATCAAAATTCAGGTGTGTATTACGACCCGGCAAAAATGCACACGCTCCACCATCGGGGGAAGTATTTCTCGGTGCGCGGGCCGCTGAACGTCGCATGCTCCCCGCAAGGGCGCCCGGTCCTAGTACAAGCCGGGGCATCCGACACCGGTCGCGATCTGGCCGCCCGAACGGCCGAAGTGGTGTTCACCGCGCAAACCACCTTCGAACAAGCTGCCGAATTTTATGCCGATGTGATGAATCGCCTGCCCCGCTTCGGCCGTAACCCGTCGGACGTTCGCATCCTCCCCGGCATCTACCCCGTGATCGGTCGCACAAAAGCCGAGGCACAGGAAAAATTCGAATATCTCCAATCCCTGATCCACCCAAGCGTGGGAATCGCGGTGCTGGAGCATACGATCGGCGTAGGCGGGTTGGACAAATACCCGCTGCACGGTCCGGTGCCGGAGATGGGGGACACCAACGGACCATTGTCCCGCCAGCGCTTGTTACTGGAGGCGGCGCGGCGCGACAATCTGACCCTGTGGGAGCTCTGCCTGCTGAACGCCGGTCCGCGCGGCCATTTGTTATCGGTCGGGACCCCCGAGCAGATCGCCGACACTATGGAACATTGGTTCCAAAATGGTGCCTGCGACGGATTCAACGTAATGCCGGCTTGGTTACCGGGTTCTCTCACCGATTTCGTAGATATGGTGATCCCCGAGTTGCAGCGGCGCGGTCTGTTTCGGACGGAATACGAATCGACGACCTTGCGTGGCAATCTCGGTTTGCCGACACCGACCAACCGGTGGCAGTCCCACCCGATCGCGGCGCAATAGCCTATCGCGCGTTGGCCGCCGCGTCGGTCGGCCAAAGTGCTTTGTACCAGCGGAGCCCGATCCAAGTCGTCGCCAGCAAGCCGAACACACAGTAGCCGGTCGACAAAGCGATGAAGCCTATCTTTTCGATCGCCCAGCCGGCGACCAATAGTCCGATTGGCAGGCCATAAATCGCCAGCATGCGGACGCCCATGACCCGGCCACGGAATTTGGTGCCAGCGCTATGCAGCAGCATCACCGCCATCGGCACCATCGACAGACTTTGGGCGAACCCGGCCGCCACCAGCATGAGCCGTCCCAGCCAGGGGTTCGGCATCCATACGAATCCCAATACCAGTAGATACCAAACCACGGCGAAGATCATCATCATCCGCGCCGGCTGCAATCGCCGTCCGGTCATACTGACAACCACCGACCCGGCCAAGGCGCCGAGTGCGAAACTCGCAACCAATGTGCCCAACCCCGCCTGCCCGATATGGTAGATATCCCGAGCAACATAGGGCAGCAGCCCATGGGTCATCGGAAAGGCCGTCATATTGACCAAGAACGCCAGCCACATCCCGGCCAAGGATTGCGGCGAGTCGGCGATGAAGCGCATGCCCTCCCGCAGGTCGCGCCACAGCGACATCCGCGCCAACCGATCGCCCGCCGTGCGCGCGGCGCCAACACCGAGCGTCAACCCCAAGCCGCCAGCATAAAAAGACGACACCGCGACATAGGCCCAGCCCATTCCCAAAAGCCCGAAAATTGCGGCGCCGGCTAACGAACCGATAACCCGAGCAGAATCGGATGTCGTACGCGCGACACCCATCGCCGCCATCAATCGATCGCCCGGCATTGTCTCGGCGACCAGCGCATTGCGCATCGCGAGGTCGGACGGACGGATCAACCCGGAAACGGTGGCAATAGTGAAAACCACGATCGGGTTGACCGCATTCAACAGAGAAAACACCGCCAGAACCGTCGCAAGACACGCATAGACCGCTCGCATCGCACAAAGCACGTTACGATGCCCGAAACGATCGCCGGCCAGTCCGAAGACCGGCGCAATCAAGGTGCCCAAATACTGCAAAGCACCGTACAGGGTCAGCAGCAGCACCGATCCCGTCTCGACCAGGATGTACCAGCCGAGGATGACGATTTCCATCTCGATTGCCCAGGACGTGAGCAGATCGGCGGGAAACTGAAACCGGAAGCTTCTGACCTCGAACGGTGCAAGCAACGGCGAAGGCTGGCTGTTGCGCACCTCCGGCGGTTACCGGAACGGTATCGGGTACATCAGCCCACCTTGGCTCCAAAGCGCATTCGGACCACGATCGAGCTTCAAGGAGCTACCCATGCCGACATTGCGTTCATAGCTTTCGCTATAATTGCCGACCTGCTTGATCACGTTCAGCGCCCATGAAGCGTCCAGACCGATCAGCTTGCCGAAATCGCCGGACTTACCCAACAAGCGCTGGACCGTTGGGTTGGTGCTTTCCGCCAGCATCTTATCGGCATTGGCCGAAGTGACACCGCTCTCCTCCGCTTCGATCATCGCCATCATCGACCAGCGCACGATATCGAACCATTTGTCGTCGGACTGCCGGACCATGGGACCGAGCGGCTCTTTGCTGATGAGGTCGGGGAGGATGACAAAATCGTCGGGGTTGGGAACCCCAGCTCCCCGAATCGAGGCCAAGTTGGAACTATCGGACGACGCCGCATCGCACCGCCCCGATAGCAGGGCCTTAATCAACACGTCGGTGGTATCGAGCAATACGATCTTAAACTCGGTCTTATGCTGTTTCATCCAATCCGCAAGGTTCATCTCGTGCGTCGACCCTTGCAGCATGCAGATCGTGCCACCGGCTAGGTCGGGCAGATGTTGCGCTTTGGTGGTCTTGGCAACCAGGAAACCTTGCCCGTCGTAAAAATTAACAAGCACCATCCGCAGCCCGATCGTGGCGTCGCGGACGAACGTAAACGTCGTGTTGCGGGAAAGAATATCGATCTCCCCCGACTGCAGCGCCGCGAAACGAGACGTGCCAGTGGTCGGCACATACTTCACCTTCTCCGCATCCCCGAACACGGCGGCCGCCGTCGCTCGGCACGCATCGACATCGAGGCCCTTCCACACGCCCTTACTGTCCGGCATCGAGAAACCGCCGAGACCGACATTCACGCCGCAGGACACGAAGCCTTTCTGCCGCACATTTTCGAGCGTGCCTGCCTGCGCCGAGGTGGCGCCCAGCAGCATCGTCAGACCCAAAGCAAACAAGCGTTTCATGTGCGGTATCTCCCCGGAGGATTAAGCCCGGGGAGACTGTAGCACGCGGGTTAGCCCTTGATAGCGGGCAACCCTTGTTCCTGGCGCACCGCGTTGATGATTTGCAGCACCCGTTCGCGATAGGGCCGGTATTGCACCCCGAATTCGGTCATCAGACGGGAATTGTCGATCAGGTAGTTCCCCGAACTGTCCTTGCCGCCAGTTTGGTGTTCGAAGGTAATCTGCGCATCCGGCAGGTAGGATTTCACGATCGCGGCGATTTCCCCCAGGCTGACCACAACACCACCGGAGTTGTAAATTAGATGTTTGGGCTTGTCGGCCATGACAACGCGGGTGAACACCTCGGCAATGTCATCGACATGGATCGGGCATCGCATCGCGTCGGCGTACGGGAAGGAAATCGCTTCCCCACGGGACGGGCGGGTGACGATATTCACATGATCGACCGAACCGCGCACTTTATCCGGCCCAGTGACATTGGCCGGCCGAATACCGGTAATCGTCATCCCATATTTCGCAACATAATCTTTGCCCTGCCACTCGTTGAACGATTTGTGCATGGCATACTGATTGTTGCCCATATGGAGGTCGTCTTCCGTCACCGGGCGAAGTCCAAAATGTTGCTGCTGCCCGTTCACCGCAAGTGAACTCGCATAAACCGTGTGCTTAATCCCGAGGATACGCGCCGCCTCGAAGCAATTGTCCATCCCGACGATGTTCAGCTTCGTCGCAAGATGCGGCGGCAGATCGACGCCGAGGTTGTACGACAGGTTCATCACCCTGTCGGCGCCAGAGGCATGCATCTGATTCAACACATCGTCGAACTGGGTAACGTCGCCGCGTACGACCTTCACCTTATCGCCGTAGGCCGCAAAATTGGCGGTATGCGGGTTGATGTCCATGCAAACCACGGACTGCCCCTGCGCCACGAGCAGCGGAATGACGCGGGTGCCGATAAAGCCGGTGCCCCCGATAACAAATACGGTCATGACTGTTTCCTCCAATGTTGGAGGATAAGATTGCGCCGGTCGCGGTTCGGGGCAAGAGGCACAAAAAAGGGCGGGATTGCTCCCACCCTTTTTTGTAACTAATTCGAAAATTCTAGTTACGCCTCGGATTCGTCTTCATCGGCCGATCGCGCTTGCACCGGGCCGCTATCCAGCCCCTTAGCACCCGGATCGCGATCGACGAACTCGATGACCGCCATGTCGGCGGCGTCGCCATAACGCACGCCCGCCTTTAACACCCGGCAATACCCGCCGGAACGGTCTTTGTAACGATCGGCCAACGTCCCGAACAGCTTGGCGACAATGACGTCGTCACGGAGTTCTGCATAGGCGAGCCGCCGATTGGCGAGGCCGCCTTTTTTACCGAGCGTGATCAGCTTCTCTGCAACAGGGCGCAATTCCTTGGCCTTGGGCAGGGTCGTGGTGATCTGCTCGTGCTTGATCAGCGCATGGGCCATGTTTCGAAACATGGCGATACGATGAGTAGAGGTAACGCCGAGCTTCCGGCCGGCAACACCGTGACGCATTGGTTCAGTCCTTCATACCAGCTCAGAACGGCTCTTCGAGCCGCTTGGCCATGTCTTCGATGTTCTCCGGCGGCCAGCCCGACACGGACATGCCGAGCGACAAACCCATGGAGGTCAGCACTTCCTTGATTTCGTTTAGCGACTTGCGGCCGAAATTCGGAGTGCGTAGCATTTCCTGTTCGGATTTCTGCACGAGATCGCCAATGTAAACGATATTGTCGTTCTTGAGGCAATTCGCGCTGCGTACGGACAGTTCGAGTTCGTCGACTTTCCGCAGCAAATTGCGATTGAACGGCAGATCGTCCTGCACTTCCTCGACCCGCGCGGCTTGCGGCTCGTCGAAGTTGATGAACAGTTGGAGCTGATCTTGCAGGATACGCGCAGCCAAGGCCACCGCGTCTTCCGGCGTCACGGCGCCATTGGTTTCGACTGTCAACAGCAGCTTATCGTAGTCGGTGACCTGCCCGACGCGGGTCGGATCGACACGATAGGACACACGGCGGACCGGCGAATAGATGCTGTCGACCGGAATTAAACCGATCGGGGCATCTTCTGGACGGTTCACCGAGGAGGGCTGGTAGCCCTTACCGAGATTAACCGTGAACTCCATGCCCAGCTTCACCCCGTCGTCGAGCGTGCAGATGACCAATTCCGGATTCATAATGTCGATGTCATGCCCGGCTTGGATCTGACCTGCGCGCACCTCGCCGGGACCGGTTGCGGTCAGCGTCATGCGCTTCGGGCCTTCGCCATGCATCCGCAGCGCCAACTGCTTGATGTTCAGCACGATATCGGTGACGTCTTCACGCACGCCGGGGATCGAACTGAACTCGTGCAGCACGCCGTCGATTTGCAGGGCTGTAACAGCTGCCCCTTGGAGCGAGGACAACAAAATACGACGAATAGCATTGCCCAATGTCATACCGAAGCCGCGTTCCAGCGGTTCGGCGACAATCGTGGCGATGCGACTCGGATCGGCACCGGGCTCGACTTCGAGCTTGTCCGGCCTGATCAGGAATTGCCAATTCCTCTGAATGACGGCGCTCTGCCTCATATTACCTCAACCTTTCGAACCGCGTTTGGCGCGGCTCCAGTCCGGTGGAACGTCTTACGGCGACGAATCAAACGCGGCGGCGCTTGCGCGGCCGGCATCCGTTGTGCGGGATCGGCGTCATGTCTCGGATAGCCGAAACCTGGAAGCCAACCGCCTGCAACGCGCGGAGTGCGCTCTCGCGTCCCGACCCAGGGCCGCTCACCTCGATTTCCAATTGCTCCATCCCGTGCTCGCGCGCCTTCCGGCCCGCGTCTTCCGCCGCGACCTGCGCCGCGTAGGGAGTGGACTTCCGGCTGCCCTTGAAGCCTTGGCTACCGGCGGACGACCATGCGATAGCATTGCCCTGCGCGTCCGTAATCGTGATCACCGTGTTATTGAACGTCGCTGCGACGTGGGCAACGCCAGCAATGATGTTCTTACGCTCTTTGCGCCTGGGGCGGGAGGCTGTGGCGGGTTTCGCCATGATGTTTGTCCTGCTCTCAACTCATGGCGGCACCGGAAGCCGGCACCGCGGAATTTGGTCGGTGGTTCGGAAAGCGCCGAAGCGCCTTACTTGGTCACTTTCTTCTTACCGGCAATAGCAACAGCCTTACCCTTACGAGTACGCGCGTTGGTATGCGTCCGTTGACCATGCACCGGGAGGCCCTTGCGATGGCGCAGGCCGCGATAGCAGCCAAGATCCATAAGACGCTTGATGTTCATGGAAACCTCACGCCGCAAATCGCCCTCGACGCGGTATTCTCGGTCGATCAATTCGCGGATGTGGAGGATCTCCTCATCGGACAGTTGGTTAACCCGGCGATCTTCGGGAATGCTGAGCTTTCCGCAAATCTCCGCAGCCTTCGAAGGGCCGATGCCATATATGTAGCGCAGCCCGATCAGGACGCGCTTGTTCGTCGGGATGTTCACGCCGGCTATACGCGCCACGCTTGACTCTCCTGTCGCCCGAATTCGACCGGGCTGTAAACGTGCCCCGAAGGGCAGGGAAATGCGCAAGCGACGCAAACCCCTTGAAAAGGAGGTTACGTCGAAGCGCGGGACTATAGTTCCGCTCGCCTAGGAGTCAACGCCGAATCAAGCGTTTTCCCCGAGCACGAGACGCTTATCCGATCTGCGCCAAAATGGCGTCGATCTGAGCCGCGACCACATCGATATCCGCCATACCGTCAATCGACCGCAACGCGCCCTGAGACGCATAATGCGGCAGGATCGGCGCCGTCTGACGATGGTAAGAATCCAGCCGAGCAGCCACGGTTTCCCGATTGTCATCTGCCCGGCGCGAAAACTCCGCCCCGCCACAGACGTCGCAGACGCCGGGCTTGGAAGGCGCTTTGAAGCTGTCGTGATACCCCTCGCCGCATTTGGCGCAGGTGAACCGCCCGGCGATCCGTTCGACTAAGGCCGAGTCGTCGACCTTCAGCTCGATCACAACATCGAGTCGCAAGTGCTTTTCAGCCAACATTCGGTCTAGCGCCTGAGCCTGCGGCACGGTGCGCGGAAAGCCGTCGAGAATGAACCCATTAGCACAATCGGGCTGACCGACACGCGACGCCAGCATGCGCACGATGATATCGTCGGACACCAACTGCCCGGCCTCCATCACCGCCTTGGCTTCTTTGCCAACCGGACTACCGGCCGCCACTTCCGCACGCAGCATGTCGCCCGTGGAGATCTGAGCGATCCCATGATTGTCCTGCAGACGCTTGGCCTGCGTGCCTTTGCCCGCTCCGGGCGGGCCGAGAAGGATAAGGTTCACCGGCGTCCCTTCACCCGTGATTTGCGGATAAGCCCCTCGTATTGATGGGCCAGAAGATGCGATTGCACCTGCGTTACCGTGTCCATGGTGACGGACACAACAATCAAGATGGATGTGCCGCCGAAGTAGAACGGCACACCGTAATTGCTGATAAGAATTTCGGGCAGCAGGCAGATGACCACTAGGTATACGCCTCCGACCGTCGTCAGCCGCGTAAGCACCCGATCGAAATAAGCTGCCGTCGCACTGCCTGGCCGAATTCCCGGAATAAAACCGCCATATTTCTTCAGGTTATCGGCTGTCTCCTCCGGATTGAACACCACTGCGGTGTAGAAATAGGAGAAGAAAACAATCATCGCGGCGTACATGAGCATGTAAAGCGGCTGCCCATGCGCGAATTGTGCGGCGATCGTCTGAACCCAGCCAGGCGCGCCGGTCGTAAATCCCGCCAAAGTCGCGGGGATCAATAGAATGGAGCTCGCGAAAATCGGCGGGATGACACCCGACGTATTGATCTTCAGCGGCATGTGCGTCGAGTCGCCACCGAACATCCGGTTGCCGACCTGCCTCTTGGGATATTGCACATTGATGCGCCGCTGCGCCCGTTCGATGAACACTATCGCCGCGATGGTGCCGGCGGCCAGGACGATGAAGAACAGGATGAAGAACGCCGACAAGGCACCAGTCCGGCCCATTTCGAGCAAATTCGCCGCCGCGTGCGGCAGGTTTGCCACGATACCGGCCATAATGATCAGGCTGGTGCCGTTGCCAACGCCGCGGGCCGTGATCTGCTCGCCGATCCACATCAGGAACATCGTGCCGCCAACTAGCGTGATCACACAGGAGAAACGGAAGAACATGCCGGGATCGATCACCGCCGGGCCAAAGCTGCCGCGCATGCTCTCGAGACCGATAGCAATGCCATAGGCTTGGAACAATGCAATGAAAACAGTGAGATAACGGGTGTATTGGTTGAGTTTTTTGCGGCCCTGCTCGCCCTCTTTCTTCAGGCTTTCGAGCTGTGGGACGGCAGCCGACATCAACTGAATGATGATGCTCGCGCTGATATAGGGCATGATGTTGAGCGCGAAAACGGCCATACGCCCCAACGCACCACCGCCGAACATGTCGAACATGCCCAGCAGGCCGTTGCTGTGCGACTGCATCATCTCGGCCATCACCGCCGCATCTACGCCTGGAACGGGTATGTATGTGCCGACCCGGTAAACGATGAGCGCAGCTAGGGTGAACCACAGGCGCTGCTTGAGTTCGGTAGCCTTCGAAAAGACCCCGAGGCTCATGTTCGACGCGAGTTGTTCAGCCGCGGATGCCATCCGATATCCCTTCTAGAGTACGCCCTTTTCGGCCCCACCGACGCGTAAGGCAAGCCGCTACCGGAAAACGCAAAAGGCACAGCGATGCGATCCGCTGTGCCTTTAAACGTTCTACCGTCGAAATCGGCTCAGGCTTCGACTTGCGCCGCAGCCTTCGGCACGACCGTGGTCACGATCGTTCCGCCAGCCGCTTCGACCGCCGCACGCGCCGTGGCCGAAGCCCCAGACACGGTGATCGTAACTGCACGCGTCAGCGCACCGACACCCAACAGTCGCACGCCGTGCTTGTCGCCAGCCGCGACGCCGGACGAGATCAACAACGCTTCCGTGATCGGTTGCGCTCCGTCGATCTTACCCGCCGCGATGGCAGCATCGAGCGTACCCAGGTTCAGCGGCGCATATTCCTTGCGGAAAAGGTTGTGGAACCCACGCTTCGGAAGCCGGCGATAGATAGGCAACTGACCGCCTTCGAAGCCGTTAAGCGCAACGCCCTCGCGTGCCTTCTGGCCTTTGACGCCCTTACCGGAAGTCTTGCCCTTCCCCGAGCCGATGCCGCGCCCGAGGCGCTTCGACTTGAGGCGGGAGCCGGGATTGTCCCGCAGTTCGTTCAGATTCATCTCAGGAAAGCTCCTCCACCTTAATCAGGTGGGCAACCTTACGAATCATGCCACGGACGGAAGGCGTATCCTCCAGTTCGCGCGTGCTCCGGATCTTGTTAAGGCCGAGGCCGATCAACGTCGCCTGCTGGCCGGGTTTCCGGCCGAGATGCGACTTCATTTTCGTAACGCGAACCTTAGGCATTTGCCTGCACCTCCGGAGTCGCAGTGCCCGGGCGACCGAATAGATCGGACACTTTCTTGCCGCGACGCGTGGCAACCGACCGCGGGCTGGCGCATTTCTGCAACGCCGCAAACGCAGCCTTAACCATGTTGTGCGGGTTCCGGCTACCGAGGCTCTTGGCCACCACGTCGCCGATGCCTAGCGTTTCGAATACAGCGCGAAGCGGGCCACCGGCAATGATCCCAGTGCCGGCAGCAGCGGACCGTAAGATCACGTTGCCAGCGCCGAATTCGCCAACGACGTCGTGATGCAAGGTACGGCCTTCCTTCATCGGCACCCGAATCATGCCGCGTTTGGCACGTTCCGTGGCTTTCCGAATAGCTTCCGGCACTTCGCGCGCCTTACCGGCACCGTATCCGACCCGTCCTTTCTGATCGCCCACCACTACGAGTGCGGCAAAGGCAAACCGACGACCGCCCTTAACCACTTTCGCGACGCGATTGATCGTTACCAGCTTGTCGATGATGCCGTCATCCGGCTCCCGATCGCCACCGCCGCTACGCTCGCGGCCACGGCCACGATCACCGCCGCCACCTTCTCTAGGTTCACGTGCCATCGTTGATTTCCCTTAGAAGGCCAACCCGCCTTCGCGGGCGGCCTCGGCCAACGCTTTCACGCGGCCGTGATACAGATAAGCGCCCCGGTCGAACACCACATCGGTTACGCCAGCAGCGAGCGCACGCTCTGCCACCAGCTTACCCACCGCCATAGCGGCCGCCTTGTCGGCGCCTGTTTTGATGCCCGCGCGCAGATCCTTGTCGAGCGACGACGCAGCAGCGAGTGTTCGCCCCTGAGTGTCGTCGATGATCTGCGCGTAGATGTTCTTGCCCGAACGGAAAACCGACAGGCGCGGACGCCCATTGGATTTGACGGTGAGCTGGTAACGCAGACGCGCGCGTCGACGATCCCGAAGTTCCTGTGTGGCGCTCATTTCTTCTTGCCTTCCTTGCGCCGGATGACCTCATCCGTGTAGCGCGCGCCCTTGCCCTTGTAGGGTTCCGGCGGACGGAATGCCCTGATTTCCGACGCAACTTGGCCGACTAGACGCTTATCGACCCCCTCGACCTTGATGGCAGTCGGGCGTTCGCACGAGATCTTGATGCCGGCCGGAACCGGATAGATCACGGGATGCGAAAACCCGAGATTAATCTCAAGATTCCCGCCATTGACCGCTGCACGGTAGCCGGTTCCGGTGATTTCGAGCGACCGAGAGAAACCGTCGGACACGCCCTTAAGCATGTTGGCGATCAGCGCCCGAGTCGTACCCCACATCATGCGGGTCGGCGTTTCCTTGTTCTTCGGCACGACGCTAACAAGGTTACCCTCGATGGTCGTATCGCAAAGGTCGGTCAATGGCATCTTGAGCTCGCCCAATTTGCCTTTAGCCACGAACATGCCACCTGCAATCGCCACTTGGACGCCCGCCGGGACAGTTACGGGATATTTGCCTACGCGAGACATACGCGGCTCTCCCTTAGAACACGCGACACAAGACTTCGCCACCGACATTGGCAGCGCGAGCCTCGGCATCGCTCATGACACCGCGAGGTGTCGACAGGATGGAGATACCCAACCCAGCATACACACGCGGAAGCTCTTTGATCTTCGAATAAACGCGCCGACCAGGTTTGGAGACGCGATGGATCTCCTTAATGACCGGCTCGCCCTCGTTATATTTCAATTCGATGCGCAATTGTGCAACGCCTGGGCGAAGTTCCTCAGCGGCATAGCCGCGGATAAAACCTTCGCGCTTCAACACACCCAACACATTGGACCGCAGATTCGAGGCGGGCGAGACGCACATCGCATGACGCGCACGTTGCGCGTTACGGATGCGAGTCAGCATATCGCCCAAAGGATCGGAAAGCGACATTCTTGCGTGCTCCCCTTACCAGCTAGCTTTGACCATGCCCGGGATTTGTCCCGCGCTGGCCATGTCACGAAGAGCGATACGACAAAGCTTGAATTTGCGATAATTACCGCGCGAACGCCCGGTAACCTCGCAACGCAAACGCACTCGAACCCCCGCACCGTTGCGCGGCAACTGCGCCAACTTCAGCGACGCGTTAAACCGGTCTTCCACGGGAAGCGTACGGTCCATCAACACGTCCTTCAGCGCAGCGCGCTTCGACTTGTCGCGCTTCGCCATGCGTTCCCGCATCGCGTTCCGGTTGACCTGAGAAACTTTGGCCATCCTGTTTTTTACCTCCGGAACCTCTCGGCCTTCAGGCATGCCCGAAGGTCCGACGGTTTTCCAAAAAAATTGCTCAGCTTGCGAAAGGCAGATCGAACGCTTTGAGCAGCGCCTTCGCCTCGGCATCGGTCTTCGCCGTTGTGACGAACTGAATGTCCATCCCACGAACCGATTCTACCCGGTCGTAGTTAATTTCCGGGAAGATAATCTGCTCCTTGATACCCATGGCGAAATTGCCACGGCCATCGAAGCCTTTGCCCGTAATGCCGCGGAAATCGCGAACACGGGGCAGAGCGATGGTTACCAAGCGATCCATGAACTCGTACATACGAGCTGCCCGGAGCGTGACTTTGCAACCGATCGGAAGACCCTTACGGATCTTGAACCCGGCAATGGCCTTCTTCGCGACGGTCTTCACCGGCTTTTGGCCGCTGATCGCCATCAGCTCAAGCACAGCAGCGTCCAGTTTCTTCTGGTCGCCTGTGGCTTCGCCAACACCCATGTTCAAAACGATTTTTTCGAGCTTCGGAACCTGCATCTGGTTCTTGTAGCCGAATTCGGATGTCAACTTGCCGCGCACCTCTTCGAGGTAACGCTTCTTCATGCGAGGCATTTCCTCCGGCGACGCCGCCGGGTTCATCTCACCGCCAGCCATTTGTGCGTCGCGCGCTGCGCGACGCGCTTCACGGGTAGGGGGCGCAGCGCCCTGACCGCCGCGGTTGCTCGCTCCGCCCTTCGCGTTGCCGGCCTTGCCGCCCTTAGCGTTTTTGGTTCCGCTCATGATACTCGCCTCAGCTTTCGATCACGTCGCCGGTCGCCTTGGCGACGCGAACTTTGCGACCGTCTTCCAGGACACGAAACCCAACCTTGGTCGGCTTCTCGCTTTTCGGATCGATCAACATCAAATTGGACAGATGCACCGGGGCCTCCCGGGTCTGAATCCCGCCCTGCTGTTCCATGCTGGTCGCCTTCACGTGGTGCGTCGCGAGGGCAACGCCCTGCACGACCGCGCGATTATCCTTCGGCATAACCCGGATAACCTCACCCCGACGGCCTTTGCTAGCACCGGAAATGACGACGACCGTGTCGCCTTTTTTAATGCGCGCGGCCATTACAGCACCTCCGGCGCAAGACTGATGATCTTCATGAACTTGCGTCCCCGCAGTTCGCGAACGACCGGCCCGAAAATGCGAGTGCCGATCGGCTCTTGCTGCTTATTGATCAGTACGGCCGCGTTGCGGTCGAAGCGGATGGCGGATCCGTCGGCCCGACGAACCGGGAAAGATGTACGCACGATCACCGCTTGATGAACGTCGCCCTTCTTAACCTTGCCGCGTGGAATGGCTTCCTTGATCGACACGACGATCACGTCGCCGACCGAGGCAGTCTTCCGCTTCGAACCACCAAGCACCTTAATGCACATTACCCGACGAGCACCGGAGTTATCGGCGACTTCGAGGTGGGATTCGGACTGAATCATGCCGCAGCTCCCTCAGCCGATTGCTCAACCAGAGCTTGGCCGTTGCGTTCTATCGCAAGCCAAGTCTTCCGCTTGCTCAACGGGCGGCATTCCTCGATGCGGACCATGTCGCCGATCTTGCAGACATTTTCCTCATCGTGCGCTGCATATTTCTTGGAGCGACGGATAAATTTCTTATAAAGCGGGTGCATGATGCGACGCTCGACAAGGACCGTGATGGTCTTGTCCATTTTGTCGCTAATCACTCGCCCGGTGAGGACGCGCCTTGGCATCGCCCGAGCTCCTTAAGACTGTGGGGCGGAAGAAGCTTGCTTCTCCGCCATGATGGTTTTCACACGCGCGATTTCGCGACGGACCTGCTTCACCCGCCCGATACCTTCGTTCTGGCCCGCAGCCCTTTGAAAGCGCAGGTTGAACTGCTCCTTGCGCAAGCCGAGGAGAAGGTCCTTCAGCTCGTCCGGCGTTTTAGTCCGGACATCGGACACCTTGTTTTGAACGGTACCAGCCATATCAGGCGTCTCCGATACGGGCGATGAACTTAGTCTTGATCGGCAGCTTGGCCGCGCCCAGTGTCAGCGCGGTCTTCGCTATTTCGGCCGGAACGCCGTCGATCTCGAACATGATACGGCCGGGGGCAACGCGTGCCACCCAGAATTCCGGCGAACCTTTACCGGAGCCCATGCGGACTTCGGCAGGTTTGGTCGAAACCGGAACATCCGGAAAAATCCGGATCCACACACGGCCGGCGCGCTTCATAGCGCGGGTGATGGCACGACGGGCCGACTCGATCTGGCGCGCGGTAATGCGCTCCGGCTCGAGAGCCTTCAGCCCGAAAGCCCCGAAGTTCAAAGCCGTCCCACCTTTGGACGTGCCGTGAATGCGGCCTTTGTGCTGCTTGCGAAATTTGGTGCGTTTGGGGGACAGCATCGTCCGTCTACCTCTGAGGAGCCTGTTCCGCGGCGCGCCGGTCTTGCGCCATCGGATCGTGCTGCAGGATTTCGCCTTTAAACACCCACACTTTTACGCCGCAGGTGCCGTAGGTCGTCTTAGCGGTCGCAACGCCGAAATCGATATCGGCGCGGAGCGTGTGCAACGGCACCCGACCTTCGCGATACCACTCCACACGTGCGATT
>JBAXFK010000037.1:0-23835 GCA_037139955.1 Rhodospirillales bacterium
AGGCCAAACCGTGCTGTCCTGGACTGTCGAGGCCCCGGGAATCGCCCAAGCCGCCACCTATATCGACGGGTTCGGCAACCGCGTGGATCTGCTCGCCGCCCCGGCCGATCTGACGACAATACGCGTTGTGGCGTCGGGCGAAATCGAAACTGTCGATACCGGGGGGGTGGCTGGATATACCGGCGAATCTTTGGCCCCAGGGGCTTATCTGCGCACCAACCCGACGACCGAGGCCGATGCGGCAATTGCCGCGATGGCAGACGTCGCACGGGATCCCGACCGGCTGGCGACATTGCACGAGCTGATGGCCGCGATCGGCGCGCACATGACGTACGATCCCAATAGCACCCACGCGCAAACCACCGCCGCCGCCGCCTTCGAGGCCAAACGCGGCGTTTGCCAAGATTACGCCCACATCTTCATCGCCGCCGCACGACATCTGGGAATCCCGACGCGCTACGTTACCGGCTATCTCCTGCTGGACGATGGTTCGGGTTCGGCCGCGCACCATGCTTGGGCGGAATGTCTGGTCGATCACATCGGCTGGGTGGGCTTCGACGCCACCAACGACCAATGCCCGACCGACCGCTACGTTCGGCTGGGCTCGGCACTCGACGCCGCATCGGCCGCCCCGATCCGGGGCATTCGGCGTCAGGTGGGGCAGGAGACATTGACGGTGCACGTATCGGTCAGCGACACCGGGCAGGGACAGGCCCAAACACAAACGCAACAGTAATGCCGAACGCCATCACGCAGCCAGCAAATCCGGCGCCGACCCGAATAGGAAATCGATATCGTCCATATCCATCGATGGTAGCGCGGCGCCGTCCTCGCTGAGTGCGATGTTGGCCAAAGCGGCCTTGCGTTCCTGCATTTCCACAATGCGCTCTTCCACCGTATCGGCAGCGATCAGCTTGTAGACGAACACCGACTTGGTTTGGCCTATGCGATGGGCACGATCGGATGCTTGATCCTCGACCGCCGGATTCCACCAGGGATCGTAGTGGATCACCGTGTCGGCCGAGACCAGATTCAACCCGCGCCCGCCCGCTTTCAGGCTAATCAGGAACAGCGGCACCTCCCCCGCCTCGAACGCGCGCACCGGTTCGGCACGGTCTGCCGTATCGCCGCGCAGTTCCACGAACGGAATACCGGCCGCAGTCAGCGGTGCTTGCATCAGGTCCAGCATCGAGGTGAACTGGGAGAATAGCAGGATCCGCCTGCCCTCCGCGACCATCTCGCCCACCATTTCCATCAGATCGTTCAGCTTGCTGGATGTGCCGGCCTGCGCGATATCGCCCAAACGAGCCAAACGGGGATCGCAGCAGACTTGGCGTAGCTTGAGGAGCGCATCCAACACCAGCACATGGCTGCGTGCCATGCCTCGTTCGGCGATGCCCTCGGTGACGCGGGCGCGCATGGTTTCGCGGATAGTTTCGTACAGTTCGCGTTGGTCCGGTGCCAACACGATGCGCCGCAGGATCGTGTGTTTCGGCGGCAGCTCGGTCGCTACGGCGGATTTGGTACGGCGTAGAATGAATGGGCGAATGCGGGATCCGAGTTGGCGACGCCGGACAGGATCGCCATCCTTTTCGATGGGGGAGCGGAATCGTTTGGCGAAATTCTTCCGCGTGCCCAGCAGGCCGGGCATCAGAAAGGCGAATTGCGACCACAACTCGCCCAGATGGTTCTCGATCGGCGTGCCGGAGAGGCAGATGCGCTGGGTCGCTTTGAGGCGGCAAACCGCATGCGTGGCTTTGCTGCCGGGGTTCTTGATCGCCTGTGCCTCATCCAGAACGACCAGATGCCAGGGCAGCGCGGCCATATCCTCGATATCGCGGGTCAGCACAGTGTAGGTGGTCACGACGACATGCACGCCATCGAGGTCGGCGCGTCGCTCGTGCCGATCGAGCCCGTACAGCACGACGACCTTCAGATGCGGCGCGAACCGCCCGAGTTCGGCCGTCCAATTCGGAACCAGAGTTGTGGGCACGATGACCAATGCCGGGCGGTCCAGGCGACCGGCCTCGTGCTCGGTGGCAATATGGGCGATGGTCTGCGCGGTTTTGCCCAACCCCATATCGTCGGCCAGCAGCGCCCCGAGATCGTTCGCCCGCAGATATTGCAGCCAATTGACGCCATGTTGCTGATATGGCCGCAAGGTGGCTGTGAAAGCTGTGGGGACTTCGACATGCGGCGCCTCGGCGGCGGAGCGGAAACGGGCCACATGCGCTGCGGCGGCCGCGCCTTCCTGCCAGCGCGTGGCGAGAATATCCTCCAAATCCAGCACGTCTGCCGCCTGCTCGGCGTCCAGTTCCAACGTGTCGCCCTTGGTGCGGTGCGCCGATTCCGCCAGATCCTCCATAACCGCCAACAACCGAGCGACCCGGTCCGCCGGAAGCTTGAGGATGCGGCCATCGTCGAGGCTGGTTACGACCTGCCCATCCAGCACGCGGGCTTTCGCCATGCCACCACGGTCCTGCAAGCGCAGCAGGATCGGCAGCAGCGGGTGTCTGGTGCCGTCGATGTCGATGCCGAGATCGAGGGAGAACCCGCCGCCGGAAGAATCGCCGACTCGCATATCGCACACACCGTCGGTCGCGGCGGTGCGTGGACCGAAGGCAGCGTCGATTTGGTTGTTCCAGCCTAACGCCGACAAGGCCGGCAGACGTTCGGCGATAAAGGCCTGCCAATCCTCCGGCGCCTCGCGGCCGCGAAAGACGAAGACCGTCCGGCCCTTCGCCGATTGGGCGGTGGCCATGCGCATCTGCACCAACCCGTCGCCACGAATCGCCTCCAAGGCGGACGCCTCGGCCTTGCGGTCGCGGCGAACGAATTCGGGGCCGTACGGCGTGTTCGCGCGGACGAACTGCTTATCGTCGTCGAACGGGATCGTGGCGCCGCCGTAGTCGAATTCCAGCAACAATGCGTCGACCTGCTGCATCCGACCGCGATCGTCCGGGCACGGAAAACGGGTTAGGCGCAGGACCGGGGTCATCGGGCGATCGACGATCGCCGGTTCGGTCGATCGAACCGCTTCGTTCCGGCGCCGCTGCGGCGGTTCGGGCGGCAGCGGCGATACCGGTCGCATGGGCGCGGGTTCGACCGCGCGAATACGAATGCGCCCGACCGCACCGGTGGCTGCATCGACGTACCAAGGCCCACTATCGGCAACGATGACCCCCGAACGCGGGGGAAGGACCGCGGCGGCGGCCGAGGCGAAGATCCGCGTCTCGCCCTTCGTCAGGCGTTGCCCACCCGCATGCCAACGCGCCTGCTCGGTTTCGATCAGTGCATCCAAAAGGTCGGTGACAAGATCGGCGGCGATGCCGGTCCGAACCTCGGTCCCCTCCCCGAGGAGAAACACGAGGTCGCGTACCGCACTGGAGGCGCTCTCATCGGCAGCAATCGCGGCGAGCGTCGTAGTGGCGATGGTTCCCGATCGTTCGCCAATCAGCAGAGCGGCGACCATGCAGGCATATTTGCCCTCGGCGGGGGCGAGTTCGAACACCAACCGCTGCCGCTCCTTCTGCGACGCCGGGGTTGCCAGCGTATCCAGAAACGTCTGCTGCTCGGCCTTGCGCAGTTCTGGAAACCGGTCGAGCGCGGCGAAGGCTGCGGCGGCGAGGTGCGGGCAACCGCGGATGCGGCAGGTGCATTCGTGATCGAACACCACCCGCCGCCCCATGAACGATGGCACGATCCGCACGCTACGCGGGGTATCGCGATCCATGACAGTGCCCAGAATGGCATCGCCCTCCAACCGTACTTGCACCGCGCCTGCCAGTCCTAAGCTACGCCCGCGAGTCAACGCCCGCGCATCGAAAGTGCGGCTGAGGTCCTGGGAGGTAAAAGGGGTCGGCATGCAAAAGCACCGGGGCGGCTTAGGAGTGGGCGCCGAGTCGCTGCGGACCCGCCGGGCGACCCAAATCGCCTGACTCGCCATCGGTACGCAAGGATGAAGAATGAGAGGGTCGCGGCTTGCGTTCGAGCGTGCTCCCTGCCCCGTCTAAACCGCCTGTTCGATTGTCGGCCCATCCCCCGCGAGCCGCGTCTGACGCACATCCCGCGCTTCGGAGGGGTCGAAGCGACGGCCGCGGTGCAGGGTGACGCGATTGTCCCACACCACCAGATCGTTCACCCGCCAAGCGTGCGCGTAGACGAAGCGTTCCTGGGTGGCGAACTCGGTCAGATCGTGCAAAAGCATCCGCCCCTCCGGCAGGGTCATGCCCTCGATCGTGCCAGCATGGGCGGACAGGAACAGCGACTTACGACCGGTCGCAGGGTGACGCCGCACGAGGCGTTGGCGCACCGGCGCGAAGGCTTGGCGTTCGGCCTCGGTCAGGTCGGCGAAGCCGACTTTCTCCCGCGAATACATTTGCGAGTGACGGCAAACCAGATCCTCGACTTCCGCGCGGGTGCGCGCATCCAAAGCGTCGTACGCCGCCCGCATGTCAGCGAACTCCGTGGCCCCGCCCCAGGACGGAATCGCGCGGCCCGACAGCAGCGAATACTTCGCCGGTATCGCCTTGAACGAGCTATCGGAGTGCCATAACCGATCCGCCAACTTGAACATATAAGCGCGGCTGTCCGGCGCGAGCGGCTTACCGTCACCGCGCACATTGGAAAAATCGCCGATCCCCGCGCCCAGCGCACGCGCCTCCTGCTCGGTGCGCAGATGAATGCGATCGGTGCCGTAGCCGGTGCGCTCGATGTTGCCGAAATGCAGGGTGAAGGCGAGTTGCTGCGCGTCGGTCAACATTTGGTCGCGGAAAATCAGCACCGCGAAATCGTCCATGCCTTTCTCGATGGCGGCAACCGCGTCGGGCAATAGCGGCCGGGTACAATCGATACCGGAAACCAGACCTGCAAAGTCAGGCCGCAGGGGTTCAATCGATACGGCCATGCGTTAACTCCTGCGCCGCACGTTCCAGAATTTCGGCACACCGCCCAACACGCCATCCAGGTCCGCGCGCCACGCCGCCGGTTGCAGTGTAATGCCGCCGGGCACCATCGGCACGCTGTCGAGGCATTCGCGTTGCAACGCCTCGGCCCAGCGGCGACGCTCGCCGGGTTCTTCGGCCAACATCCATTGGCCGCGCAGCTCCTCGTATTTCGCGCTGGTGTACCAGCCGGATTCATCCGATCCCGTACCGCGCAAGCGGGAGTTCACCAGCGGTGATGCAACCGACAGGCAGGGCACGTTCAGCATATGAATGTTCCAAGCTCCGGCCTGCGCCAGATCCTTTTTGATCATCTTTTGCGTCATCGTGCCCCAATCGGTGCTGACGTAATCCAGGTTGACGCCGATCCGCTTTAGCAGATCCGCCAAGACCTCGTTTGCGACGCGAACGTTGGGGTAGTCGGCGGGAGAGTACTGCACGATTTTCTCACCGTTGTACCCTGCGTCTTTCAGGGCCTGCCGCGCCTGGGCGTCTGTCAGCGGCTTACGAATGGCATCGAGGCCAGCATCCGTCCCATCGGGCATCCCTTTGGGATAGAACCCGGTCCCGGGACGGCGTAGCGATTCCTCGGCGCCACCGACGGCGGCGCAAAAATCTTCTTGATCCAAGGCGCGTAAGATCACCCGACGCATCTCCGGACGATCGAAGGGCGGGTGCAGGTGGTTGAACCGCACCATGATGAAATTGCCCTCGGTCTCCAGCACTTCCCCGCGCAGGTTCGAATCCTTGCGGATAACCGGCAATAGGTCCTGGGATGCGAATTCCCACCAATCCTGCTCGCCCTTTTGCAGCGCAGCCAACGCTACGCCCTGATCGGGCATGGTGGTCCAAATCACGCGTTCGAAATGCACCACTTTCGGACCGGCGGCGCGGTCCGGGGTGCCGTTGGGGCGCGGCACGTAGCCGTCGAATTTCGCATAAACGTTGCGCACGCCCTGCATTCGTTCCGATGCGACGTAACGGAATGGACCGCTACCGATAATCTCGGGGATGTGTTTGAACGCATCCACGACCGCCAGCCGCTCCGGCATGATTGCAGGCATGAAGGCGCCGGGCTTGCCGATGGCTTCCGGCAGCTTCGGGAAGGGCTGTTTGAAGCGGAATTCGATGGTGCGATCGTCCACCCCGGAAATCTCATCGGCGATGCGCAGAATTTCCTGGCCCAGGACGTCGCGCTTCCCCCAACGCTTGAGGCTGGCAGCGCAATCTTTGGCGAGCACAGGCTCCCCGTCGTGAAATTTCAGGCCTTCCCGCAGCTTGACCCGCCAGCGCTTGCCGCCGTCCTCGACCGTGTGGCCCTCGGCCATTTGCGGTTGGGCTTTGAAGGAGGAATCGGTGCCATAGAGTTGGTCGTAGACAAGACCGCCGTGATTGCGGGTGATGTTGGTCGTGCTGAAATGCGGATCGAGTGTCACGAGATCGACCTGCGGCATGAAGCGCAGCACGCGTTCGCGTTCGGAGGCTCCTAAAGCTGGCGCAGCCAATGTCGCCCCGGCGGTTTGCAGCAATGTTCGGCGTCCGATGGTCTTCACGATGGTGTTTCTCCCGTCCTGCGCTAGACACTCGGTTAGCCCCTGGTCCGCGAAAAGGTAATCCCGATTTTGACGACGACGAGCAAAACCCTGATTTGGATGTGCGTGCTGGCGGGGATCAATCAGCTTGGCTTCGGGGGCGTGGTCCCCGCTTTGCCGCTTTACGCCAAGTCGTTCGGCGTGTCCGCCTCGGCCATCGGCATGGCGGTGGGCATCTACGGGTTGGCGCGATTCTGCGGTGCGATCCCGGCAGGGTGGTTGTCGGACGGGCTCGGGCGGCGGCACGCCTTGGCGCTGGGCGGCGTTGTCACCACTGCCGGCAATCTCTGGTGTGCCCTTGCATCCACCTACCCCGAGTTCATTTTTGCTCGATTTGTCGCCGGAGCAGGCGCGGGGTTGATCGTCACCACCGGGCAGATCGTGCTGGCCGATATCACCACGCCGGAACGCCGTGGCCGGATCGTATCCATCTACCAGGGCGTGTTCATTTTCGCCGCCGGGGTTGGACCGTTTCCAGGCGGGCTGCTATCCGCCCATTACGGATTAACCGCGCCATTTTGGGTTTATTCGGTCGCCGGCCTGTTCGCCGCCAGCGTCGGCTACTTCGCCCTGGGAGAGACCCGCGACATCGGCCGCGACATCGGGTCGAAGCGCAACCGCGCGGGCGGGTCGTTCTTGGCCGACGTCGCAATGTTGTGGAAGCAAACGGGCTTCGTGCTGGCATGCCTCGTGTCCATGGCCAATGCCGCCGCCCGAACCGGGGGGTTGTTCGCAATTGTCCCCGTCCTCGGCACTGTGCGGCTGGGGCTTTCGGTGACCGAAGTCGGGCTTGCGCTCGCGGTCGGCACCGTGGTCGGGCTCATTGCGTCCTATCCCGGCGGAATGCTGACCGATTATTTCGGGCGCAAGGCCGTCATCGCGCCCTCGACCATCGTATCGGGCGTCAGCATGCTGCTGTTCTGCGTAGCGCCGTCCTACGCATGGTTTATGGCGGCGAATATCGTTTGGGGAGTCGCGAGCGCGGTCGGTGGCGCAGCGCCATCGGTCTACGCCGCCGACAGCGCCCCGCCCGGGCGCAATGCCACAACGCTGAGCATCTTCCGCATGGCCGGCGACGTCGGATACGTGCTGGGTCCGCTGGCCCTCGGCTTGATCGCGGATCTATTCGGCGCAACGGTGTCGTTGATAACCGGCGCCGGACTGATGGTTGCTGCGGGGGCCGCCTTCGCGCTTTGGGCGCCTGAAACCTATCGCGGCCGAGCGGCATAAACGGAATGGGGAAACGCGCATGAGGGAAATCTCGGGCAAAACCGCCATCGTCACCGGCGCGGCGTCCGGCATCGGCTTGGGTATCGCCACCGCACTGGCCGAAGCCGGGGCCAATGTCGTCATGGCCGACATCCAGAAGGACGCCATCGAGCAAGCCGCGCATGGGCTGTCCGGCACCAACAAACGGGTGATGCCGGTCGCGATCGACGTCACGCAGGAGCAATCCGTGCTCGACGCCCTCGCTCGGGCGGAAAAGGAATTCGGCAAATTGCACATCGCCTGCAACAATGCGGGCGTGCCGATGCACGGCACCCGTTTGGTCGACGTGCCGCCCAGCGACTGGCAGTTCGTCATGGGCGTCAATATCTGGGGCATCGTCCACGGCATCCGCCATTTCGTGCCGGCGATCCTCAAGCACGGGGAGGAAGGGCATATCGTCAACACCGCCTCGGTTGCCGGATTTCAGAACCGACGCGGCACGGACCAAGGCCCGTATTCGATGACGAAATACGCCGCTTTGTCGCTGTCCGAGGCGTTGGAGATCGAACTGGAAGGCACCAATATCGGCGTGTCCGTGCTTTGCCCCGGCCCGATCGCCACGAATATCGCACGCGGCGCACGCAACCGTCCCGACCATATGGGCGGCCCGCAGGTGCGCCACACCGATGAGGCGATGTTGGCCGAACGGTTGGCGACGTCGGGGTTGGATCCGATGAAAGTGGGAGAACGGGTGGTGGACGCGATCCGCACCAAAACCTTCTACGCCTTCGTCAGTGCCGTCCCCGCCGATGTTATCGAAGCGCGACATCGCCGGATCGAAGCAGCACTGCACAGCCCTTGGGTCGAACGTTACTGAAAGCCGCCGCAATGGACCTGAAACTCTCCGGAAAAACCTGCCTCGTGACCGGGGCCAGCGCCGGCATCGGGGTCGGCATCGCGCATTCCCTGGCACGCGAAGGTGTGCGGCTAACCATTCTCGCCCGTCGGCGGGAACGGCTGGAAGAAGTCGCCGCCGCCATCGAGGCCGAAACCGGCAACCGCCCGGCGATCGTCGTCGCCGACCTGATGGACCGCGACGCCCCGGCCGCCGTCCTCACGGCCGTCGGTACTGTCGAAATTCTGATCAACAACGCTGGCCTGTCGAGCAAGCCGGAGATTATCGCCTCCGACGAGCGGTGGGAGGCTGGGTTCGACCTGAAATTTACCACCCTACGGCGGCTGACCAACGCGTTCCTGCCGGGGATGCGGGCGCAACGCTGGGGCCGCATCGTCAACGTCACCGGCATCGTCGAACCCTATGCCACCAGCGCCGCATTGACCGCCTGCGCCGCCGTGCATGCTTGGTCCAAAGGTTTGTCGCGCGATCTGGCAAAGGAAGGCATCACCATCAATTGCATTCCACCAGGGCGGATTAACAGCGAACAAATTCGCAGCCGGCTGCATCCCGATCCTGTCGTGACCCAGCGCTACATCGAGCAGAACATTCCCATCGGCCGCTTCGGAGAACCGGAGGAACTGGCCGATCTCGTGACTTTCCTTGCATCCCCCCGAGCGGGATACATCACCGGCACGGTGATCCCTGTGGATGGGGGGATGTCGCGCTTCGCCATGTGAGGCTGTCATGAACGTGCAACAGCGTATCCGCGCCCAACTACCCCTTATCGCTGCCCCGCTTGCGATTTTCATCGCGTTCGGCAGCTATAAATGGGCCGAAAGCGCGGACGAGCGCGGGACAATTACAATCTGGAGCACCGATTATTATTTCCAGCGCGGTCTTACCGCCCAACAAGCGGACAACAACGATCGTGCCATTTACGAATACAACCGAGCACTGACGAGAGATCCCGACAATGCTTTGGCACATATGGCCTTGGCGACTGTTTTCGCCGGACGCGGGGACACCGCGAAAGCAAGGCCGGAAGCGGACCAGGCGGTGCAAGCCGCCGAATATGCATGGTACTGGGGGCCGGCACCCAGCTTCCGCCAACGCGACACACGACGCGACACGCTATACCGCACCCTGTCCTACCGCGCTCAGCTCGCCGACGCCGGCGGGGACCGAGCAACCGCCGAACGCGATCTGAACAAGGTGGTGGAACTCGACGGTCGATATGGAAACGAACACGTTTGGGCGCTAGTGCGACTGGCACGCATCGCCCTGGCGCACGGGGAATTCGACGCGGCGCACGGGCACTTGAAGCGATTGCTCGACGATTCCCCCGATAACACGGTCTATCGATTCGAACGCGCCAGTATAAACTTCGCCGCCGGCAACGAACAGGACGCGCTGCGCGATCTGACTTTCGTCATCGAACGCGCCGCCGACGCGATGCAGAGCATGTTCATTATCGATCGGGGCGCGGCCGCGATGGGCTTCGTCGCAACCGCGTCGCCATTCAACGAAATCCTGAGCGTCCAAGCCGTTCGGCGCGCTTGGATAGAATCATTAGCGATACGGGCCAAAATTTACCTGTTGCACGGAGATACTGCGGCAGCCAAGTCCGATCTGGACGCGGCGGCAAAGCTCGCACCCGACCGAGCCGATATTGGCGCATTACGGGCCTCGTTGGGTCAGTGAAACACCCGCCCGGCACCAACCCTAGCGCGACGCCCCGAACGCCGCGCACTGGACGTCGTTGCGTCCAGCCGAGCGCTGTCGGAAAACTTTACACATTTCGAGATATGAACTGACACCGGTTCGATACTTGTTTGATATCGTGAGACTTTATATCCTGGCCCAAATATTGCCTTTTGTTTGCCAATGGGCACTCCCAGATCGCAATCGGGTGAACCAGGACAAGAAAAGGACCATGCCGTGACATATCGGACCCAGCGTACGCGCAAAGCACTGTCGGTCTATGCCATCGGACTGCTGACCGCCGCGACGATCCTGGCACTGCCCACGGAATCCAGGGCAACACCGAGTTGCAGCGCCTCGGCCACGGTCAGTTGCTTTGCTGCCGCCGGCGGCATCGGCACCTACACCGTGACGTCGAATGGGTCTTACAGCTTCCTGGTCTATGGCGGACAAGGCGGCTCCAGCACGACCGGCAGTGGCCACACGGGTGGCCTTGGGGCGGAACTCGGGGCCAGTTTCAACCTACAAGTTGGCGACGTTCTCAAGATCGTCGCCGGCAGCGCCGGTCAAACCGCCTTTAGCAATGGCGGCGGCGGCGGCGGCAGCTTCGTCGTGCTGATCGGCGGCCCCGACGATCCGAGCAACACGGTGATTCCGTTGCTGATCGCCGCTGGCGGTGGCGGCGCGGGCAACTCCGGTCCAACCGCCGGCATCGCCGGTTCCGCGACCACCGCTGCAAGCGCCGGAAGTGGCGTCAATGGCGGTGCTGCCGGTACGGGCGGCAATGGAGCCAGCGCAGCCAACGGGGGGGCGACGGCCGGTGGCGGCGCCGGGTTCTTCAGCAATGGCGCGGCAAACAGCACCAACAACGCCCAAGGCGGCGCCGACTTCGCGAATGGCCTAGCCGGCGGCACCACGACCAATGCGAATGGCGGCACCGGCGGGTTCGGTGGCGGCGGCGGCGGCGGTCTCGGCAACACCGGCGGTGGCGGTGGCGGCTATAATGGCGGCAATGGCGGTGGCGGCGGCTCCTATCTCACGTCGGTCCTCAGCGCACTCGGCCCGTTAACGGCTATTAGCGGAATCAACACCGGCGACGGGCTAATAATCATGACCCAGCAATCCAGCGTCGATGCACCGGAGCCGGCGTCGCTTGGCCTGCTCGCCATGGGCCTCGCCGGCCTTATCGCCACGCGCCGACGCGCCTGACCTTCCATACTCGACGCCGGTTCCTCGGCGCACTCGCGGCGTATTACGTCGTTGCATAATACCGGTCGGCCAAAACGCCGACCGGTATGCGGGTGGAATTGGTGAGGCGGCCGATATCGAGACGTTACGAACGTCGTTGGGTCAGTGAAACACCCGCCCGGCGTCGATCACGACCGTCTGCCCGGTCATTGTTTCTGTGCGGCACATCGTCACCACCTGGTCGGCGCAATCGTCCTTGTCGGCCGCCTTTTTCAGCACCGCACCGGATGCAGAACGCGCGATCATTTCGGGTAGCAGATTGGCGGTGGCTCGGGTGCCCTCGATCAAACCGGGGGCAACGCAATTCACCAGGGTTTCGGGCGCCAACCCTACCGCCATGCAGCGGGTCAAATGGATCAACCCGGCCTTCGACACCGCATAGGCGATCGACGATCCCGTGGGATGCAGCCCCGCAACGGACGAGATATTGACGATCCGCCCCTGCCCCTGCGCCTTCATGATCGGTGCTACGGCTTTGATCATGCGCATCGGACCGGTCAGGTTAACGGCGAGAATCTTGTCCCACTCGAATTCCGTCAGATTATCGATATCCTGGAACGGGATCGCCTTGTTGTAGGCGGCATCGTTGATCAGAATATCGAGCCGGCCGAACCGTTTGGTCACATCGGCGACCAACTTGTCGACGTCCGCTGCATTGGTGATGTCGCACTGAAACGCCGCCGCAGCGATCTGATATTTGGATTTCAGCTCGGCCGCCACGTCTTCCGCCTGATCGCGACTTTGCGCGTACATGACGGCGATGTGCACGCCTTCTTTCGCCAGCGCGTGGCAGATACGCTGGCCGAGCCCGCCATTGCCGCCGGTCACTAGGGCGACGGTGCCTGTTAGGTTCATGGAACAACTCCTATTTTAGGGGGCGAGAGTGCCGCAGGGACCGCGCCCGAACAAGCCGCCATCAAATTGCGCCGCTTTCGGCGAGCACCGATATCTCCCCCGGCGACATTCCCAGTTCTTCGCAGAAAATTTCGGCATTATGCTCCCCGATCGTCGGGGCGCGGCGGGAAATCTCCCAAGGCGTGCCGTTGTAAATCGCAGCCTCCCCGGGATAGACGAAGCTGCGCCCGAGTTCGGGATGTTCGACCGTTTTCCAGAATCCGCGATCGTGCAGATGCGCATCGTCCAACAAATCCTCCGGCGCGCGGACGGCACCCCAGGTGAAACCGCGCTGTTGACCGGCGTGGTAGACTTCCTCGGCCGGGAGGCTGGCGATGAACGATGCTAGCAGCCCATCGACAATGTGGGATGTGCTGGCAGCAACGACGGCGGGATCGGCGTATTTGGGGTCCATCAGGTCGCCGGCCATACCGTAAACAGCCATCAGTTCGGCAAGCGATTTCACGTTGCGGGGGTTCAGCCCTCCGGAAATCAACGCAGTCACGTAGACCCCGTCTTTGGCCAGAAACTGCGTCCGCATTGTCGGTGCCGGGGCGTGATGGCGGCCGGTTTGGCGGATCAGCGTCTCCCCCCGGTAAATGTAGTTGGCGATGGCGGATTCCGTTGTCAGCGCGCAGGCCTCGTGGATGGACGTATCGATATACTGCCCCTCCCCCGAAACGGTGCGAAACACCAACGCTGCCATGATAGCGATGTAGGCGTAGTGACAGCCCATGTGCCACGCATGGCCTCCGGTCGGAGAAATGGGAAAATCCGATCCGTCGTAGCCGCACGATGCCATTTCCCCGCCCGCCGCCATGTGCAGTAGGTCGGACGTTGCGAAATCGCGCCAAGGCCCGGTTTGCCCGAACGGCGTAAGCGAACACACAATTAGTTCGGGGTTGTCCGCCCGCAGGGATTCGTAATCCAATCCCAATGCGGCCAGATAACCGGGTTGGAACGTTTCAAGAATAACATCCGCATCCGCCGCCAGCCGCCGAAATAGCGCGCGGCCATCGGCGGCTGCCAAATTCAGCGTCACCCCGCGCTTCGACGTATTATAATACCAAAACGACAGGCTGCGATCGGGATGCGGAACATCGTCTAAAAACGGCCCGACATGCCGGCACGCTTCCCCGCCCGGCGGCTCGATCTTCACCACGTCGGCACCGAGGTCGCCCAACAGCTTGCCGCAGAACTGGCCTTTCTCGTCCGCAAGTTCCAACACCCGCAGCCCCGCCAGAGGCCCCCCGGTCATCGCAGCATCTCCTCTTGATAGGGGAAGCGCGGTCGATTCGTGGGCCAGAATGTGCCATCGTCGAAACCGGCGCGCAGATCGTCGTGGCTGTAACCCAACATGCCCTCGATAATTTCACGTGTGTGCTGCCCGATCGTCGGCGAGGGGCGCGTGTTGACCGCCGGCGTTGCCGACAACACGAATGGCGCGTTCTGCACTTTATGGACGCCGAGGGCGGGGTGCTCGATCGGTCGGTACATTGCGCGATGGCGCAGTTGCGGATCGTGCTCGACCCGGTCCTCGGCACTTTGCACCGGCAAAGCGCGCACGCCGACCGCTTGCAGCCGTTCGGTCAGCACATATTTGTCCAGCGTCGCGGTCCATGCCTCGATCCAGGTGTCGAGTGCATCTTGATGTTCCAAACGACCGGCCTGCGTCGCGAAAGCCGCCGGTGCTTCGCGTCCCATCGTTTGCGTCAGGCGCTGAAACTCCTCGTCCGACCGGCAAACGATCGTGCACCAGTCGTTATAACCGCCGGGATAGGTGCGATAGGCGTTGTGCGGTGCGACGGTCGGACCGCGATAATTGTTCGCCAGCGGGGCGCCCGGCCAGTGCGCGCGATTGCCCGGCGGGAAGCCGGCCCGCTTCGATCGCCGCCCGTTCGCGGTGAAATCCAACAGCGCCGGTCCGTTCAGCGGCACGCTGGAAACCATTTGCGCCTGGTCGATATGCTGTCCCTGCCCGGTTTTGTTGCGATGATACAAGCCCGTGAGCACGCACATCGCCCCGTACATGCCGCCGGTATCGTCCATATACGACCAGCCCCAACCGGCCGGAGCCTGCCCCGGCAGGCCCGATTGAAAGGTCAGTCCCGATACCGCCTGCGCCACCGGCCCGAATGTCGTGTAGCTATGATTGCGTCCCGTGTGCCCATAACCCGACATCGACACGTAAACGATATCCGGTTTGATCTTGCACAACTCCTCGTAGCCCAGCCCCCAATTGCGCAGCACACGCGAGGAAAAATTCTCGATCACCGCATCGGATTTGGCGATCAACCGCTTGACGATCTCCAACCCCTTGGCACTGCGAACATTGAGCGTGAGGCTTTTCTTATTCACGTTGGTGTCGTTGAAATTGCCGGACGTATTCAGATCGACCGCCATCCCCTGGGGTGTGGTCGAACTCGGCAATCGGCCGCGCTCGCTTTCCGGCCATTCGATCTTGATAATCTCCGCCCCCATCGCGCCAAGCCAGCGCGTCGCCCACGGCCCGGCTCGGACCCAGCTGAAATCCACCACGCGTATGTTTTCCAGGGCCCGCTTTGGCGGCATGGCGTCGTCCTCCGGCTTTCCGCGACACTGTGCGGACGCTCCCCCAAACTGGCAACCCAGGTTTGCGCCCGGACGCCGTTCGGGGCAGTTTCGCCGCTGGGAAGCGTGCGGAGAACATCATGCAATTCGACTATATCATCGTTGGCGGCGGTTCGGCCGGCTCCGTGTTGGGAAACCGGTTGTCGGCGCGCAGCACCAACAAGGTGCTGATCTGCGAGGCCGGGCAAGACACGCCGCCCGGCGCTGTGCCGAAGGAGATTCTCGATAGCTATTCCGGCACTGCGTACTTGGACAAGCGTTTCCATTGGAACGATCTGAAAGTGACGACCGAGGTCGTGTCGCACAATAACCCCGACGCCCCGAAGCCGCGTTTGCGGAAATACGAGCAGGCGCGGGTGCTGGGCGGCGGCTCGTCGATCAACGGGCAAATGGCCAATCGCGGCGCACCCACCGATTACGACGAGTGGGAGGCCCGCGGCGCCATCGGCTGGAAGTGGAACGATGTCCTGCCCTACTTCAAAAAATTGGAGCGCGATCTGGATTTCGACAACGAATTCCATGGAAAGGACGGCATGATTCCGATCCGCCGCGTGCCGGAATCGCAATGGCCGGGCCATGCCAAAGCACTGGCGCAGGCATTGAAGGATAATGGCTACAAATACCTTCCGGATCAGAACGGCCATTTCGAGGACGGCTTTTTTCCGATCACCATCTCCAACGCCGAAGAACAGCGTGTCTCCGCTGCCATTGGCTATCTCGGCACGGATGTCCGAGCGCGGGAGAATTTGACGATCTCGACGAATACGCAAGTGACAGAACTGTTGTTCGAAGATCTGCGCTGCGTCGGAGTCAGGGCGCTGGTGAATGGCAAACCCACGGAATTTCGCGGCAACGAGGTGATTTTATCCTCGGGCGCCATCCACTCCCCGGCGCATCTTCTGCGTGCCGGCATCGGTCCGGTCGGGCATCTGCGCGACATGGGCATTCCCGTCCGCCAAGCCTTGGCCGGCGTGGGGCAGCGGCTGATGGATCACCCATCGATCGCCCTGGCCTCGTTCCTTAAACCCGGAGCCCGCGTGACCAACAAGGAAACGCGTCGGCATTTGTTTTTGGCTATGCGCTATTCGTCCGGCATGGGCGGTGCCCCGGCCGGCGACATGTTCGTGGCCGGCGCCACCAAAACATCCTGGCACGCGGTGGGCGAGCAAATCGGCAGCTTCATTCTGTTCGTAAACAAGACCTTCTCGGAAACCGGGCAGGTTCGCCTAACCAGCCGCATTTGGTCGGATGAGCCGGAGGTCGAGTTCAATCTGCTATCCGACAAACGCGATCTGGATCGGATCGCCGATGGCATCCGTCGCCTGACGCCGCTTTACGACCACCCCGCCATGAAGGCCGCCATGAGCGACCCCTTCCCCGCTAGCTATTCCGACAAGGTGCGGCAGGTCGGCGAGATCAACACCAAAAACAAAATCCTGACGACCATCATGGCCAAACTGCTCGACGGCCCCGGCTTCCTCCGTCGCATGCTGATCGAAAATCTTATTATGGAGGGATTCACCCAAGACGGCGTCTGCAACGACGAAGACCAAGCCGAGGCTTTCATCCGCAAAGCCGCTGTCGGTGTGTGGCACGCGTCCTGCACTTGCCGCATGGGTGCCGACGACGACCCGATGGCCGTCACCAACAATGCCGGCCGGGTCAAAGGCATTGCCGGGCTAAGGGTGGTCGATGCGTCCATTTTCCCCGTCGTGCCCTGCGCCAACACCAATATTCCGACCATCATGACAGCGGAAAAAATCGCCGACGCGATACTGGCCGGTGCCTGAAGGAGCCATGTCGAACACCGCGCTCGATTCACCCCTCGTTGCCAAATATTCGTTCGCGCGGCGGGCGTTTATCATGGCGGCGGTGGTGGTCGCGTCGACCTTGTATTCGACAACGTTGTTAATTGCCTCCGCAATGTTGCCGCAAATGCAAGGATCGATGGCGGCAACCGCCGACGAAATCGCCTGGAGCACCACGTTCAATATTTTGGCCACCGCCATCGTCACGCCGATGTCCGGATTTTTCGTTGCCAATTTCGGCCGCCGTCGCACCCTGCTATGCGCGGTCGGAGGTTTCACGGTTGTCACCTACATGTGCGGCCAATGCGGGTCGCTAGAAACCCTGATCCTGTGGCGGGTCATGCAAGGCGGCTTGGGTGCCCCGGTTACGCCGATTTCCAACGCCTTGATTATCGAGTGCTTTCCCCGTCGCTACACCGGCCTTGTGAGTTCCATATTCGGCATGACCGCCGTCGTATTGGGTCCCGTGATCGGCCCCACGGTGGGCGGGTTTTTGGCCGAAGCCTATAGCTGGCGCTACGCGTTTTATATGATCGTACCGGCAGGGGTGGCGGGTTTCCTTGCCTTGTTTATCGTATTGCCGAAGGAAGAAGCTGGCGCCGGCACACGCCTGGATTGGATCGGCTTCACCACGCTTTCGCTGGCACTCGGCGGCCTGCAAATGGTGCTGTCGCGCGGGCAACGACTGGATTGGTACGACTCCGCCGAGATCGTTTTCGAAACCGCCATGGCGATCGTTGCGCTCTATCTTTTCGTCATGCACAGCGCCACCGCGACGCGGCCGTTCCTCAGCCCCCGGCTATTGCGCGATCGCAATTACACGCTGGGATTGGTCTTGGTGCTGACCTACGGCATGTTGAATTTCACCCCGTTGGTGCTGCTGCCGTCGTTGTTGCAAACCCACGTCGGCTACCCCGATTCCACGATCGGAACGATCATCGCTGCACGCGGCCTGGGCGGCACGGTGGGGTTCTTCGGCGCGATGTTCATCGGCCGGTTGGACCCGCGTATCGGCATGACCATGGGGTTCGGTTTGCTGGCCCTGTCCGGGGTCTGGTTGATCGAACTCGACCTGAATGTGGGCCCGGGCGACCTGATCGCGAACTCCCTGGTGCAGGGTTTGGCGACCGGTGTGGTCTGGGTGCCCCTTAGCGTCATGGCCTTTTCCACGCTGGAACCCCGGCTCATGAGCGAGGGCATGGCCGTCTTCCACCTGCTACGCAACATCGGATCGAGCTTGTTTATAACATTGGCCTTCGCCTTAGTGGTGCAATCCACGGGCGCCAATTACAGCCGAATGACCGAATTCGTTTCGCCCTATAATCGCACGATGGACCTGCCCTGGGCTATGGGCGCCTGGAGCGTCGATACGGTGCCCGGCCTCGCACGGCTGTCGAAAGAAATCGCCCGCCAGTCGGCGATGATTGGCTACCTCAACGCCTTCTCCCTCTATACCGCGACGTCTGTCGCCGCGATCGGCATCGTCTGGCTGGCGCGACGCACCCGGCGGGCCGCATGATTGTCGGCACCGCCGGTCATATCGATCACGGCAAAACCAGCCTAATACGCGCTCTGACCGGTATCGATACGGATCGACTGCCGGAAGAAAAGGCACGCGGCATAACCCTCGATCTCGGCTTCGCTTATATCGCGGGCGGGCGATTGGGCTTCGTCGACGTGCCCGGCCACGAACGGCTGATCCACACCATGATCGCAGGTGCATCGAGCATCGGCATGGCCTTGCTTGTGGTCGCTGCCGACGACGGCGTCATGCCGCAAACCCGCGAACACTGGCACATCCTATCGCTGCTGGGCGTGACTCGCGGTGTGGTAGCACTGACAAAAGCCGATTTGGTCGACGAAGACCGCCTATTCGAGGTCGAGTTGGAAATCGCCGAACTGACGGATTGGACTGTGTATCCGGTTTCGGCGATAACCGATGCAGGGATGGAAGCATTACGTACCCGCCTCCTGGCCGAGGCCGACACCGTCGCCGCAAACGACGACGGACACGCCTTTCGGCTTGCGGTGGACCGATCGTTCAGCCTAGCCGGTGCCGGCACCGTCGTGACCGGATCGGTCGTTTCCGGTTCAGTGACCATTGGAGACACGGTACTGGTTTTACCCGGCAATTTTCGGGCCAGGGTACGGGGTATCCATGCGGCAAACCGACCGGTGGAGCGGGCGGGGGTTGGGGAGCGGTGCGCACTGAACCTTGCGGGGCCGGGGGTGCGCAAAGATGCGGTGGGGCGCGGCGACTGGGTGGTCGATCCGGCGGCCGCCGCTCGTTCTCGCCGCTGCGGCGTAACGTTGCGATTGCTGAACACCGAACCCGGCGCGCTGAAACATTGGACGCCCGTTCTCCTACATCATGGCGCGGGCGTCGTGGCTGCTCGGGTGGTGTTGCTGGAGCCACAGGTTTTACCGCCGGGCGAAACCGGTCTGGCACAATTGGTACTGCACCGGGACGTTCCGCTGCGACACGGGGACCGGCTCGTGCTCCGCGATATCGGGGCGATCCGAACGATCGCCGGCGGGACGGTCCTGGACCCATTAGCGCCCGATCGCCACCGACGACGGGACACGCGATTGGCGATGCTGCGAGCGCTGGCGGCAGGCGAAGGCTTGACCGGGATGCTGCGCCATCCGCCGTTTTTATTCCGCCGGGAAGCCGTAATCGCGACATTCGGCGGTTGTCCGGCCGATGTCGTTTCGATCGGTGCGTTTGTCGCACTGCCCAACGAAGTCGAGGCGCTCGTCCGGGCAGTCTCGGCCGCTTTGGCCGCCTTCCACGCCCTTCGCCCCGCCGATCCCGGCATGACGGCCGAGGCCTTGCGACTAGCCCTGTTGCACCGGCTGCCGCGCGATGCTTTCGCGGCTTTGGCGGCGTCGATCGTCGCATCGGGGGCGGCGGTGGCCGAGGCCCACCTGCTGCGCCTAACCTCCCATCGCGGCGGTTTGGCCGGTCCAGAAGCGCGGATTTGGGACGCGATCCGCCCGCTGCTGGAAGCCGAACGATTCCGCCCGCCTTTGCTGCGGGAGGCAGCAGCCGCCATCGGTGTCGGCGACGTCGTGCTCCGCCGGGCCTGCAAGGGTTTCGCCCGCGCCGGATTGGTCGTGGAAGTCGCGCCCGATCGATTTTTCGTCCGCTCCGCCGTGATCGCGATGGCCGAGGCAGCGCACGCGCTGGCGGCCGAGATCGGCGATACCGGCTTCACCGCCGCGCAATTCCGCGACCGGATCGGGTGCGGCCGGCAACTCGGCATCCAAGTGCTGGACTATTTCGATCGGCGCGGCGCGACCGTGCGACGGGGCGATTTAAGGAAGGGCGGCAAGCCGGTGGCAACGGTATTCTCCGGCTGACCGAGGCAGCCGCTAGCCCTTCGCAAAGAACCGGTTCTCCGGCCGCGGCAGGCCCAAATTCTCCCGCAGCGTTTTCCCTTCGTATTCCGTGCGGAAAATCCCCCGGCGTTGCAACTCCGGCACCACCGTATCGACGAAATCGTCCAGCCCGCCCGGCAGATAGGGAAACATGATATTGAACCCGTCGGAGGCGCCGGTTTCCAGCCATTCCTGCATTTCGTCGGCGATCGACGCCGGCGTGCCCACCATCGACAGCCCGCCATACCCGCCGACTCGTTGCGCCAATTGCCGCACGGTCAGGTTCTCCCGCGCCGCCAGCGCCACCATGCGATCGCGCCCGCTCTGGCTCGCATTGGTCGGCGGTATCTCCGGCAGCGGCCCATCTGGATCGAAAACCGACGCATCGCAGCCCAGATTGATCGATAGTTGCGCGATGGCACTATCGTAATGCACCAGACTATCCAGGCGCAGACGCTTTTCCCGCGCCTCGGCCATCGTCGCCCCCACCACCACGAAACACCCCGGCAAGATCTTCATGTGCTCGGGATCGCGCCCGAGCGCGACCATGCGGGCGCGGATGTCGGTGGAGAAGGCGCGGCCTTCCTCAATGGTACGTTGGCTGGCGAAGATCGCCTCGGCCGTTTCGGCCGCGATCTGGCGCCCGGCCTCGGACGCGCCGGCCTGCACGATCACCGGGTGACCTTGGATCGGGCGGGCGATGTTCAGCGGGCCGCGAACGGATAGATGCTCGCCTTTGTGATCCAGAACGTGCATGCGGTCGGGATCGAAATATTGGCCGGTTTCGACGTTACGGACGAAAGCGTCCTCGGCAAAGGAATCCCAAAGCCCTTTGACCACGCCGATGAATTCGCGGGCACGCCAGTAGCGTTCGTCGTGCTCCACATGCTCCTCCAGCCCGAAATTCAGCGCGGAATCGGGGTTAGACGTCGTCACCACGTTCCAGGCTGCCCGCCCGTTGCTGATGTGATCCAGGGAGGCGAAGCGGCGGGCGATATGAAACGGCGCATCGAACGTCGTCGACGCCGTCGCGATCAGACCCAAATGCTGGGTGACCATCGCCAGCGCCGGCAGCAGGGTCAGCGGCTCGAACGATGTGACCGTGGCGGAGCGCTTGAGCGCCTGGATCGGCATATTCAACACCGCGAGATGGTCGGCCATGAAGAAGGCGTCGAACCGCCCGCGCTCCAACGTTTGGGCGAAGCGCACCATGTGCTGGAGGTTGAAATTGGCGTCGGAATAGGCACCGGGGTAGCGCCACGCGGCGGCGTGGATCGATGCCGGGCGCATGAAGGCGCCCAACCGGAGTTGGCGTTTTTGAGTCATGGCGATACCTGTCCTTTGCGGCCAATCTAGCAGGCCAACCGACACAAGGGGAGACGACTGCATGACCGCCCAATTCAAAATCGGCGACTCGCCGAAGCGGCGAGAGGATGCGCGTTTCGTCACCGGTGGCGGCGCTTATTTGGACGATCGTACCTTCGCCGATCTCGCGCACGCGGCGATCGTCCGCTCCCCGCACCCGCATGCGGTCGTGAACGGCATCGACACGGCCGCCGCCAAACGGGCCGCCGGCGTTCTGGCCGTCCTGACCATCGCCGACGCGGACGCCGACGGCCTACAACCCATGCGCCCAGGGGTGGAAGCCAACGTCCAGACCGGCGAGCCCTTTGCCTTTATCCCACAGCCGCTGCTTGCCCGCGACAAAGTGCGCTTTGTGGGGGAACCGGTGGTGCTGGTGGTCGCCGAAACCAAAGCCCAGGCACTCGACGCTGCGGAACTGATCGACATCGCCTACGACCCGCTGCCCGCCGTCACCACCCACGCAGAAGCCCGCGCACCCGGCGCACCGCGAATCGCGGATGCGGTGCCGGGAAATGTGTGCCTCGACTGGCGCCATGGCGACACCGCCGCTGTCGAGGTGGCCTTCGCCAGCGCCGCGCATGTCGTCTCGGGACCGTTCGTCAACCACCGCATCGTCACCAACCCGATGGAGCCGCGCGGCATCGTCGCGTCCTACGACGCGACCGAGGACCGCTACACCGCACATGTCTCCGCCCAAGCGATCCATAACAACCGCGATTTCGCCGCCCGTTGGTTGGGGGTAACGCCGGACAAGGTGCGTTTCGTCATGCCGGATGTCGGCGGCGGGTTCGGCGCCAAGAACATGACCTATGCCGAGCACGCGCTGATTCCGTGGGCGGCGCGGCGGGTGGGGCGGCCGGTGAAGTGGATCGCCACACGGAGCGAAGTGTTCCTCAGCGACCATCAGGCCCGCGATCATCATGCCGAAGCCTCGCTCGCACTGGATGCCGAGGGCCGCTTTCTGGCATTGCGGGTGTCCAGCGTCGCCTGCCTCGGCGGCTACATGGCCGGCGGCGCAGGCGGTCTGCAAACCTTTCAGTACCCGCATCTGCAAGGCACAATCTACAACCTGCCGGCCATCGAGATTCAAGTCGGCGCCGTCCTGACCAACCAGACGCCCATCGGCGTGACCCGAGGCCCCGGCTTCGGCGAGACCGTCAACATTCTCGAACGTCTGATCGACCGCGCCGCGCGGCAATGCGGCTTCGACCGCGCCGATCTCCGGCGGCGAAACATGGTGCGCAGCTTCCCGATGACCAACGCGTTCGGCTTCGTCGTCGATAGCGGACAGTTTTCCGAATGCTTCGAAGCTGCGCTGGCCAACGCCGACCTTCCCGGCTTTCCCGCCCGCCGCGCTGCATCCGCGGCGAAAGGCGCATTGCGCGGCCTGGGATACGCCTGTCACATCAAGGGCACCGGCGGGCCGCCGTCCGAAAACGTCGACATCCGGTTCGAAGCCGACGGCACCGTTTCACTGATTACCGGCACCATCGCCATCGGCCAGGGGCACGAGACCACATTTCCGCAAATCCTCGCCCATAAGCTCGGCATCCCCAACGCGCGCATCCATTTGCGGCAGGGCGACACCGACACGATCCCGATGGGCGGCGGGCATGGCAGTTCCCGCGCGACCTATATGGGCGGGACCGCGATCTGGCGGGCGTCGGACACCATCGTGCAAAAGGGCAAGATCGTCGCCGCCAAAGCATTGGACGCGGCGCCGGACGATATCGTGTTCGAGGATGGGCTTTTCCTCGTCGCCGGCACCAACCGATCCCTGGACATCCTGGATGTCGCGGCCTTGGCGCGGGCCTCCGACACGCCGCTGGACACGTACTACCACTGGACTCGGGACGCGATGACCTTCCCCAACGGCACCCATGTGGCCGAGGTCGAGATCGATCGCGACACCGGCCGTGTTACTTTGGAACGCTACACCGCCGTGGACGATTACGGCGTGCTGGTAAACCCGATGGTCGCCGCCGGTCAGGCGCACGGTGCGATCGCCCAAGGTTCCGGGCAAGCGCTGATGGAGGCTGCGGTCTACGATCCCGCCAGCGGGCAGCCTTTGGCCGCCAGTTTCATGGACTACGCCCTGCCCCGCGCCGCCGACCTGCCATCGTTCGATTTCTCCACCAATGGCACGCCCTGCACCACCAATCCGCTAGGGGTAAAAGGCGCTGGGG
>JBAXFK010000038.1:0-23783 GCA_037139955.1 Rhodospirillales bacterium
TTCGTATGCCGCGCGAAGATAACAAAATATTAATGCTATTTCGCACCGATTGCCACGATCCCGACGCAAGTTCGGCAAGGAGGGGCCACAATCCTGGGGCTTAATCCTTCTCAGCCGGGAGCAACCAACCATCCTCCCCCCGGCGGAAAGGAACCCCAAATGATACGCCTTTCGACGCTCGCTTCGGTCGGTTTGTTCGCTACCGGCCTCGCGATTTTCCCCGTGAGCGTCTTCGCGCAACCGAATGCCGCGACGGGTGTGGAAAAGAAAGCCCCGGTCGCCGCGCCGATGGCGGGTCACGACACCAAGCCGATCGCGGCCGGTAAGGAAGCTTTGGGCAAGGATGCCGCGAAACCGGCGCCCATCGCCAAAGACGCCGCCAAATCCGGCATCGCCAAGGACGGCATCGCGAAGGACGGCACCGCGAAGGCTACTACGAACGTTGGCACGAACGCCGGCCCGAACCTTGGCACGAACCCCGGCGCATCGACCGGCACCCCAGCGAAGGTAGGCGGCTAAGCACAAGGCTTCGCGCCGAGCAGGGACCGCTGTCTCCCCCCAGGCTGGTCCGGCCGGCGTGTAGGATGGGGCCCGTTCGCTGAAAGGCGGGCGGGCCCTTCCGCTATTTGGGGCTGGACGCCGGCTGAACGGGGGCGGTTTCGGTCAAGCGAGCCAGCACGGCCTCGGCACTGTCCAGCACTTCTACGAAGCCACGCACCTCGGAGCCGGCAAAACCTTGCGCGACGGTGGCGTCGATCGCCGCGACCAAGGGAGCCCAGCAGCCGCCGACGTCGCACAGCAGGATCGGTTTGTCGTGCAGCTTCAATTGCCGCCAACTCAGAACCTCGATGGTTTCGTCTAGCGTGCCGACCCCGCCCGGAAGGGCGACGAAGGCGTCCGCGAGTTCGAACATACGGCGCTTGCGGCTGTGCATACCGTCGGTGACTTCCAACGCGCCGAGGCCGGTATGGGCGACTTCCCATTTCAGCAGGAAATCGGGAATCACGCCCTCGACCCGGCCGCCGGCAGCGATCGCCGCATCGGCGACGACCCCCATGATGCCGGTGCGGCCACCGCCGTAGATCACCGCGATTCCAGCCTTCGCCAACCCTTGCCCCAGCACCCGAGCGGCCTCGGGATAAGCCGGATCGTTACCGAGGCGGGAGCCGCAGAAGACCGCGACCGCCCGAATCGGCTTCAACGACGCACGACCGGGGATGGAATGCTCTCGATCATCACGTTGATCACGGCGGGCTTACCGCTGGCCAATGCGCGTTCGATGGCCGGTGCCAAATCGGCGGCGTGTTCGACCAACTCGCCGTGCCCGCCCAGTGCGGTGGCGACCATCTCGTAATGGGTCGGGTTCAGCTCGCAGCCATGGGTGCGGTTGGGGCCATAGTCCCGGACCTGGAGATTGTATTCCGCGTTCCAGCGGCAGTCGGTACCGACGATAGCGACGTACGGCAGATTGAGGCGCACGGCCGTTTCGAGCTCCGACATATGGAACCCGAAGGTACCATCGCCCATCACCGCGAAGACCGGGGCTTTGGGTTCGGCGATCCGTGCGCCCGCGGCCATCGGAATCGAGGCCCCGATCGAACCGGCCACGCCGTTGATCATGCGGCGGTCGTTTCGCAGGATGCTTTGGCCCCACTGGGCATATTCGCCGCCGTCGCAGATCAGAACAGAATCCGGTTCGCGATCCAGGAAGGTTTGTAGGATGCGGAAGACTTCGGCCGGGTGCAGCTTGTCTTGGGTGGTGGATACGCCGGAATGCACGGAATCCGGCCGGTCGGCGAAGGCTTCCTCGGCCTCCGCCACCCAAGCGGGGTCGCCCTTGGCGCCGGCACGACGGATCAGCGCTTCACCGGCCGGGTAGGTGTCGGCGATGCAGCCGAACGCCAAGCGCTTGCCCAACGCATCGGATTCACGCCCGAGAATGGCGCCTTCCGGGTCGATGGCAACGAACTGGCAATCGGCGGACACGAACGGTTCGGCCGCGAATTTCAGGGTAAAATCCAGCGCCTTACCCAGCAGAATAATCAAGTCGGCACGCTTCGCCACGTCGCCGTAACGCCCCAGCGTGGCATCGTTGAAGCCGCGCGGCCCCTCGCTGAGGCACCCCGGTATCCCCAACGCCGCCTGCACCCGCCCCATCAGCGCTCGGCCCGGCCGGTTCGCCAAAACCGGCGCCCCAATCAGCAACGGGCGCTTGGCCGAGCGAACGATCGACAAAATAGCATCGGCGGCGGCGTCGTTCAGCCCCACCGGTTCGGACGTAAAATCGTCGTCGGTCGGCCACAGCACGTCTTCCTCGTCCACAACCGCATCGAGGATGTCGGACGGCAGACTGAGATGCACCGGGCCGGGCCGGCCGGTGGTTGCGATACGGATCGCCTGTGCGACATCCATGCCGACGGTGGCGGTTTCGGTCGCCATCCACGACGCTTTGGTCACCGGAGCGGCCATTTCGACCTGTTGCAGTTCCTGGAACCCGCCTTTGCCGAGCTGATCGGTCTCGGTATGGCCGGACATCAGGACCATCGGGGTTTCTTGCCCCAAAGCCGTGAACAAGGCACCGACCGCGTTCGCATGACCGGGACCGCCGGTCACCCAGGCAATGCCGGGCTTGCCCGTCAGGCGCCCATAAGCATCGGCCATATGCACCGTCGCGGCCTCATGCCGAACATGCAGCAGATCGAGCTTCGTCTCGATCGCCGCGTCGAACAACGACATGATATGGTTGCCGGACAGGGTAAAAATCGTGGTGTGTCCGGCACGTTCCAGGGTGCGCACAACGATGTCGGCGCCGCGAAGGGTTTTGCTCATGGGGGCAAGGTCCTTGAAATAGAGAGGGGGGCCGAAGCCCCCCTCGTTCGTCCAAATATTAGCGTCAGACCGGGTCCCACGCATAGACGTCGCGGGTGCGTTCCAGCGGGGTGAACGCCTTCTGCACCGCCGGCAGCCAATGCTCGGCGAGGTTCTCGGACGTCCAACCGTCGGTCCGCGCCATGATGCGGATCGGGCGGGGCTGGTTGTACAGGTAGATTTCGTTGCCACGGACACCGAAAATCTGGCCGGACACCTTGGCCGCAGCGTCCGTCCCGAGGAACGAAATCAACTTCGCGATGTGATCCGGGCGGGTCTTTTCCGCGCGGGCCTTCATCTGCTCCTCGGTCTGGCCAGGGACCGTTTCGATCATGCGGCTGAACGCGTGCGGCCCGATGCAGTTCGAACGGATATTATAACGCTGCATGTCCATCGCGATGCAACGCGACAGGCCGGCAATGCCCAGCTTGGCGGCGCCGTAGTTGGTCTGCCCGACCGAACCGATAAGGCCCGAGGTCGAGGTGATGTGCACATACGCACCGCTCTCTTGCTTGCGGAAATGCGGCACCGCAGCGCGGGACACATAGAAGGCACCGTAAAGGTGGACCTTCATGACGGCGTCCCATTCTTCGATGGACATGTAATGGAACATGCGATCGCGCAGAATGCCCGCATTGTTCACGACCATGTCGATGCGGCCGAAATTGTCGATCGCATCCTGCACCATACGCTGGGCGTCGTCCCAGCTTGCCACGCTGCCGGCATTCGCGATCGCGCGGCCCGCGCCGTGCTTTTGGGTAATCTCGGCAACCACGCGTGCCGCCGGGCCAGCATCGCGGCCTTCGCCGGTCACCGTGCCGCCGATGTCGTTGACCACGACCATCGCCCCGTTCGCCGCCAGTTCCAGCGCGGTCGCCCGCCCGATCCCGCCGCCGGCGCCGGTGACAACGGCAACCTTTCCATCCATCATGCCCATGGCATTTTCCTCCGTTAGAGTCAGAACAGGGGGACAATGCGGGAAGTCGCTTCCCCTGTCATCCCCATCGGTAGGAAAACCCGATATTGAGTAGGTTCGGCTGGCAGGAATTTTCCGGCTCGCGACACGTCTCTATAACTGGACGGGCCGTTCGACGGCCGCGCCGGCCGGGGGACAGTATGGGTCAGATAGCGATGGTATCCCGTAGCCGGGGTTTGCGGCATGCGCTCGGTTGCGGATTGGCGGCGGCTTGGTTCAGCCTCGCGGTGCTGCACGCCCAAGCTGCGACGGTGACGGCGGTGGTAACGGATGAAGCGGGGAAGCCGTTGGCCGACGCGGTGGTGACCATCGCCCCGGCCGCCGGCACCCCGATGCCGCCACCGGCATCCCAGCCCGATACCGCGACGATCGATCAAAGCAACGAGACTTTCGTGCCGTCGGTGGTGACGATCCGCACCGGGGGGTCTGTCATCTTCCAGAACGGCGACGCGATACGCCACCATGTCTACTCCTTCGCGCCGATCCGCCCGTTCGAGTTGTTGCAAAATCCCGGCGAGCGGTCCCAACCCGTCGTCTTCGACAAGCCGGGTTCGGCGGCGATCGGCTGCAATATCCACGACCACATGACCGCCTATGTCCATGTCACGGACGCGCCCTGGGCTAAAGTCACCGACCCCGCCGGCAAGGCCGTTCTGACGGGAATCGGCGCCGGCCATTATGTCGCCACCGTGTGGCATCCGCGCCTGCGCCCCAAGGCGGCTGTGCCCAACAAAGACATCGCCCTAGAGAACACGGATTCGAAACTGACCGTCGTGCTGGCGGTGCTACCGCCGCGACGACCGGCGCCGCGGGATTACTGATGCGCTTCGGCACGCGCCTCGCACTGTTCGTCACCGCCACGCTGTTGGTCGTCGCCGCGACGACTGGCGTGGCGGTACGCTTCCTTCTACACGACATCCTCGCCGACGACGGCAAAATCCAGGTCGTCGCCGCCGAAGCGCGGTTTCACACCCAACTGACCGAACTCGGACGCTCGATGGCCGAGGGCGTGCGTCTGCTCACCCTCGATTTCGCCCTACGCCGCTCGATCGCCGATCGCGATGCGGCGACGGTGTTGTCGGCGCGGCGCAACCACGGCCGGCGCATCGGCGCCAGTCGGATGATTTTGACCGATAGCGACGGCGTAGTCGCGGGCGACACAGTGGACGACGCCGAGGAAATGGGAACCCAATTCCCCTTCCCCGCGCTGCTGGAACGCGCGGCCGAGGAAGAATATGCCGCGACGGTCGCGATCGTGCAGAACAAGCCCGTCTGGCTAGTGGTGGTTCCGGTCCTGGCACCGGACCCGATCGCTTACGTCGCGGCGGCACTACCGCTGGATTCGGCGCGGCTGCGACGCATGCAAGACGCGATCGGACTACCGGGGCAGTTGGGCCTCGCCGCGCGCGGGCCGCTCGGTTGGCGCCGAGTCGCCGGCACCATGGGCGATACGCTGCCCGAACATTTGCCGCTGGCCGATGCCGGACCGACGGCGGTGTCGTTCGATGGCAACGAGGACATCGTCTTCACGCGGGTCTTGGCAACCCCGGCGAATAGCCAACCGGTGATGGCGGCGATCGGCTATCCGCTCTCCGATGCACTGCGCCGGTATCAGCGGATTCTACTCGGCCTCCTGCCCGCTTTGGCACTGGGCGGCGGCGCGGCTTTGATCGGGCTGGCGGCGATCGCGCGCGGCATGTCCCGCCCGATCGAAACCCTAGCAGCGCACACAATGCGCATCGCAGCCGGCGATTACACCCCGCCCGCCCCCCTCGCCCGCACCGACGAACTCGGCCAACTCAGCGTCGCGCTGCACGATATGACCCGAGCGATCTCCGATCGCGAGGAACGAATCAGGCATCATGCGACGCACGACCCGATCACCGGACTGACGAACCGCGACGCATTCGTCGTCGAAGCCGCCGCTTCCGCGCCCGAGGGGGCGATGTTGGTCGTCGCGCTGACATCCTGGCGCGAAACAATCCGTACCGTCGGGCGAGACGTCGGGGAACGTCTGATGCTCGACGTCGGTGGGCGCATCGCGTCGTTGTTTCCGCCGGGCACGCCAATCGGTGCGATCGGGGAGAATTCCTTCGCCATCTATCTGCCAAGCGGAGACATAGAAACCGCCACCGCGTCCGCCGCCGAGATCGCCGCGTTATGCGACCGGCCCTATCAGCAAGCCGATCCCTATCAAGAACCGGGTTTGACGATCGACGTACCTGTTGTCGCCGGCATCGCCTTGCGCCCGATCCACGGCACCGATCCCGCACTGTTGGTCCGCCGTGCCGAGGTCGCATTGCTGACCGCGCTGCAACAGGAAGCGCGGGTCGCCTGCTACAACCCCGATGCCGATCCGCATCGTCCCCGTCGGTTGTCGCTGATGAACGATCTGCGCGTCGGGCTGCGGCGCAACGAGTTCCAGTTGTACTTCCAGCCGAAACTCGATTTACGCTCGAACACCATCGCCGGGTCCGAAGCCTTGGTGCGTTGGCAGCACCCGACGCAAGGATTTCTGCCGCCCGACGAGTTTATTTCGCTAGCCGAGCAGACCGGGAATATTCAGCATGTGACTCGATGGGTGTTACGCGCGGGATTGCTGGAAGCTGCGGAATGGCGCCGGCTGGGCTTATCGGTGCGCATCGCGATCAACTTGTCGGCGCGCGATCTGGCAGACGATAAATTACCCGAACGGATCGGCGAGTTATTGCGTCAAGTCGAATTGCCACCGTCCTGTTTGGTACTGGAAGTCACCGAAAGCGCCATCATGGGCGAACCGGAAGCGGCGATAGCTGTGCTGCGGCGGCTAGACAAACAAGGCATCGACATTGCGATAGACGATTTCGGTGTCGGTCAATCCTCGCTTGCCTATTTGCGTCGATTGCCGATATGCGAGATCAAACTCGACAAAAGCTTCGTGATGCAGCTTCAGCAGAATTCCGACGACCGAACGATTGTCCGATCCGTGATCGAACTGGCCCACGGGCTTGGCTACCGCGTCACCGCCGAAGGGGTGGAAGACGCGATCGCCCTAGATTTGTTGCGCACCTTCGACTGCGACTTCGCCCAAGGCTATTTTATTGCCCGCCCGTTGCCGATATCGGAATTCCGAGCACTTGTTACGAATTGGCATGTACCGACGGCTGGAGCAACGGCGTGAAAGCATTATGCGCGTTGCTGCTCGCCAGCAGCGGCCTGGCCCAAACCGCGCTGGCGCAAGAAGTCAGCCTGAACGGCAGATTGGACTTTCGGCTCGTCGCGCCATCGGGCGAGAATAGCAATTTCGACGGCGGGCTGGGTAAATTCCGCTGGGGCGATGGGGGCGGATCGCCGGTTATTCCCGATCTGGGCGGCGCGGTCTTGCGCGGATCGATCCTGCTAACACCGGAATTGCGCGCGGTGGCGGAAATTCGTTACGATCCACGGCAAAAAACCGCGCTCGATGTGCTGGACGCCTATTTGCGCTGGCGGCCGATTTCAACGGGAAACTGGCGTTGGACCGGCAAGATCGGCGCGTTTTACGCCCCGATCTCGTTGGAAAATACCGGTATCGGGTGGACAACCGAATGGACGATCACGCCATCGGCGATCAACGGCTGGATCGGACAGGAATTGCGGACGATCGGCGCCGAATCGACCCTGGAATGGCGCGGGGAGGTCGATCGATTCGAACTTGTCGGGGCGTTGTTCGGACTGAACGAGCCGGCCGGCGAAACAATCGACTCCTATGGCTGGACCTTCAACGATCGCCCAACCGGATTGCTCGATCACTTGCGCATTCCGGAACGCGTGCAGTCCTATAGCCACGAATTCCGTCAGTTCGACCATTCGGTCGGGTATTACGCCGGACTTGCCTGGGATCGCCCCGACTTCGGCCGGCTGGCGTTGCTCTATTACGACAACCTCGCCGATCCCAAAGCCCACGACAGCTACGAGTTCAACTGGCGAACGGAATTCTGGAGCCTGGGTTATTCCACCGAAATCGGTCCTATCGTCGTGCTGGCGCAGGCGCTGGGCGGATCGACCACCATCGCCCCCGCCCCCAGTTTCGTCAGCCGCACCGATTTCTGGTCGTACTACGTGCTTGCGGGGATCGAGCATGGGGCATGGCGCTATGCCATACGCTTCGACCAATTCGGCACCACGGGCAATCAGCCGGGCTCCGGCGTCAAAGCAGACGAAAGGGGCATCGCAGGAACAGTCGCGGTGACCTGGACTCCCCGCAAAGGCATAAGCCTTGTGGGGGAGGTCCTGACCGTCGACTACAACCGCCCGCTACGCGCCACGATCGGCAAAGCCGCCCATGCGACGGAGACGCAGGCCCAAATCGCGCTGCGGATTGGGTTCTAACAAATCGCTTCAGCGCCGCTCGGTCCAGCTTTCGGAAAACGCCAGTGCGCAGGTGCTGAACGGCTTGCCCTCACGCACGCGCGGCCAAGGCTGCCCGGCCGCTTCCACCCCGTTGCGGGTCAAGCGGGCGCCGAGCGCAGGGATGAGTACGGTGCAGACGCCGTAGGGACGCGCCGGATCGGAATAGGGTTCGGTATGGATCAACAACGGCTCGCCAATGCGGTACCACGTCAGCGCGATCTCCTCATCCACGGTATCCAGCCGCTCGGTCCAGAAATCCCGCGCATCGCCATTCTTGCTGAACTGCGCGTCCGTTACCGGAATGCTCTGGTCGGCGGTTTCGGGATTCAACATCCCTTGCACCGTCGCCTGCAACCAGCGCGCCATGGCGATGTTATCGGAGTAGATGCGCCATTTATTCTCGGTCAGCTCGCTTTTCAGATACAGCACATGCCCCGGCCCGGCGTCGGACATAAGAATGCGCCAATAGCTGGCATTCGTGGTCAAAGGACCGTCGTCGGTCGCACTCAGGCGGATGAACGGGTTCTCGCCGGTCAGGATGAGGCGGTTGGGATCGAGGGTCGGCATGCTATCGTTTCCTCCAATTAAGTTCGGATCGCTTATAACACCGGGAGGCCCCGCCGTATGCCCACCATAGACACCGGCCGCAGCGCCTTGTTCTACCAGGATGCCGGCACAGGCGGCACGCCGATTCTGCTGCTGCACGAACTCGGCGGCAGTAGCGAGAGTTGGGCAAAAGCCTTGCCCCTGCTGGCACGGGAACGCCGGGCGATCGCGGTGGATTTCCGCTGCGCCGGTCGGTCCGAAAAGCCGCCAGGACCATTCGAAATGGCCGACCTCGCCGACGATCTCGTCGCCTTGGCCAATGCCCTCGGCATCCAACAATTCGACGTCGTCGGCGCCGCGCTCGGTTCGCTCGCCGGGGCGCTGCTGGCGATTCGGCATCCCGAGCGGGTGCGGCATTTGGCGATGTGCGCGGTCGCCCCGGATATGGCCGGGCCAACCCGCGCCTACCTGGCGGAACGCGCCGCCATCGTGCGAACAGTGGGGATGCGCGGCGTGGCGGAGGCCAGCTTGAAGAACTCTTTTCCCGACACGCATGCGGCGGAGCGGGCAGCATATCGGGGAATTTACCTCGCCAACGACCCGAATGCGTATGCCGAACTGTCCTTAGCGCTGGGCCGCTTGGAACTGACGCCGGCCGACTGGGGGCGGATCGCGGTCCCCACACTGGTAGCGCCGGGCGCGCACGATTTCCTCTGGCCGCCGGCCATCGGCCAACAAGTTGCCGCCCTCATACCCGGCGCCCGCTTCGAAATACTCACCGATGCCGGGCATTTTCCGCATTTGCAGGCGCCCGAATCCTTGTCACGGATGGCCATGCGCTTCTTCAACGGCTAAACCTCCGCCGTCGCGCGGTCGGTCCGCGCCCCATGGAGTTTGCGTAGAATGCGTCCTTTCTCGCGAGTGGCCCTGCTTCTCACCACCGGCGTCTTTCTCGCCGCCGCCGATGCCCCGCCCGCCACCGGTCCCGCTGCGGCCGCAGGGGGCGATTTCGTCGCCCGCCGCGGCGAGGTCCGTTTAACGGCCGACGATATCAAGGACGCCCTCGGACGCGCCGACGCCAATCTGCGCGATCAGGTCGTCGCCAACCCGCAAGCGCTGTCCGAATTCGTCAAGGAACGGATGATCCGCCAGATCCTGCTGACCGAGGCCCTCGCGGCGAAGTGGGACCAAAACCCCGAAGTGGTAGCGAAGGCCAACGATGTCCGCGACAGCGCGCTCGTGCAGTTGTGGCTCGCCTCGAAAGCGCAAGTCGACCCGGCCTATCCGAACCAAGCCGAATTGCAGGCCGCGTACGAAGCCAATAAGGCGCGCTTCGTCGTGCCCCCGCAGTACCACGTGCAGCAAATCGCCGTCCTGGTACCCGCGAACGCGACCAAGGAAATCACCGACCAAGCGCTGAAAAAGGCCAAAGACTTGCGCGCGCAAGCGGTCAAGCCGGGCGCGGATTTCGCCGAGTTGGCAAAGAAGAATTCGCAAGACGCCAATTCCGCGAGCAAGGGCGGCGACCTCGGCTGGCTACGGGAAGATCAAATCCTCAAGCCCGTGCGCGACGTGCTGCAAACCCTCGGCGACAACGCGATCGGCGAGCCGGTGCGGGGTTCCGACTCCTTCCATGTGGTCAAGCTGCTGGGCAAAAAGCCGCAAACGACACTCCCCCTGGAGCAAGTGAAGCCGAACCTCGTCGCCGCCCTGCGGCAGGCGCGCGCGCAACAGATGTCCAACGCCTATCTGGAAGACATGCTGAAGCGCGAACCAGTGCAGTTGAACGATGCCGGCTTAGCGGCAAAGTTCGCTCCACCGAAATGATATCGGAGAACAGGGGCGCGCGCCCCCCAGAGCAATCCGGGGGGTAGCGACATGCTGCGGGAATGTTGTGTCGCGCGGTTTCTGCTCGATCAGCAGACGGTTTGGCACACGCATTTCCCCACCCTGCGCGGACGGACGCATGCGTCAATCGTCGGATATCTCTGTCGCGAAGGCCGGCGCGGCGCGACGGCGCAACAACTTTACGGCGCCATTCAGCAACATTTCCAAATCGACGATTCAACCGTGCGGCAGCGAGTCGCGGATGTGTATCGGTTGCAGTATCTCCAGATCGACCCACCCGATAGCCGGGTCACCGGGCGCACCATTCTAACACCGTCGGCGACTCTGTTGGACGCCCACGCCGCCTATACCGATGCGCTGGCAGACAGATTGTGCGCGGCGGCGACCGCGATGGAACCCGGCAACCGCTTCGCGCCACCCGCAGCCTTAACCGAAGCACAACGACAATCGGTGCATACGCTGCTTCGAAACTACACCACGGCGTGGCTGGATGCGGCGGATCTGTTTTTGGAATCCGCCAAGCTACCACCGGCCCGCCGGCTGGAAGCGCGGCGCCGTTTGATGACGACATCGTACTGGACATCGATGCACCGTGCGATCGAAGAACGATATACAATGCTGGAATCCGGTCACGACGACGGTCTGCTGGCCGACCAACTCGCCGCCGCCGTTTTCGCATTGAACGGACAAGGCAACGCAACGGTCCGCGAGCATATCAACGCGCTGCTGGCGTTGGGATTGTTCGAACGTCGGTCCGATCGCGCCCTGCGGATCGCGCTTTCCCCCGCCGCGACCGACGCTTTTCATGCGATGCTAGCCGCATTCGCTCGGGAAACGATCGAAGTCGCATCGACCCTCGACACGGGCGAACAAGCCGCCGAACGCACGGCCCGTTTCCACGCCCCGCCGATCGATCCCGAGGCAACGCTCGGCGGCCTCCGGTTCCACCTCGTTATCGTCGCACCCGCGAGCGCCGCCTGCCGCATCGCTCTAACAACAAAGCCGCTGATCGTCGGCCGTTCCAAGCCGGCCGATCTGGTGCTGCCGACAGCCGAAGTGTCGCGCAAACACTGCCGGATCGAAGTGTCCCATGGAACGGTCGTGGCGACCGACCTGGAATCGACCAACGGCACCTTCGTCGACGGTGTGCGCATAGCAACGCCTACGCCGCTGCGACCGGGATGTACACTGCGGATCGGGATCTACGACATCGCCATCGAAACCGGCGGCAGTGTCGCCGCTTAAAGAACAAATCAGGAAATTCCGAAAGAACCTCGGAGGTTTCCAAACGATTGCCCGACATATAATCCGCCGTATTTCTCCCACAATACATTGTGAATCGCTCGGGCGATCTTTGCCATTGGCGAACAGAAATGTGCCGACTATAGTCCGACTTGGAAAACGAGGGCGGCCGGAGGGGAATCCGGACATACACACCGTCCTGGACCGTGGGGGATAATATCGTGGCAATCAAATCCTGCGAATGCTGGTTCTGCACCGGACTGAGCGGCGAGCATCCGCTATTCGCCGATAGCCCAGCGGCAATCGCCGACATCGGAAGCACAATCGATGTCGGTTCTGGCGATAGCGGCGCCACGATGTTCGCGATCGCGAGCAATCAGACCAGTGCGATCGCCGGGGCGGCAACGCAGGCAGCCGCAAACACCAACACGGCCGGAACATCCGCCACCGCAGCCGTACCGTCTTGGGTGAGCACGCTGACAACCGCTTCGATCAAGGCGGACATGATCGCCGCCGATGCGAACGGCACTGTCACGTATTCCGGCTTGAAGTCCTTGTTCGCCAACATCGGCTCCGCCCTGGGAACCGGCGTCCTGACCGCCACGCAATTTGCCGACCTTAAGACCGTTGCCGCAAATCTCAACAACGGCATGACAACGTCCGGCTATCTGACGTCGATCGCCAATGCGCTGGTCAACGGCAGCGCGGCAAATGCACAATGGACGGGCGGCACGGCTGCCCCGATCGCGCTGGGCAATCTCGGCGTTGGCAGCACCGCCACGCAGTTGAACGAACTGGTGGGCAAATGGTTCCTCGGCACCGACCTGCCCAATGCTAAACTGCTCATGAGCGGATCGAACCCCTACACTGTTTCTTATTCGATCGAATCGGTGCCGGTATTCGCGGCGAGCGGACCGAGCATGAACGATATCAATCAGGGCTATATGGGGGATTGTTATTTTCTGGCGAGCCTCGCGGAGGTTGCGAATCAGAATTCGTCGATTATCCAGTCGATGTTCACCGACAACGGTAACAATACATATGGCGTCCGATTCTTTATCGACGGTGCCGCCCAGTATGTCACGGTCAACAACGTCATGGCGAACGGCGGCACCCTGTTCGATCGCGGGCCGAATATGTGGGCCGGGCTGGCCGAGAAAGCGTATGCGCAGTTCCAGGCAACCGCCCTGACCACCGGCAATGGATCGTCCAATTACGGCAATGCTTGGTCGACCATCGCAAATGGCGGCTGGCCGTTGAATGCGCTGGAAGCCATCACCGGGGCGACGTCGCTGTCGGAATTCCGCGCCAACGGCACGTCATGGACCGACTACAACTTCAACGCCAGACTTGGCCAAACATCTTCGATTTCGGGACTATCGTCGGCTTCCGTCCTGTCTACGTTGGTAACCGACCTATCGCTGGGCTACGACTTGGTTCTGTGTTCGTGGACCAACGCAACCGATAGCGCGGGGCGGACCACGTTGGTGTCGAGCCACGCCATGTCGATCTACGGCTACGACCCAACCACACAAATGTTGGAAATCCGCAACCCCTGGGGCACGTCGTCGTCCGGCCAATACTGGGACACCACGTTCGAGGTCAGCTTGACGACCTTGGCAAAAGCCGGGGACTACATCTCGGTCGCCAATGTTCCCGGCGGTGCTGCCCCGACACCGCAAGCCACATTGTCGGTGGCGGCAACGTCGGCGACGATGCTGGAAGGCGCGACCGGAACAACAACGCCCTTTACGTTCACGGTTAGCCGTACCGGCAACACCGCTGTCGCAGCCAGCGCGCAATGGGCGGTGTCGAGCAGTGCCGCCAATGTGGCCGATTTTGTCGGCGGCGTGCTGCCGTCGGGCACCGTCAGCTTCGCCGCCGGGCAGACCACCCAAGTCATCGCCGTCAACGTGGCCGGCGATACGACGGTCGAATCCGACGAAGCCTTTACCCTCACGCTGTCCGCCCCCAGTGCCGGGGCGACGTTGGGCACCGCATCCGCTAGCGGAACGATCCTGAACGACGACGCGCAACTTTCGATCGCCGCCACCAGCGCGGTCAAGGCCGAGGGTAATAGCGGCGCCAATCCATTCGCCTTCACCGTTACACGGATTGGCTATACCGGTGTGGCACAATCGGCGAACTGGGCGGTATCCAGCAGCGCCGCCAACGGCGCGGATTTTACCGGCGGCGTATTGCCGTCCGGCATCGTGAGTTTCGCCGTCGGCCAGACCAGCCAGATCGTCACGGTCAACGTGGCCGGCGACACAACGGTCGAAGCCGACGAAAATTTCACTGTCAACCTGGCCAATCCCACGGGCGGCGCAACGCTTGGCATCGCGTCGGCTACTGGAACGATTCTAAACGACGACGCGGTGGCAAGCTTGTCGGTCGTTGCGACCTCCACCGCGAAATTCGAAGGCGCTGCGGGCGCCGTCACGCCCTTTACATTCACGGTGAACCGCACCGGCAGTACGGTAGGCACGGCCAGCGCGCAATGGGCGGTGTCGAGCAGTGCCGCCAACTCGGCCGATTTCTCCGGTGGCGTGCTCCCGTCCGGCACCGTTAGCTTTGCCGCCGGTCAAACCAGCCAAATCGTTACGGTCAACGTCGCTGGCGACACAACGGTCGAATCCGACGAAGCCTTCACCCTCACCCTATCCTCCCCAAGTGCCGGCATCGCGCTCGCCACCCCATCCGCGACCGGAACAATCCTGAACGACGACACGCAACTTTCGATCGCGGCGACCAGCGCAGTCAAAGCCGAGGGCAATAGCGGCGCCACGCCCTTTACCTTCACCGTCACCCGCATCGGCTATACCGGTGTGGCACAGTCAGCGAATTGGGCGGTTTCCAGCAGCACCGCCAACACGGCGGACTTTACCGGTGGCGTCCTGCCCTCGGGAACCGTGAATTTCGCCGCTGGCCAGACCAGCCAGATCGTCACCGTCAACGTCGCAGGCGATACGACCGTAGAATCGGACGAAAATTTCGCTGTGACACTGACCAACCCCACGGGTGGCGCCACACTGGGCACTGCATCGGCTAGCGGAACGATCATGAACGACGACGTGGCTGCGGGCGGGTTGCACATCAACCTGTTGTGGGATGCCAGCGTTGCCGCTGCGCCAGCCGCCTTCAAGACCGCGATCCAGTCCGCTGCGACCATGTTGCAAAACGCATTCAGCAACAACATCGTTGTCAACATCGCCGTCGGCTGGGGGGAGATCGGCGGAACGACCATTACCCAATCCGGAATCGCCGAGGGTGGGCCGAGCGGGGGAATCTGGGTTGGATACAGCGGTCTGAAATCGGGCTTGATTGCCCACGCAACATCGACCGACGACGCCACCGCCATCGCGGCGCTGCCAGGAACGATCAACCCAAACGGCAATGGCAACGTTGCCGTGTGGCGATCCCAAGAAAAGGCGCTGGGCATGATCGCCGGGAACGATGCCGGCCTGGACGGTCGGATCGGGTTTTCCACCAACTTCCCCAGCAGCACTTGGGTCGGGGCGGCCTTGCATGAAATCACGCATGCAATGGGGCGGACATCGGGATACTCGCCCTATGGGATCGAGGATCTGATGCGCTACTCCGCCCCCGGCGTTCACGCATTCAGCGGTGGCACTTCGCAATATTTCTCGATCGACAATGGCACGACGCGCATTGCCAACTTCAGCAACAGTTCCGACTACGGCGACTGGGCGAGCGATAGCCTGACGGTCAACGACCCGTATAACGCCTTCATCTCCACCGGCGCCAACAGCCTGACCGCGGCCGATTTACGGGTTATGGACGCCATCGGCTTTACCAAGACGATACCGGGCGCTACTATCCCGGCAACGATCGGGCTGAATGCGCCGGCCATGGCATTCGCCGAACCGGCCGCCCTCGGCGACGCCGGATTGGGTTTGCTGGCCGGGCCGGTAGAAAGTATCGACCTAACCGGCGTCCATTACACCGCCGATGTCTTTGCCGCGCAGCCGTCCGGCGTGGCGACAGTTGCCGATACGACCGTGCGCGGTATGGGCTTTATGCTGAGCGATACCACCCAAGATCTAGGGCTGGCCGGCCTGGATACGTTTGGCCGTCACACAGCGCTGGCCGCCTGATCCTGGGATCGGGCGACCTTGGCGTGGGCGATTAAGGTGCGATGAGTTTATAAACCCGAGCCGCCGTGCCGCTGTAGAGCGCCTTTTTTTCGGTGGCACTGGCTCCGGCCGTCAGGATTTTGAACGCATTCCACAGCTCGGTATAACCGCCGGACTGCTTGTCGGGCGGGAAATTACTCTCGAACATACAGCGATCCACACCGAACAGTTCGATACAGGGGTCGATATACATTTTCCAGGCTTCGGCCAACTCCGCCGAAGTCGGAGGATAATCCCGATCGTGGAAACCGAAACCGAACGATGCCATACCGATCCCGCCCAGCTTGACATGAACGTTCGGGCACTGCGCCAAGGCGGCGATATCCTTGCGCCACGATGTCAAAATTTCCTGACGGCGCCCCTTGTAGGGCCCCACGCCCATGACGCCACCGACATGGTTCAGAATAATGGTCGTATCGGGAAAGGCGCGCGCCAGATCGATCGCATCGGGCAGTTGCGGATGATACTGCCAGGATTCGAAACTAAGACCGAGTTTCGCTAATTGTCCGAAGCCTTCCCGGAAGGTCGGGTCCTTTACAATGCCCGGCGGCACGTATCGGGACACGAATTTCTGCACCTCGGGATTCGGGTCCCACGACACGCCGTACCGAATCCCGCGGAAACGCCCGCCACCTGCGGCAATCTGCGCTTCCAGCACATCGCGCACCCGAGCGCCGATGGTTAGGTCGGCGTGACCGACAATGCCTTCTGCCACACGGCAAGGGCCATAATTGCCGGACGCGCTCATGGCGGCGATGCCGGCCACGAATTCGACTTCCCCGACCGGTTTCATTTCGGCTGGACCGTCCTTGCGATACATCGCCTGACATTCCAGGAACACAGTCGAGACGATGTTATGGCCTTTGCCGATATCGGCCAACAATTCGGGCAGAAAATACGTTCCGCGATGGGCCGCATCCCAGAAGTGATGGTGCGGATCGATAATCGGCAGATCGGGTTCCAATGCCGCCTCGGTCGGGCGCTTCGCCAGCCATGCTTTCAAGAATGGGTCGGTGCGATATTGCGTGCCGTAGTAAGCGGCGTTCGATTCCCCGATCATGTTTTTATCCCTTTGTTACGGTTACGCGGCCAACGCTTGTTGCACGAATGCCGGATCGAAAATCTTATCGCCCATCACCTGACAGCGCTTCATCAACCGATACTCATCCGGTCCGTAATCGGGCCGGGCAAAATGCCATGAACCGAGATTGTCCCAAAGGAGCAGGTCGCCTTCCACCCATTCGTGCACGTAGCGGTATTTTGCCTGGAATACGTGGTCCAGCAAGTACTGCAACATTTCCGCGCTTTCTTCCGCCGGCATCCCGTCGATTTGGGTGGTGAAGCCGGGGTTGACGTAGATCGTGTCGCGACCGGTGATTGGGTGCCTCATCAGAACGGGATGATGGACCGGCGGTCGCTGCGCCCGCATTTCCGGCGACATCGGCGGACGCTGGCTGCCCTTTTCGCGGCGCATATATTCCCAAAACATTTCGAGATCGTGCGTTGCGGTCTTGCCCCTCAGGCGCGCAACGATATCGGCCGGTAGGTCGGCGGCGGCGGCCTGGGTATTTGCGAATTCGGTGTTGCCCACCGGCTTGCCATCGCGCAACGGCACCTTCCAAGCGGACAGCACATTCACGAAGCCTTTAGCCTGCGAGTAGGTCATGTCGGTGTGCCACGACTGCCCCGCATCGGGCGCGCCGATCGGTTTTCCGTCCTTTTTCACGTTGGATAGGATCGTGACCTCGGGCATGCCCGGTTCGTGATTGGAGTTACCGCGCAGTACCTGAATTTCCCCGAATCGCGCCGAAAATGCCTTCAATTCCGCCGCATCCAACCACTGCCCGGGAAAGCGCAGCACGCCATAATCCCCCAACGCCCGCAGGATGGTGGCGAAATCGTGCGGGCTCGGATCTTGTTTCAGATCGATGCCCTTCAGGGTGGCACCCAGGATCGTACCGGTCGGTTCGACGCTCAGCATGGCGGCTTCTCCCTCGCTTTGGACTTCAGCCTAGGCGCGAGGCCCCGGACAAGACAAGATCGACGCCGGAGGACCATTCGACCATGTCCGATTTTCACAGCCTGTTCACCCCGTTCCAGTTGGCGGGCAAAACATTGCGCAACCGCGTGGTGCATGCCTCCATGAGTCTGCTGTCGACGCCCGCCGGCCGCGTCACCGACCGCATGATTCAATATCATGCCAATCGCGCGGCGGGTGGCGCGGCGATGACGATAACGGAACCATTGGCAACCATGCGGCATCAAGCGGGGATTCCGCGCGTGCAAGTGTGGCGACGCGACGACGCGGACGGCCTGAAACGTTTCGCCGACGCTGTGGAATCGCAGAACTGCCGGCTACTCGGCCAAATTCAAGACGCCGGACGCGGGCGACATTTCCCCGGCCGCAACCCGGAAGCGGTGGGTGCGTCCGCCCTGCCCGACGATTTGTCCTGGACGGTACCGCGCGCGTTAACAGTCGCGGATATTCGGCGATTGGTAACCGAGATTGCCGATTCTGCGTTGCATTTGCAGGAATGCGGCTTTTCCGGCGTCGAGATTTCGGGCGCGCATGGGCACATGTTTCATCAGTTTCTATCCCCTTGGTCGAACCGGCGCGACGACGAATACGGCGGCAGTTGGGAAAACCGTATCCGTTTCGTGGCCGAGGTCGTTTCGGGCTTGCGCGACGCCTGCGGCACCGGCTTCATTGTCGGCCTGAAACTTCCTGTCGACGACGGGCTTAAAGGCGGTATCGGCCCGACCGAAGCCGCGATCGTTGCAGATCTGTTAACGAAATCGGGCGAAGCGGATTACGTTTGTTTCGCCGGTGGCGCCCATGCTCGCACGTTGGAAATGCACACACCCGACCGGCACGGCCCGCCGATGCCCTATATGCCGGCGATCCGGGAATTACGGCACGCGCTGAACGGCGTGCCGCTGATGGCACTGGGTCGCATTACCGACCCAGCCGAAGCGGATGGTATTTTGGCGCGCGGGGAGGCATCGCTAGTGGCCCTCGGTCGGCCATTGGTTGCCGATCCGGCATGGCCGAAAAAAGCGGCGGCCGGACGGAGTTGGGATATTCGCTATTGCCTGTCCTGCAACACCTGCTGGGCGGCCATCATCATGATGCATATCCCCATCGCCTGCGTGAACAATCCCCGTGTGGCCCGAGCCGACGAGGTCGATTTCATCCCAACTCCGACCGCCGCAAAGAAACGCATCGTCATTGTCGGAGCGGGCATCGCCGGAATGGAAACCGCCTGGGTCGCCGCCGCGCGCGGGCACGACGTCACGGTATTCGGTGCATCCGATTGGATCGGCGGCAAGGCCTATCTGCGCGAACAATTGCCCGGCGGCGAAACCGTTTCGTCTATTTACGATTACCAAACCGTCGCGGCACGCCGAGCCGGCGCGCGTTTCGTTCTGGGGCGGGTTATTTCGGCAGATAAAATTATCGCGCTGCGCCCTGACATTGCAATCCTGGCAACGGGTTCGTCGATGATTCCCCCGGACTGGTTACCGGCCGACGTGCAAGTCGAAGGTTGGGTAACCGATTTACGTACCGCGATGACCGAGGTCTTGCGCCACGAAGGCCGCCAACCCGGTACCGCCGTTCTGTTCGACGCCGACCATACCGAAGGCACCTACGCCGCTGCCGAAGCATTGCGTGCCCGTTTCAATCGTGTCGTGATCGTCACGCCCCGAGACACGATCGCAACCGATGTCGCCATGACGACACGGCAAGGAATATTGCGACGTATGGCGGAACAACGGATCGAAATCGTCGTGCTCGCCGAACCCTGTTGGAGCGACTCCTGCGCCGAAGGTCGCCTAGATATCGTCAACGTCTACAACGGCGATATCCAAACCATCGAAGACGTTGCGCTACTGACTTACGCAACACCGCGCCGACCGAACGACGCGCTAGCCGCACCGCTACGCGCCGCCGGGATCGCGGTGGTCGCCGTCGGCGACGCGAGAGCACCGCAAGAGATGCTGTTCGCGACCGCCAGCGGCCACGCCGCAGGGGAAGCGGCGTGATTACCGCCCGTGGAATTTGCCTTTGCGCTTCTCGACGAATGCCTTCCTCGCCTCTTTGGCATCCTCGGATTGCTGCAAAATCCCACCAGCGTTGGAGGTCAGAACCATCGTCTGCTCCAGCGTGCTATCCTGCGCCGCGCGCATCACGCGCTTGCTGATCCACTGCACCAGCGGCGGAATCCCCAGCATCTTCTCGCACAGCGCTCGGGTGAAGGATTCCAGTTCCTCAGACGGAACCATATGGTTCAGCATACCCCAACGATACGCCGTTTCGGCATTCACTTCGCCGGTATACGCCAACTCCAAGGCGCGGCCGAGGCCGATCATTTTCGGCAGATAGTAGCAACCGCCGTTCTCGATAATTTGACCGGCATTGTGATACGCGATGAAACGGCTTCGTTCGCAACCGATACGGATATCGCAGTGCAACGACATATCCATGCCCGATCCGACGGCAGCGCCATTGATCATCGCAATGGTGGGCTTACGAATCAACGAGATATCGCGATGCAAATCCGTGAAGCCGTGGAAGAAATGCTGCCGAGCGGCGTCAGGCCCTTCGTGCGAACCGCGCGCACCGGAGAAATTCTCCCCCACTACACTGGCACCTTCGCGCGACGCCAGATTGGCACCGGCACAGAACGCGCGCCCCACGCCGGTCAGCACGATCACGCGCACATCCGGGTCGTCGTCGCCGGCGCGCATATACTCGCCGACCTTGGCAACCGTGCTGCCCTCCTCGGCAGTCCCCACCAGAGCATTCATCCGCTCGGGACGATTGAATTTGATCCAGAGGATGCCGTTAGCCTCTTTTTCGTAGAGCAAATAGTCGACGAGTTTCGGTCCCATGATTTGTTCCCTTCCGATGCGACCGATCATAGACCGGCGCTACTTCCCGATGCAAAATTGCCCGAACAACGTATCCAGAATGTCCTCGACCCCGACATGCCCGACGATCCGGCCGATCGCGCGCAGGGCCAGTCGTAAATCCTCGCCCCGGAGTTCCGGTAAATCCGTTTCGATAGCGGTGTCTAGACGATCTAACGCTTCCAGCAATGCCGCGCGATGGCGGGCGCGTGTCAGCGGCGGCGGCCCAGCCGTTTCGGTCATGGTTCGGGCTGCGACGGCCAACCGATCGCGCAATACATCGAGCCCGTCGCCGGTTAACGCACTGACCGCCACCGCACCGGCCTGGGCGGGTTGGCCGAGGTCGGATTTGTTGGCAACCATAATGCGCAGGCTGGCAGGCTCGTCGGCGAAATGCCCTGAATCGGAAACCTCGACGATTAGATCGGCATCTTCGGCACGCACCAAGGCACGGCGTACGCCCTCGGCTTCGATCGCATCGGCGGTTTCGCGTAATCCCGCTGTATCTACCAACGTCACCGGCACGCCGCCCAGTACGACGCGGGCTTCAAGGGCGTCGCGCGTGGTTCCGGGGATGGAGGAAACAATGGCGACATCCCGTTCCGCCAGCGCGTTGATGAGCGACGATTTGCCAACGTTCGGCGGACCGACAATGGCGAAAACCAGTCCCTCCCGCAGCTTTTCCCCCCGACGGGCGTCGTTCAGATGCGCGGCGACATCCGACCGCAACGACATCAATGTGGCAACGAGTTCGGCTTCGACCTCGGGCGGCAGGTCTTCGTCGGGGAAATCGATCAATGCTTCCTGCTGCGCCAACATGAAACGAAGCCGATCCGACCAATCTCGGTAGACACGCCCGAGTTCGCCATCGAGTTGCCGTAGCGCCTGCCGTCGTTGCGCTTCGGTTTCGGCGAAAATAAGGTCGTGGACCGCCTCGGCCTCGACCAAATCCATGCGGCCGTTCAGGAACGCGCGGCGCGTGAATTCGCCGGGTTCGGCAGGGCGCAGGCCCAGTCCGACCAAGGCCATCGCCACCCCTTCGGTGACCGCGCGCCCGCCGTGCAGGAACAACTCGGCCGTGTCTTCCCCCGTGTAAGTGCCGGGGCCGGGCATCCACAAGACCATCGCTCGGTCCAGCACCGCACCGTCGTCATCGTGCAAACGACGCAAGCTGGCACGACGGGGTTCGGGAACCTGCCCGCTACACAAGGCCGCGATAGTCCGATGGCACAACGACCCGCTGAGGCGCATGACCGCGATGGCCGCGCGCCCTGCGCCCGAAGCAACGGCGAATATCGTATCGTCCGCAACCAAACTGGCGTTACCCCGCCAGTTTCACGGCTTTCAAATTGTCCGCCACCGTCAGTACGCCGCCGGTCGTGGCCCGGATCTCGTCCACCGTCAGCCCAGGTGCGATTTCTCGCAGCAAAAAGCCGGTCCCGGTCGGTTCGAACAGGCCGTAGTTGGTAGACACAAGCGTCACCACGCCCTTGGCCGTGATCGGCAACGCGCATTTCGCCACCAGACGCGGTTCGTTGCGGCGGGTTACGTGTTCAAGGATGATGAATACCCGCTTGGCACAGGCTGCCAAATCCATCGCGCCGCCGATGCCGCCGCCCTTCTGGCCCTTGAGCTTCCAGTTGGCGAAGTCGCCAGTCATCGACACTTCGTAAGCGCCCATCACGGTCGCGTCGATATGCCCGCCCCGGATAATGCCGAAACTATCCGCATGGTTCACGATCGAACCGCCCGGGTTCATCGTCACATTCTGCCCGCCGGCATTGACCAGATTAAGGTCTTCCTCTCCGGCCGGCGCCACCGGGCCGTAGCCGATCACACCGTTCTCGGAATGATAGATAAAATCCACCTCCCCGAGGTCGGTGTTGGAACACATTGTCGGAATGCCAACGCCTAGGTTCACGATCCAGCCGTCGCGAAATTCCAATGCCATGCGGTCCGCCATTTGCTGGCGGTTTAAGCCTTTCGCTGCGTCGCTCATCTCCGGCGCTCCTGACGGCGGGTGGGCCATAATCCCTCGGGTTCCGGGGGAACCTGCACCACACGATGCACGAAAATGCCGGAGCAATGAACCTGGTCCGCATCGATCGCGCCGAGCGGCAGGATGGGTTCGTCCACTTCGACAATGGTCACTCGGGCGGCGGTGGCCATCACGGGGTTGAAATTCCGTTGCGCACGGTGGAATTGCAGATTGCCGAACGTATCGGCGCGGCGGGCGCGAATGAACGCGTAGTCCAGCGGCAGCGCGTATTCGAGCAAATATTCGCGGCCATTTATCACCCTGGTCTCGCGACCCTCGGCGAGTTCCGTGCCCACGGCGGTCGGCGTGTAGAACGCGGGAATGCCGGCACCGGCCGCACGCAAACGTTCCGCCAGCGTGCCTTGCGGCACCAATTCGGCATCGCATTCGCCGGATTCGTAATATTTGGTGAACGGCAACACATCGGTCGGACGGGTCGCAGCGGTAAAGGCGCAGATCACCTTAGCAACCTGTCCATTTTCCACCAGCATGCCCATGTCCGGCATGCGCGGCACGTTGGCGCCGCCGGTGGTGTTGCCAACCAACGTCAGGCGTTTCGCGCCTTGGTCTAGCAGTGCCTTGATCAAGTTGAACGCGACACCCGGCATGGCGAATCCGCCGAAGCCGATGGTGCTGCCGTCGGGAATATCCGCGATTGCGTCGCGGAAGCTGCCGACCTCTTTCGATTTCAATGCCATCGGCGTCTCACCGTCTCCCTTCGTTCGGCGGCGATGAACAGGCAGGGCGGGTTTCGAGTCAAGGGCAGGACGTGCAAGTTACCCGGTATGACCGACCGCATCATCCGTCCACTCGGCACTATCCACAC
>JBAXFK010000039.1:0-23608 GCA_037139955.1 Rhodospirillales bacterium
GAACCGCGCCCGCGCCCAGGTGAAATCCGGATTGCTGATGTCGCTGGAAAGCACCGGTAGCCGCTGCGAACAACTCGCACGGCAAATCCAACTGTTCGGTCGGGTGCTGCCGACGCGGGAAACGGTGGCTAAAATCGACGCGGTCGCAACGGAAGACATCCAGCGCGCGGCGATGCGGCATTTCCGAGCGACGCCGACGCTGGCGACGATGGGGCCGGCGGATAGGGTGCCGACGCTCGCGGAAATCGCGTCGGTGCTGGCAGGGTAAAAGCACTCCCCTTCCTTATGAGGGAGGAGAGTGCCTTTTTCTGGCGACCTATTGCACCGGCGAGCGCGGAGTCGCTACCAGACGGGTCACCTTGATCGCCGGGCGATCCAAGTACTCCGGCACGCGCGGGGCGATCTGGGTCTTCCAGAAATCGCTCTCGTAGACGTCCTTGTACTGCTGGACGCGCTGCTCTTCGCTGTCGAAGCGGCGGATCCAGACGTAGACCTCTTCGTCGGTCTCGCCTTTGTAGCTGCCGCAGATGACCATGCCTTTGGACACCTGGAAGGGGATGATTTCCTCTTCCATGATTTTGACCCATGCATCGACCTTGCCGGGCCAGGGCTTGTATTGGCGCAGTTCGAAGAATGCCATTGGTTCGTCTCCTTGTGTTGGTTGCCCTGGGAGAATAGCGCGTCCGGCCCAGAAAAATATCCCGGGCGTAAACGATTTATTAACCTTTTCCTGCTCGAATGCGCGTCGCAGCTTTTTGCCGAGGAGTAGAGCCGTGCGCGACAACCAGCCCATCACCGGTCGGGAGACGATATTTCCCGAAGGGGAATTGCTCGTTTCTCAGACCGATTTGGAGAGCCGCATCACGTTCGTGAATAGAGGGTTCGCGACCGTCAGCGGATTCACGCGGGAGGAGCTTTTGGGCGCGCCGCACAATTTGATACGCCACCCCGAAATGCCGTCCGAGGCCTTTGCTAACCTCTGGTCCACAGTGAAAGCAGGGCGTCCGTGGGAAGGTTTGGTCAAAAATCGCACCAAGACCGGCGATCACTATTGGGTCCGAGCTAACGTCGCGCCGGTCGTCGAAAACGGCGTGGTTAAGGGCTATATCTCCATTCGTGGGCGACCGTCGCGGGACAAAGTTGCAGAAGCCGAGGATGCCTACCGGCGTATGCGATCCGGCGACAAAAGCCACGGCTTACGCGACGGGGAACTGATCCGCACAGGATTATCGGCTCGGCTGCGTGCATTTTGGTCCAGCATGACCGGTCGCCTGGTTGGCATTTTCGCCACCCTCATCCTCGGCATCGTTCTCGTCGGGGCCGGCGGCCTGCTCGGCATGGCCCGATCGAACGAAGCTTTGCGCACCGTCTACGAAGACCGTGTCGTCGCGCTGGGTCAATTGGGCGAGATCATGATACTTGTACAACAGAACACTCAGTCGGTTTCCCTGGCTGTGCTGGAACTGAAAGGTGGGAACAAAGCCAAACCCGAGCATATGGAGTCGATAAGGCAGAACGTGGCGCGGACCGACAAAGTCTGGGCAGAATATATGGCGACCTATCTGACACCGGAAGAAGAGGGGCTGGCGCGCGCGTTCCAAGCAAGTCGAACGCTATTCGTATCGGAGGGACTGCGTCCGGCGATGCAACGCGCCGAGGAAGCCGATGGAGTCAAACTGGAAAAACTACTGATAGAAACAATCGGCCCGCTGCTTGGCGATGCGCTATCGAAGCTGACTGCACTCGTCGAGCTACAACAACGTGTCGCGCTCGAAGAATATACGAACGCCAAACAATCCTTCGCCGGACGAACAACGGCCGTCACGGTCGGTGCATTGGGCCTCGCGTTGCTGGCGGCATTGCTCGGCTGGTCTTTAATGCGGACGGTTCGGCGACCGCTAGCGGATATGGCACGCCATTTCGAAGCCATTGCCGCCGGGGATCTGACTAGCGAAATTCCTTCGCCGACGACGCGTGAGTTTTGGCCTGTCATTTCGCTGTTGCGTGCGATGCGTGCTCGCCTCGCTTTCGTCGATTTCGAACGGGCCGAACAGGAGCGGCTCGCTGTGGAAGCACGTAAAACCGCTATCGCGGCGATGGCCGATACCGTCGAACGCGAGGCCCGCACTGCCATGGATAGCGTGGCGGAGCAGACCGGCGGCATGGCGCGGGAGGCCGAGGGCATGGCCGATATTGCTGCGCGCGTCGGCGGACATGCCGGCGGTGTTGCCGATGCGGCGAACTCCGCATTGACCAACGTGCAAGCCGTGGGCGCTGCGACCGAGGAATTGACGGCATCCATCCGCGAGATCTCCGCCCAGGTGGCGCAAGCGGCGGAAGTGTCGCGGCGTGCGGTCGAGGGCGGCGAACTCGCACGCGAACGATTGGGATTGTTGGCGGGCGTGGCCGATCGCATTGGAACCGTGGTGCAGCTAATCAATGGCATCGCCGGTCAGACCAATCTACTGGCACTGAACGCGACGATCGAGGCGGCACGAGCGGGCGATGCCGGTAAGGGCTTTGCCGTGGTGGCAAGCGAGGTGAAAAGTCTGGCCCGACAAACGGCGCATTCCACCGAGGAAATCACCCGTCAAGCCTCGGAAATGCAAACCGCGACCGGCGCGGCGGTTACGGCGGTGGCCGATATCGGTCGAACCATCGCCGAGATCGCCGAGGTATCCGTGGCGGTTGCAGCGGCGGTCGAACAACAAGCCGCCGCGACTCAGGAGATCGCGCGCAACGTGACCGAGACGGCCTCGGCCGCGCATCAGGTCGCCGAGAGCATCGCGGAAGTGTCGCGCGATGCGGTTGCGGTTGGCGATCGAGCCGGCGAAATGCGCAAAGGTTCTGCGAATCTGGCTACTGCGATTGAAATGTTGCGTACTACGGTGGTGCGGGTGGTGCGGACGGCCACGTCGGATGCGGAACGACGCAAAGAGCCGCGCATTCCTGTTAACGAGACGTGTACTGTCCGGACCGGCTCCGGCGTCGACGCGCGGGCCATGGTGCGCGATATTTCGCGTGGCGGTGCTTGGATCGCCGATCTTCGAGACGACATCCAAGGTCAGGGCACACTGACCCTTGCTCGGGACGGGGGCGATATCCAGGCAGGTTTCGTCGTCCGCAGTCGGGAGAAAAACGGCGATCTGCATGTGGAGTTCTTGGAGGGTCGTCAGTCCGCCACATTCCAGCGCTTCGTCGAGCGCACCGTGCCGGCAACAACGCAACATGTTGCCGCATGACCCCTTGAGGCAAAGGCCGGTGCCGCGCACACTCTTCGTATGAGCACCGCCTACCTCGATCCCCGCACCGGGCAGACTTTTCCCCTCGACCGACCGCGCTGGTGCGGACCGGGCCATGCACCGTTGTTGTTGACGCCGCTGCCAGGGATCGGATGCGCCGACATCGATACCGCCACGCGTAGCCTTTGGCGGTATCGCGCGGCGTTTCCGATGCGGACCGATGCGCCGATCTCGATGGGGGAGGGCTGCACACCGCTCATTCCGCGCAGCCTGCATGGCACCGACGTCCACTTGAAGTGCGAGTGGTTTATGCCCACCGGCAGTTTCAAAGATCGTGGTGCGAGCGTCATGTTGTCCTTCCTGAAAGCGCAGGGCGTGACGCACGTGTTGGAAGACAGCTCCGGCAACGGCGGCGCGGCTGTGTCCGCCTATGCCGCCGCCGGGGGGATGAGGGCGACGATCATGGCCCCGGATTCCACGAGCCCGGCCAAGACGGTGCAAATGCGGGCGCACGGAGCCGACGTCGAACTGATCCCCGGCAATCGCCAAGCCACGTCCGATGCTGCGGTCGCGCGCGCCGAAACGACCTTTTACGCCAGCCACAACTGGCACCCGTTCTTCCTGCACGGTACCAAGACCCTCGCATACGAATTGTGGGAGGATTTGGGCTTTCGCGCGCCCGACAATATTATCACCCCCTGCGGTGCCGGATCGAATGTGCTGGGCTGCGAGATTGGGTTCGCCGAGCTGCTGCGGGCCGGGCAGATCGACCGGATGCCGCGTATTTTTGCCGCTCAGCCGGAAAATTGCGGCCCGATCGCCGCAGCATTCCTGGCCGGCAGCAACACGCTCCTACCCGCTGCAACCCGCGCCACGATCGCCGAAGGTACTGCCATCGCCCAGCCGTTGCGGTTGCGCGAAGTGCTGGGTGCGCTCCGCGAAACAAACGGCGGCGCGGTGCATTTAGCCGAGGCCGAGATCGTCCGTGCGACTCTGGATTTGGCGGCGCTGGGTATTTACGTCGAACCCACCGCGGCGCAAGCGGCGGCCGCTTTGGCCAAATTGCTGGCATCGGGGGCGATCGCGCCAGAGCAAACGACGGTGCTAGTCCTGACCGGCAGCGGACTGAAGGCGACTCCGCGAATTGCGGAAATATTGGGAGTGGTATTGTGACAGAGCCGACCGGCCATAGTGGGCGCACGAGAATCGCCCTTTTGGGATTCTCCATCGAGTGCAACCGCTTCGCCCCAGTTGCCACGCAGGAGGATTTCGAGGCCCGCACTTTGATGGGCGGGCCGGCCATGCTGACCAATGCCCGTCTTCCCGCACCGGCGATGTTGGGCGAGATGCCCGGTTTCGTCGCCGACATGGACGCGGCTGGCGCATGGGAGCCAGTGCCGAGCCTGTTGGCGATGGCCGAGCCTAATGGGCCGGTGGAGGCGATGTTTTTTGGGCGGCTGATGGAACACTGGGAGCAAGATTTACGCGGTGCCGGGCACCTCGACGGCATTTATTGCGTGCTCCACGGCGCCGGCCTGACCACCGACGACGACGACCCCGAGGGCACCTTGTTGGCAATGATTCGCCGTGTCCGGGGCAATGACATTCCCGTGGTCGCATCCTACGACCTGCACGCCAATGTATCGGTGTCCAATGTGGAATTGGTGAATGCTTATATCGGCTACCGCACTAATCCGCATTTGGACATGCGGGCGCGAGGCGCCGAGTCGGCGCAGATCATGCGCCAGCTGATCGCTGGGACGAAGACTTTCCTCGCCCATGTTCGTCTGCCGATCGTACCGCCGACCGTCACCATGCTGACCGGCCAGGACGCGCATCACCGCCCCTACGGAGAACTGATCGACCTCGGCCAACGGCGCATGCGGGAAGCACCTTATGCCGGGCGGGTGCTGAATGTGTCGGTTATGGGCGGGTTCGCCTATGCCGACACGCCGTTCAATGGCCTGACCGCCATCGTCACCGCGACCGACGCCGAGGCCGCTCAGGCTTTATCGATGGAAATTGCCGCCGCTGGGTGGGAACGGCGGGACCAATTCAAACCGGCGTTGACCGCGCTGGACGACGCGGTCGTGAAAGCCAAATCCACGGAGGACCGTTCGACCCACGCTTTGGTATTCGCCGATGTCGCTGACAATCCCGGTGGCGGCGGGCGCGGCAACACGATGTGGATTCTGGAAGCTTTTCTGAAAGCAGGTGTTAAAGACGCGCTCGTCGGCGTTATCCACGATCCCGCACTGGCCGCCGAGGCTCGCCTGCACGGCGTCGGTGCGACCTTCACCGCGCACTTCAATCGGGAAGGTGGCGACGAATTCTCCAAGCCCTTCGCCGTCGAGGCTACCGTCCGCGCTTTCGCGCCGCAATTCCTGACCGGTCGGCGTGGCATTTATGCCAATAACACGCTCGACATCGGTGTCGGAGTCGCGCTGGATATAGCAGGAATCACCGTCGTGGTCGTCGGCTTGCGCTACCAATGCGCCGACCCCATCTTCTTCGAATGCTTCGGCTTGGACGTCGCCGCTGCCCGGGTCGTCGTGGTTAAATCGCGCGGTCATTTCCGGGGTGGTTTCGACGAATTTTTCCGCCACCAGGATGTGGTCGAGGTCGATGCTCCAGGCCTGACCAGTCCCATTTTGTCGCGTTTCCCGTGGCGGAAGATGCCGCGCCCGGTGCTACCGATCGACGATACCGCAATGTGGACACCGCCCGTATGAAACTCGCCGACCTTCCCACTCCTTGCTTGGTGCTGGATCGCACGGTTTTGAACCGCAACCTGCGCGCTATGACCGGGCATCTGTCCCGCCTGCGAGTGCCCCTGCGCCCCCACATGAAAACCGCCAAATCGATCGACGTCGCCCGGCTGGCCATCGAGGGGCAGGCCGGCGGCATCACTGTGTCCACTGTCGCCGAGGCCGAATATTTCTTCAGCCACGGGATCGTCGACATCCTTTATGCCGTCGGTATCACTCCGCGAAAACTCGAACACGTGGTGCAACTGAACGAGGCCGGGGCGGATATCGTTGTCATTACCGACGACATCGATATGGCCGCTATTATCGCCACTCTGGATAAGCCGCCGCGCACGTTGATCGAGGTCGATTGCGGGGAGGAACGCGGTGGCGTCGATCCCGATAGCGATCTGTTGATCGATATCGCGACGGTCCTGGGGCCGGCGCTGACCGGCGTTATGACGCATGCCGGCCAGTCATATGCCGGACGCGGTGCGCGAGAGATGTCGCGCATCGCCGAGCAGGAGCGTGGCAGCGTGACCCGAGCGGCGACACGCCTGCGGGAGGCGGGGCACGAGATTTCTCTCGTATCCGCCGGCAGTTCCCCTACCGCTCGGCATGCCGAAAATCTTGCTGGGCTGACCGAAGTGCGCGCCGGGGTCTACATGTTCGGAGATCTGTTTCAGGCGGAAATCGAAACCCATGGCATGGACGGGATTGCGGTCACGGTGCTGACTAGCGTCATCGGCAAGCGGCCGGGACGCATTTTGGTGGACGCCGGAGGCCTCGCGCTGTCGAAGGACCGCAGCACCGAATCCGCGCCGCGCGACTATGGTTTCGGTCTCGCATTGGATATGTTGGGCCAACGTGCCTATGGCAACGCCTTGGTTCGCCGCGCTTATCAGGAACACGGGGTGATCGAGATGGACCCTGCTCGCCCGATCGATTTGCCGATAGGCGGCCTGTTACGGATCGCCCCCAATCACACTTGCATGACTGCCGCCGCGCACGATCGCTATTTCGTGGTAGACGGCGGGGACGAAGTTGTCGCCATATGGCCGCGGATAAACGGCTGGTAAGGCTTTGACGCAGGGGGGCGTGTTTTCCGGCATTCAACACGACGCGAACGTCGACCGATTCCCGGCGCAGTGGCTGCACTGTTCGGTTTTGTCGGCCTGTGTCTGCTGGTCGGGGCCGCAGGTGGTTCGGTCACTGCGGATGCGGTCAGGACCTGGTATCCGTTATTGACCGCGCCGCCTTTCACCCCGCCGAACTGGGTCTTCGCTCCGGTATGGACGTTGCTATATGTGGTCATCGGGGTTTCCGGATGGCTGGTGTGGCTGCGGCCTGGCAGCCGCCGAGCGCTGCGGAGTTGGGGCTGGCAACTCGCGGCCAACGCGGCGTGGTCGCCAGCATTCTTCGGTGTGCGGAATCCCGGGCTGGCTTTGCTTGTTATCGCGGCGATGCTGGCGACGACCGGGGCAACTATCGGCATGTTTTATCGGCGGCGCCCGCTGGCGGCTTGGTTGTTGCTGCCCTATCTGGCGTGGTCGCTCTATGCGGCCTATTTGAATGCTGGGTTCTGGTGGTTGAACCGGGGCTGACCTGTCTCTCGTCATGTGGATCGCCATGCAAATTCGCGCACGCTTCCCTGTTCTTCTGCTCACCGGCTTCGTGTTGACGTCGCCCGCGTTCGCGCAACTCGGCGGTTCGAGCGGCGTGCCAGGTGCCGGTAACATCGCTAGCGGCGGGGCGGGGCGGGGTGTCGTAGCACCCAAGCCTGCGGAACCGGCGGCAATTCCTGGCACCCATTCCAAATCCGGCGCGGCCCCGTTGACTAAGCCGCCCAGCGAAATGGGCCCGACAGAGGCGCTGTTCGATGCCGTCAATCGCGGCGATTCGCCTGCCGCGCGCGATGCCGCGACCCGTGGCGCCGATCTTAACGCACGCAACGTGCTTGGACTGACGGCGCTGGAACTGGCAGTCGACATTGGGCAAAACGACATCGCGTTCCTGCTGCTGTCCCTGCGCGATGCCGATGGCGCTGGCAGAGCGTCGAAGGTGGGTGGTGTCCGCAGCGCCGTTGTCGCTCAACCTGCACCCATTAGGCGAGCAACGCCGGTGGCAGCGGTGCAGCCCTCGCGATCCGCGCCGGTAGCAACCCAACGGACGTATCCGACCGATGGCGGGGCGCCGGTGCCGAATGCCGGTTTCCTGGGCTTCGGCGGCAGTCGTTAATAACCCTTTTGCGTTTGGCTGGGGTGGGAGGGATCGAACCTCCGTATGACGGAATCAAAATCCGTTGCCTTACCGCTTGGCGACACCCCATCGCGCGCCGCGTTGATAAGTCGGGTCGGCTTTCGCGGCAAGCATGTTATGTGGGGGGGGCTAGGAAATCGTCGCAACCGCCGACTTAGTGGCCAATTGGCCCACCCCACGACCACCAACCGCGCGGTGATAGGGCCGAGGCCGCCTCTTCGGCCTCCCTCGCGCTAGCAAAGATTCCGAAACACGACGCGCCGGAACCGCTCATGCGGGACAGCAGGCAGCCAGGCTGAGTGGCGATCGCGGACATGACGTCGCCTATAGCGGGGCGGAGGGCGATAGCGGGCGGTTGCAGATCGTTGGATAGTCCGCGCAGCCCTTCGGCCATTGTCGCGGCACTATCCCAAGCCCGAGGCAAAGCGACCGGCCCGGAAAATCCGCCCTGTCGCGCTCGGAAAACATCGGCGGTTCCCAGCGCGACACCGGGGTTGACCAGCAGCAGGCCGCAATCGGGCAGGTGTGGGGCGGGATCGAGCCGATCCCCTATGCCGCGCATCCGAGTCGGACGGCTGCCCAGGCAAACCGGCACGTCGGCGCCCAGGCGGGTGGCGATGGCGTGTAGAACCGTGCGATCGAGGCCGATGCCCCACAAGCGTGACAATAGCCGCAGGGCTGCCGCCGCATCGGCCGAACCGCCTCCGATACCGGACGCGACCGGCAGATTTTTCTCCAGCACCAAAGTTGCGCGGGGCGGCAGTCCGGCGGCCTCGGCCAGTGCCCGTGCGGCGCGGAGCACGAGGTTGTCCGATTCGCCGTCGAGTCCGGCAGCGAAAGGGCCGATCAGGCGAAGCGACAATCCGTCGGACGGTTCGGCGAATAGCCGGTCGCCGATGCCGGCGAAGACCGCGAGACTATCCAGTAAATGATATCCGTCCGCTCGCTTGCCAACGATATGGAGAAATAGGTTGATCTTGGCCGGAGCCGATTCGGAGTCGGTCACGGGCCGCTCGGTCCATTCTTCAGTTTTTCCTCCAATTTCGGCACGTCTTCGGGCGCTGGGTTCAAGGTCAGTGCGCGCTTCCACTCGTAGCGCGCCTCCAATTTGCGCCCGGCCGCGTTATAGACGTCGCCGAGATGGTCGGTGATAGCGGAATCCTCCGGCTCCAACTCTACGGCGCGTTCGAGCAGGCGCAGGGCGCCGCCGACATCGCCCTGACGATATAGGACCCAACCTAGGCTGTCGGTCACCGCGCCGTCGTTCTGCCGCGCGGCGGCGGCGATTTGGAGCATTTCGCGGGCGAGGGGTAGGTTGCGGCCCATGTCGGCCCAGGTATAGCCGAGGTAGTTCAACACGAAGGGTTGGCCCGGGGACAATTGTAGCGCCAGTTTCAGATCGGCCTCCCCGAGTGGCCATTTGCCCGCGCGCTCGTAAGCGACGCCTCGGTCGTAGAACACCGCCCAGTCCGATTTCCGCGGTATATCGATCCGTGCGATTGCTCTGGAATAGGCGGCGATCGCGTCCTCGAAGCGGCGTTTGACGCGGAGGATATCGCCCAACTGAATATCCGGCAGGGCGCTGTCGGGATAATCGGTGGCGATCGATTTCAACGCGGCGATCGCATCGTCGGTGCGATCGAGCTGCGCCAACAGGGCCGCCCGGCGTAGCCGCGCGATCGAGATCAGTGGGTCCGTCGGCGGTATGGATTCCACCGCTTTCAGAGCGAGGCCGTAATGCTTTCCGGCGGTATGGATTTCTTCTTGCATCAACCGCGCGGTGGAGAAATCGGGGCGGACGCGGAACGCGAGTTGCAGCATCAGCAGCGCGAGGTCGTTTTGATCTTGAGCGCGCAGCGCGGCCGCCAGCACAACGTAAGACTCGGCGATGCCTTCTTGTACGGTGGCGACGGGGCGATCCTGGATATGCGCCAGTATATCGCGTAGGGCGATGCGTACTTCCGGCGTCCGGTCGGCGATGGCGGTCAGCGAGCGTCGCGCCTCTTCGATTTGGCCATTTCGAGCCTGCCAACTGGCGAGTGTTTGTGCCAGCCGGAGGTTGGCGTCCGCGCCGTCGCCATTAATGGCATCGTAATAGCGGTCGGCCCCGGTTTGGCGTCCGGCGAGGTCGGCGATCATGGCAGCGTGCAGACCGAAGATGCCGCGAAACCGGGGATTCTCGGCGAAGGGTCGCAAGGTGGCCAAGGCAGCGTCGGTTTGTCCTCCGCCTTGTTGTGCCCAGGCTGCCAGCAAGGGTTGCAGCAGTTGTGTCAGACCCTGGCGCGGCAGGCTGTGGTAGCGCTTTTCAGCAGCTTCCCAGCGCCCGGCGTGCATGTCGTCGTCTGCCAGCACGAGCTGAGCGATCTGATTTTCCGGGATGCGACGTGCCAGGGGCAGCGCGTCGGGTCGTTCGGCGGCGAGGTTGGCCAGGAAAGCCTGCACAACCGCATCCTGCTCGTTTGGCGCCAGGGCCACCGCTTTGGATAAGGCCGTGGCGGCGGCGTCGGGATCGGCGGCGGCCATCGCGAACCGTCCGGCGAGGAACTGGCCGAAGGCGCCGGCAGGGTATTCCGACCCAAAGGACGCATCGCTGGCGGCGCAGGCCGAAAGCAACGACAGGGCCAGAAACACGGAGCGGCTGGTGAAACGGGCATATTTCATAAGCGCCACTGTATCAGCCGTCCCCGGGGCTGTCATGGAGCCTCTGCCCCGATGGACGAAAAGTCATCGGTACGGTCATTATCTCGGAACTGTCGGGGAAGAACACGTCATGATCCAGCACCGCCACGCCGATCTCGGCGATATTCGTTTGCATTATGTTACGGCCGGCGAGGGCTTTCCGATCGTACTGCTGCACGGCTGGCCGCAAACGTGGTACGAATGGCGGCATATTATTCCCGAACTCGCTCGGCATTATCGCGTGATTGCCCCGGACTTGCGCGGGTTGGGCGATTCGTCCAGGCCGGCGGACAGTTACGATAAGAAGACGATCGGCAACGATGTTTGGCGCCTGGTGCACGATCGCCTGGGTATCGACGCCTTCCATCTGGTCGGGCACGATTGGGGAGGACCCACGGCCTATGCCATCGCGGCGGCGCATCCGGACGCGGTGCGCAAACTCGCGATCTTGGATGTAGCGATTCCCGGCGACGGCAGCGCGAATATCAGCCAAGGCGGGCGGCGTTGGCATCACGCATTTCACCAAACCTTGGACTTGCCGGAAGCTTTGGTCGCTGGCCGGGAAGATATTTATTTCGGCTGGTTCTACCGCAATTACGGCCATCGCCCCGACGCGATTCCAGAGGCCGATATCGCCGAATATCTGCGCACCTACAGCCAACCCGGTGCGTTGCGGGCGGGGTTCGCGTATTATCGCAATATCCCCCGCGACATCGCCGATAACGAAGCGATAGCCGCGACATTCAAGCTGCCGATGCCGGTTTTGGCCCTAGGTGGCAACAATGCATGGGGGCGTCGGATGGAGGTTGTCGAATCGTTGCGCCGCCTCGCGGTGGATGTGCGCGGCGGCGTCGTCGAAAATTGCGGGCATTGGATGCCCGAGGAACAGCCGGAGGAACTGCTCCGGCTGCTCATGGCGTTCTTCGCCGATTAGGGCACCCGCACCACGGCGGGCGCGCCTTCGGTTTCGCGAGTGACGTCGCGGATTCGCAAACCGAAGGCCGCGATCAGCGCCGCCACGAAACCTAGCGCGGCTAGGCCGAACAGGCCCCCGGCATAGCTGCCGGTCAGGTCTTTCACCACGCCGACATACCACGGCCCGAAGAACCCGCCGAGGTTGCCGATGCAGTTGATCCAGGCCAACGACGCCGCAGCGGCGGTGCCGGTCAGGAACATCGGCGGCATCGCCCAGAACGGGCCTTTCGATCCGTAGAACCCAATCGCGGCGATCGCCATTCCCACCAACGCCCACCAGCTTCCCATCGTCATCCCGGCCATAATCAGCCCGAGTGTCGATACACCGCAGGCGGCGAGCAGGTTCCAACGACGCTCGTTCATGCGGTCGGAGACGCGGCCCCAGATAACAAGGGATGCGCCGCCGCACAGGTAAGGCAACGTAGTCAGCCAGCCCACCGTCATGTTGTCCGTGACGCCGATCGACTTGATGATCTGCGGAATGAAAAACAGCATCCCCAGACTAGCTGTGACTATACCGAAATAATTTAGCGCTAGCAGCAGCACGGTGGGGTTGGTCATACCTTGCCACATCGTAAAGGTCCGCACCGCTTCCTTGGCTTGGCGTTCCGACGCGAGCTTATTCGACAGCCAAGCTTTTTCGGCGTCGGTCAGGAAGCTTGCCTGTTCCGGCCTGTCGGTCATGATGAAATAGGTACCGAAGCCCAGAACAATGGTCGGCAGAGCTTCCGCAATATACATGATCTGCCAGCCGTGCAGGCCGAACATGTCTTCTAGGCTTAGCAATGCGGTGGAAATCGGGGCACCGCCGGCGACTGCGATCACGAACCCGGCGAGAATGCCCGATACGATGCGGGCATGGTGTTTGGCCGGGAACCAGTAGGTGAAATAGAGGATCATGCCTGGGAAGAAACCGGCCTCAGCCGATCCTAATAAGAAACGAATTACGGCGAAGCTGACCTCGCCGGTGGCGAAAGCGGTAACCCCGGCCAGGATGCCCCAGGTAATCATGATCCGCGCGATCCATAGCCGCGCGCCGACCTTTTCCATGACTATGTTGCTGGGAACTTCAAAGATGAAATAGCCCCAGTAAAACGTGCCGACGGCGAAGCCGTAGGCGCTGGCCGACATCTGCAAATCGCCGCGCATGGTCAGGCCGGCGAAGGTGGCGTTGATGCGGTCGACGTAGCACAGGCTGTAGGCGATGAAGGCAAACGGCAACAAGCGCATATAGATTTTGCGCATGGTCTGCTTCTCGAGGTCGGCTTCCATTCATTCCTCCCGTCGTTCTTCCCCCGTTATTCGGGGGTTACGGACGGGAGGCTGACAGAATCCTTCGGCTCGGCGCAACTAAAATCGCAGCGCCTTCACGCGGCGGCGAATTCGATATCCTGCGCACCCTGCCACAGTACCATTTTCCCAAGCGGCGTGAGGTTTTCCAACCCTTCGTCGATCGTCAGAAAATGGTTGCCGGCCAGTTGCCCGGCTTTGCTCGCGAATTGGCAGGCGCCATAGCCCAGCAGAATCTCGGTCTCGCTGATCCCACCGGGATACAGCAATATCTGCCCCGGCGCGGGGTAGCTGGTGGCATTCTCGAAACCCAACCCGAAGTCCTGGTCGCCGAGCGGAATCCAGCAAGCCTCGCCGCTCCAGCGGACGTGGATGATGCGTTGGCGATACGGTAGCAACTGCCGAAAGGCGGCGCAGCTATAAGGGGCGTTGGCGTCTTCGAAACGGGCGCCGAAGACGAAGGGGCCGGCGGTGATGCGGATGCGGTCCATGATGGCAAAACCTATTCGAAATCGGTGGGTAAAGACGGATCGCGCCAATGGTCGAACATGCGCGCGATTTGATGGGGCAAGGTGCGGCGGATCGATAGATCCGTGGGAATTTCGGTCTCGGCAAACCAGCCGCAGCCGCTGGTTTCAAGGCTGGTGGTGGGCGAACCGCCCTCCAGCGAGCAAACGAACGCCAGTTTTACCACCGATGCCGATCCCGCCGGATGTCCCTGGCGGGCACGGTCCCAAACTGCGGCCAGCTTCGTCGCGCGGACTCTGTAACCGGATTCCTCGAACACTTCTCGCACCACGGATTCGGCGGGCGTTTGGTTCACCTCGGCCCAACCGCCGGGCAAGGTCCAGCGGCCGTCGTCGATCGCCTCCCGCACCAGCAATATGCGGCCGTCGGGGTCGAACACCGCGCCACGCACCCCCAACTTCGGCGTGGCATACCCTACGTCCGAGGCAAAGAGATCGGCGACGACCGCCGAATTCACTCCGGTATGCTCGGCCATAATCCGCACCGACAGATCGCGCAGCGCGTGATACCGCTCGGTGTCGTAGGGGTCTTTGGTGAATGCGAGGCCGGTTTGTGCCGTCGCTTGAATTTCCCGCGCCCAGACCAACCAATCGGGATCGCCGCTCACGACGCCGTTTCCGGCACGAGCGGTTCATCTTCCAGCGGCACGCGATCCGCCTCGGTCAGCATGCGCCATGTCCCGTGCATCAGTACTTCGCTGGGTTTGAAGCGCGATTTGTACGCCATTTTCCGGCTCTCCGGTACCCAATAGCCGAGGTAGACGTAGGGTAAGCCGAGCTGCTTGGCATGTTCGATCAGCCATAGCACCGCGTAGGTGCCCAGCGACCGCCGGTCCAATCCCGGAGCGAAGTAGCTGTAGACGGCGGACAGACCGTCCGCGAGTTGGTCCACCAGACAGGCGCCCACCAAGCCTTCTTGGCTGTCGCGAAATTCTACGATGGTGGTGAGGATGGGCGTATCCTCGACCATCGCGCGGTAGTCGTAATACCCCATGGTCGCCATGTCGCCGTCGCCGTGCCGCGCCCGCTGGTAGCGTTGGAACAATTGAAACTGCTCCGCCGTGGCGCGGGCTGGGACGATGAAAGTCTCCAGATCGGTGTTGGCGCGGGCAATTTTGCGCAGGGTGCGATCCGGCTGGAAGTCGCGCACGGGGATGCGGATCGGCACGCAAGCCCGACAGTTGGGGCAGACCGGAGCATAGGCGATGTTGTGGGACCGTCGGAATCCGGCGCGCGACAACCGGTCGTGCAATGCGTCCGCCTCGGGCCCAACGATTTCGGTCACGACTTTCCGCTCGGTCCGGCCAGCCACATAAGGGCAGGGCAACGGCGCCGTTGTGTAGAAGAATTGCGGGCGACGGGGGGGCTTATAGCTCATGGCAGTTTACGCTGGGTATTCTTCCATCTTCGACCGAACCGGTGCAAGGCCGGATGCAATCGTCGTCCGCGCAATCGCGCGCGCTTGGCCTTTATCCGATTGCCCACAACCGTGGTTGCGAAGCTGCCCGTTGGATCGGCGAAAAGCGGGTTCGGGCGGCGCCGTTGGGTGAGAAAGGGTTCATAGATCGGCGTTACCCGGTTGGAAATTACGCGTCAAGGAATATATGCTCATTCACCGAACCCGGGCAGCGCCGGGCAACCCGAGCTCGCGATAGCCAAAGCTTTGAACAAGCGCCCCATCCGGTTCGGCTCGCCCAACCGCCGCGCTGCATCCATGGCCGCTGCCGCTTGCGCGGGCGGGAGGCTGCGTGCCAGTCGGTTGGTACGCTGGAATAACCCGAGTTCCGCCAAAAATAACCCCTGCGCTGCGGGCCCGTGGACCGAGGCGCCGGCTGTACGCGCGGCGGCAGCGAGCGCGGCGAAATCGACATGGGCGGTCAGGTCGGCGGTACCTGGCAGGCCGAGCGGATCGGCGGGTTTGCCACCGGCCAGCGCTTGCAGGCTGTCGCCGTGCCCCGAATGCTCTGGGCCGTAGTCCAGAAACAAGGCGGCGCCGGATTGGCGGACGAAGCGGGCCGCCAGGGCGCCGACGATTTCGAGCGCGGGTTCGCAGCGTTCGACGATGGCGCAGTCCGGCAGAACGGTTGCGATGTCTTGGCTTGGTCGTTCCTCGAACTGGCCATTTGCGACAAACCGCTCCATCCACGCGTTCCCGCGCCGTACAAACTGGCGGATGGGCAGGGCGTCGAGGAATTCGTTCGCCAGGAGGATCATCGGGCCGTCCGGCACGTCGGATAGTCTGTCGTGCCACAGTGCGTCCGGGACGCGTCGGGCTTGTTCCTGGCGCAACCTCGGGGATATCTCGACGAAATGCACCCGCAGCGCCGCGCGGAATTCCGGCATTGCGCGGGACACCGCCCGCAGCGCGTCGGCCATCAGCGTGCCGCGGCCCGGCCCGGCTTCGGCCAGGACGATCGGGGCTGGCGACCCGAGCAATTGCCATGTCACCGCAGCCCACAGCCCGAGGATTTCTCCGAAGACCTGACTGATTTCCGGTGAGGTGGTGAAGTCGGCGAATGGATTGTGGGTCGCGTAGTACGCAGCATTGGCCCGAGCCATGAAGGCATCCAGACGCTCGGTCATCGCCGCCGAATGAGCCAGATGCCGGCCAGAAGCATGGGAATCGACAGCAATTGCCCCATCGTCGCCCCGGCGAACAGGAAGCCCAGGAATGAGTCGGGTTCGCGGAAGAACTCGCCGACGATGCGCGCCAAGGCGTAGCCGGTCAGGAACACACCGGTCAGTATACCGGGATGGGCGCGGACCGAGTCGCGACGGGACAGGAGGAATACCACCGCGAATAGCAGTGCGCCCTCCAGGAACGCCTGGTACAATTGGCTTGGGTGCCGTGGCATTGGGCCGCCATAGGGAAATACCATGGCCCAGGGGAGGTCGGGCGCTTCCCGGCCCCAGAGTTCGCCGTTGATAAAATTGGCGATGCGTCCGAAGCACAGGCCGATCGGGGCAACCACGGCGATGCGATCGGCGAAACCGAGCAGGGGAATGGTGTTGCGGCGGCAGAACCAGATCGTGGCGAGGACGACGCCGATCATGCCGCCATGGAAGCTCATGCCTCCGGTCCATACCTGGAAGATGCGGACCGGTTCGGCCAAAAACGCGCTTGGCTGATAGAACAGTACATAGCCGAGGCGCCCGCCGAGCACGGTGCCCAGGGTTGCCCAAGTCAGGAAATCGTCTACCTGCAACGGGTTGGCGACGGCGGGCGGCATTGTCACTAGCCGCCGCATCAGGCGCCAACCGAGTACCAGCCCGGCGATGTAGGCCATTGCGTACCAGCGGATGCCGAATGGCCCGATCTGGACGATGACCGGGTCGATCTGAGGGAAAAGTAGGACCGGGATCATACGAAGGGGTCGGGCGTGGTCAGGCTATCTTGCACGTAGCGGCGGATGCCTTCCTCTAGCGGCGTGAATTGGCCAGTGTAGCCGGCGGCGCGCAGTCGATCCATCGGCGCTTGGGTGAAGGACTGGTATTGGCCGCGCAGGCTGGCGGGCATGTCGATGAACTCGACCCGGCGTTCCCGCCCGGCGGCGTCGCAAACGGCGTGCGCCAGATCGAGGTAGGTGCGTGCGTGCCCGGTGCCCAGGTTGAACAACCCGTTTGCGGCCGGGGTTTCCAGTAACCACAGCAACGTATCGACGATGTCGCCAATCCAGATGAAATCGCGCGATTGCTGCCCGTCGGCCAATCCCGGCCGGTCGGATTTGAACAAGCGGGCGGGGGCGCCTGCGGCGACCTCGTCATGCTTGACCTTCACGACCGAGATCATCTTGCCTTTGTGGTACTCGTTCGGGCCGTAGACGTTGAAGAATTTCAGGCCGGCCCATTGCGGCGGGCGTTCCCGAGCTTGCGACAGGCTGCGGGTCACCAACAGATCGAAGGCGTGCTTGGTCCAGCCGTATAAGTTCAGCGGCCGCAGCCGTTCCAGCGCCTTCAGCGATGGGTCGTCGTCGAAGCCTTGCGCGCCGTCGCCATAGGTCGCGGCCGAGGACGCGTAGACGAAGCGTACGCCGCGATCCGAACACCAATCCCAAAGATAACGGCTGAGTTCCACGTTGGTGGCCCAGGTGTGGTCGCCGTCGATGGCGGTTGTCTCGCTGACTGCGCCGAGGTGATACACCATCTCTAGCGGCGGGTTGCTGGCCAGAAATGCGCGCAACTCTGCCGGCGGCACGATCCGCGACGGCGGGTGCTTGGCCAAATTGCGCCATTTACCCTCGCTCCCGAGGATATCGACGACGATTGTTTCATGCCCTCGGCGAGCGAGAGCGGCTTGAAGATTGGAGCCGATAAAACCGGCGCCGCCAGTGACCAGGATCATGGGAACGGGTTATAGAGGCGCCGCGCCGTCCCACCAACAGGAGCTTGCACGATGTCCGACCGCCTTCGCATTTTCGACGATCTTGCCGGCGTGGCGGGCGGTGCGATCTCGGCATTGGCCGGATTGCGCGAAGAGGCCGAGGCGATGGTGCGCGCCCGCATCGACGAAACTATCCGCAAATTGGACCTGGTTCGCCGCGACGAGTTGGATGCGATCGCAGAGATGGCCGCGAATGCCCGTGCGGGGCAGGAAGCGGCGGAGGCGAAAGTCGCGGACCTGGAAGCAAGACTGGCCGCGCTCGAAGCTGGATCGCGCGTAAAAAAATGAGCATGCAGTGCACTCTTGCCCCGGCGCGAATCGAATCTATACGCTACCGGTCGTGGCTAACCCCGAGGGAATCCACCATATTTCGGATTCATGAACGCTCGGGGCGAATTGCCTCACTCGGCCTCCAACCGGCGGGAGACCTCGGATGTCAGCGTCCCTGAGCACCACACAGGCCCAAGCGGCCAATCCCCTCGATGCGATGGAGCGAATCGTCACCGCCAACGACTGGGTCTTCGATCGCCGCGGCGATTCGGAACTGGCGGCGGAAGCGCCAGGAAAATGGTGCGATTACGGGCTGTATTTCAATTGGTCGCACGAAATCAGCGCCATGCATTTCACCTGCACCTTCGACCTGAAAGTGCCGCCGCGTCAGCGCACCGCGTTGTACGAACTTCTGGCGCTGGCCAACGAACGCCTGTGGATCGGGCATTTCGGCATGGAAGCCGAAGATGGGATGCCGTCCTTTCGCCACGCCGTTTTGCTGCGCGGGGCGCGCGGTGCTTCGTCGGAAAGCCTGGAAGATATGATCGATATCGCCATTACCGAATGCGAGCGATTCTTCCCCGCCTTCCAGTTCGTGCTCTGGGGTGGCAAAACCCCCACGGAGGCATTGCAGGCCGCGATGCTGGAGTGCGTGGGCGAGGCTTAGACATGGAACAGATCCCGGCGATTCTTCTGGTCGGATGCGGCCGGATGGGCAGCGCGATGCTATCCGGCTGGCGCGAACAAGGGCTGACATCGTCTTATGCGGTCGATCCGGCGCCGCAAGCGGCCGGGTTCGCCGGGACGGATATGACCGTGGTCGTCGATGCCGCCGCGATCCCCGCCGGGTTCGCCCCGGCCGCAGTGGTGCTGGCGGTTAAGCCGCAAGCCGCCGCCGAGACCCTGCCGGCCTATGCCCGTTTCGCCGGGAAGACGGTGTTTTTGTCCATTATGGCCGGGCGTACCGTCGCGGGTATCCGGTCGCTGATCGGGGATTCCGCCGCTATCGTGCGTGCTATGCCCAATACCCCCGCCGCCGTGCGCCAGGGCGTGACCGTCGCGTGGCCCAGTCCGCTGGTATCCGCCGATCAGCGTGCTCTGTGCGATCGGTTGTTGCAGGCGATCGGCAAAGTGGCTTGGGTCGACGACGAAGGCTTACTCGATCCCGTCACCGCCGTGTCCGGCTCCGGCCCGGCGTACGTCTTTCTGTTGGCCGAGTTGATGGAAAAGGCGGCGATCGAACAGGGGATTCCCGCCGATCTCGCACGTTTGCTGGCTCGGCAGACCGTGTCCGGTTCCGGCGCGCTGCTCGCTGCTAGCTCGGACGACGCATCCGCTTTGCGCGTCGCCGTCACCAGCCCCGGCGGTACCACGGCCGAGGCGCTGCGCGTGCTGATGGCCGAACCCGCTTGGCCCGCCGCTATGAGCGAGGCGATTGCCGCCGCGACACGACGGTCCCGCGAACTCGCGGGTTGACGATGGACGACACCGACTTCGACACCGCCCTGATCGCGTCCGCCCTGACTCTGGCAGGGACCGATGGTTGGCGTTCGGTTACCGTCCCCGCCGCCGCCCGTGCCGCCGGCCTGCCTTTGTCGCAGGCTCGGGTGCGGTTCCCAAACAAAGCCGCGATTTTGCTGGGTTTCGGCCGCATGGCCGACGAGTTGACGCTGGAAGACGCCCCCGACGAAGGCCCCGTGCGCGATCGGCTGTTCGACCTGCTGATGCGCCGTTTCGACGCGTTGCAAGCGCAGCGTTCGGGCATTCTGGCGGTCCTGCGCGCGTTGCCGTTCGATCCGTGTACGGCTGTGCTGCTGGCCTGCGCCACTCGCCGCAGCATGCGCTGGATGTTGCAAGCCGCCGGCGATTCGGCGACCGGGCTGGCCGGCGAATTGCATGTGAAAGGTCTGATCGCCGTCTGGCTCTGGGCCGTGCGAGCCTGGGAAAAGGACGAGACCGAGGATCTGACCGTGACGATGGCCGCGCTCGATTCCGCGTTGTCGCGCGCCGAGCAGGCTGCCGGTTGGCTAGTCGGGCGTCCAGCGGTTAAGGTGGATCAGGAAGCGCCTGTCGGCGAGCCAGCCACCGAATAAATGGGGATGAAGTTGGATCAGACCTTGCCGCAGCCGCTGCTCGACGTGCGCGGCGTCACATTGCAGTACAAAACGCGGGATCACCTCGTCACTGCGACTTATCGCGTCGATTTCTCCGTGCAGCGATCCGATCGGTTCGTGCTGCTTGGTCCCTCCGGCTGCGGGAAATCCACGCTTTTGAAAGCGGTAGGCGGTTATATGGCGCCGGTCGAGGGCGAAATTCACCTTAAGGGTGCGAAAATTACCCGCCCCGGCCCGGATCGGATGATGGTGTTCCAGGAGTTCGATCAACTCCTGCCGTGGAAAACCGTGCGGCAAAACGTGATGTTCGCGCTTGAAACCTCCGGCAAGCTGCGCGGCAAGGCGGCCGACGAGAAGGCGATGCAATACATCGATAAAGTGCATCTGACCCGCTTCGCCGATGCCTACCCCCATACATTGTCGGGCGGCATGAAGCAGCGCGTGGCGATCGCGCGCGGGATGGCGATGGAACCCGACATCCTGTTGATGGACGAACCCTTCGCCGCGCTCGACGCCTTGACCCGTCAGCGCATGCAGGACGAACTGCTCCAACTCTGGGACGAGACCAAGTTTACCGTGCTGTTCGTCACCCACTCGATTGCCGAGGCGGTGAAGATCGGCAATCGCATCCTGCTGCTGTCGCCGCATCCGGGGCAGGTGAAAGCGGAAATGAACAGCGTGCCGCGCGACGGCGATCCCGCACAGGCGGCGGCACTGGAGGCGCGCATTCACGATATGCTGTTCGCCGACAAAGTGGAGGAGGACGAACATGTCTGACGCGGCCTTGCGCCCGGAAATCGTCCGGGAACTCAGCGGTTCCGAGGAGTTCGGCGTCGTCCAGAAAGAGCTGACCGTTTTCGAGCAACTGTTCAATCAGGTCTGGCTACGCAAATGCGTCATCCTGGTGCTGATCGCCATCGTGTGGGAGGCGTACGGCCGTCACCTCGATAATCCGCTGTTGGTGCCGACGTTTAGCGATACGGTGACGGCCCTTTGGGGCGGGTTGAAGTCCGGCGTGCTGATCGACCGAGCGCATACATCGGTGAATGTGCTGCTGATTGGGTTCTCGGTGGGCGTGTTTTTGGCGGCTGTGCTGACCATTCTCGCGATCACGACGCAGATCGGCACCGATTTCCTCGAAACTGTGACGGCGATGTTCAGTCCGCTGCCGGCGATAGCGCTGCTCCCGTTGGCGCTGATTTGGTTCGGCCTGGGCATCGGCAGCTTGGTTTTCGTGATGGTGCATTCCGTGCTGTGGCCATTGGCGCTGAACACGCATGCCGGATTCCGCGCGGTGTCCCCGACCTTGCGCATGGTTGGGCGGAATTACGGGCTTGGCGGTTTGGGGCTGGTGCTGAAAATCCTGATCCCGGCCGCGTTCCCGTCCATCTTGGCCGGTCTGAAAATCGGTTGGGCCTTTGCGTGGCGCACCTTGATTGCGGCAGAGTTGGTGTTCGGCGTCGCGTCCGGCAAAGGCGGGCTGGGCTGGTATATCTTCGAAAGCAAGAACCAACTCGACATCCCCGAGGTGTTCGCCGGCCTGCTGACGATCATCGTGATCGGATTGCTGGTGGAAAACGTGATTTTCCGCACGATCGAGAATAAGACGGTGCGGCGCTGGGGCATGCAGCATTAGGCAGGTTTCGGTGCCTTACTCAACGCGCGTACGCGCGAACCGGGCGGCGCGCTAGGGGCGCGGCCGCCACGGCTATGCGACGAGTGGCACTGATTCCGGCGGACCCCGCGTGGGCGATTCACCGAGCAGGTAACCGAGCATTCCATTCATATCGCTTTTCGACCATGCCGCCCTCCCGCGAATTTCTCGCTCTTTCGCCGCTTCATCGCGGCTCTCGAAGAGGGTTGATGAACTGAAGGTCGGCGAAGTCCTTTTCGTTATCGGTCACGACCACGCAGTCATTGGCGCCAGCCACGGCGGCGACGATCATGTCTAGTCCACTGCGCGGACGACCTGCGGCTTTGCCTTCTGCCATCAGTCGCGCCCAGATCGGCGCGGCCTTGTCATCGAACGGCAGGACACGTCCTGCGAACAGAGCTTGCGGTCCTTCCGGCCCGGCAAACCAGGTGTCGAGCGCATCGCGCTTCTTGCCGCGTGGTTTTTCGAGAATACCCCGCCTGATTTCTGCAACCGTCAGGGAGGCGATGAACAGATGGTCGTCCCGTTGCGCTGCCCACCATGCCAGCAGTGACTCCGACGGCTGCGGCTTGACGACATTGCTGATGATGTTGGTATCGAGGATATAGCGGGTCACAGATCGACCTTGCGCCCGTCTTCCCGTACGCGGGAAAGGTCGAGATCGGCGCCAATGAGCGGCGAGCGCCGGAGCGCGGACAGGATGCCGCTTGGTTTGGAGGAGGCGCCCGCTACGACTGTCTTCACCGCTGCCCGCACCTGCTCCGCTTCCGGCCCTTCCTCGGCGAGACGCCGGGCGAGGGAGCGAATCAGGTCGCGGTCGGTTTCCAGCGCCTTGATCTCGAAGCGCGTGAAGCCGCGTTGCGTCAGACGCGCACGGTAATTCTGGATCGCTCTTTTCTGCGCGATATTGCCCATGATGCACTCCTTTCTATATCCGGATATATATCCCGATCTTACGCGGCTAACAACGCTAAAGATGTGCGGCAAAGGCAGCAGGACAGCACTTAGCGATAGAATATAACGCTTGGTACCCTCTCCGAATGGCGGCGTTAGTATCGTCTGGTGGGGGCTTATAGGTAGCATCGGTCGGTGCCTTACCCGACGCGCGTACGCGCCAACGGGGCGGCGCGCGAGGGGCGCGGCCGCGACGGCTATGCGACGAGTGGCTCCGGTTCCGGCGGACCGCGCGGGGGCGATTCACCGAGCAGGTAACCGAGCATTTCTCGGATCGCGTCTTTTGGACGATCCTGCCAGTCGTAGCCTCGGTTGTCGGTCCGCCGTTCGCGCTCTTTCTTGAATGCCTTCCGTCGGCGTTCTTGCACGGTGAAGAACGTCTCGAAGCTGCCCCCGAAATGCGCCATTGCCGCGTAAAGCTCGTTCCACATCGCGCCGTCGCACATATTGGCGGCGATACCGAGGTCCATGCAGATCTCGGCGATGGTGCGGCCGATGGGGCGGCTGCGGACCTGG
>JBAXFK010000040.1:0-23488 GCA_037139955.1 Rhodospirillales bacterium
CCTTCGTGGCCGCCATGGCGGGTGCTCAGGTCGCGGTTGTCGTGCCCACCACCCTGCTCGCGCGCCAGCATTTCCGCACCTTTTCCGCGCGTTTCGCCGGATTGCCCGTGAAAGTCGGGCAATTATCTCGCATGGTCACCGCCAAGGACGCGGCCGAGGTCAAGAAAGGTCTGGCGTCCGGGGATATAAATATCGTTGTCGGCACCCATGCGCTGCTGGCGAAATCGATCGAGTTCGCCGATCTCGGGCTGCTGATCGTGGATGAGGAGCAGCATTTCGGCGTTGCCCACAAGGAGCGCTTGAAAGCCCTGAAGGACGACGTTCACGTACTGACGCTGACCGCGACCCCCATTCCGCGCACGCTGCAACTGGCGCTGACCGGTGTGCGGCAAATGAGCATCATCGCTACCCCGCCAGTGGATCGCTTGGCCGTCCGTACCTTCATCATGCCGTTCGATTCGGTCGTCGTGCGGGAGGCTATCCAGCGCGAACGCTTCCGTGGCGGGCAAATCTTCTGCGTCGTGCCCCGCATCGAAGATATGGCTCGGATGGCGGAACGATTGGCGGAGATCGTGCCGGAAGCACGCATCGTGACGGCGCACGGCCGGCTGTCGCCCACCGACCTCGAACGCACGATGACCGAGTTCGGCGATGGTAAATACGACATTCTGCTATCGACCAATATCGTCGAGAGCGGGCTGGACATGCCGGCGGTCAATACGCTGTTGATCCATCGCGCCGATATGTTCGGGCTTGGACAACTCTATCAGCTTCGTGGCCGCGTCGGTCGCGGCAAGCAGCGCGGCTACGCTTATCTGACCTGGCCCGCCAACCACCGCCTGTCGGTCGCGGCCGAGAAACGCCTGACGGTGATGCAGACGCTCGACGCGCTGGGGGCCGGGTTCACGCTTGCGTCCCACGATTTGGACATTCGCGGCGCCGGCAATCTGCTGGGCGACGAGCAATCCGGTCACATCCGGGAGGTCGGGATCGAGCTGTATCAGCAAATGCTGGAAGACGCGGTGAACGATATCCGCTCCGGCGACGGGCCGCAGTCCGATCAGGCCCGCGATTGGACACCGAATATCAGCCTCGGTCTGCCGGTCCTCATTCCCGAGGCTTACGTCCGCGATCTGCCCGTGCGTCTCGGTCTATATCGCCGCATCGGTGCGCTGACGTCCGACGCCGAGAGCAACGCGATGGAAGCGGAAATGGTCGATCGGTTCGGTGCGTTGCCAGCCGAGGTCGATAACCTGCTAGGCGTCGTCGCGCTCAAACGCGCCTGCCGGGAGGCCGGGGTGGAAAAGCTGGACGCCGGCCCGAAAGGCATGGTGTTGACGTTTCGCCGCAACGCCTTCGCTAACCCGGCGGGGCTGGTGAAGTGGCTATCGAGCAAGGGTGGCTTGATCCGCCTTCGCCCGGATCACAAGCTGGCGATATCGCGCGACATGGACGTGGCGACACGGTTGAAGTTCGCGCGGGATACGCTGGTGGCGCTGGTCAAGATCGTGGGGGAGACAAAGCCGGGCTAGCATTCGAGCTCGATCGATCAAAACAACCACCCCTTCTTGCGATCTTTCTCCTGTGCTGCGGTCAGCCCAACCGGTCCGTCCGCCACCCCTATCGGGTGTCCCGGCAACCCCTCCGGGTCCTTCCAGCAAGTTACCCGCGCGAGGCTGCGGGTGCAGAACACCGGTTCCTCGGGCGGCGGTTCTTCCGGGCGGCAGTAGCTTTGGTGCTTTTCCAGCCGCACGACCGAACAATCGCGACCGGTGGCGAGCGATATGGCGGCGTCGACCGGCGTGCGCCCCATGACGGCGATACTGCCGATTCCCAGCAACGCCCCGCCGCCCATCCATTGTTCGGGGGACGCGGCGCAGCCGGCCAAGAGTGGCAGGAGGGCGCAAATCGGCGGAAGAATGTGTTTCATCCCTCCACCCTGACAGCAAATAGTTAAGAATGAGTTTACGCCGTTTGCCGCCGCGCGCCGCCGCCGCTATGGTCCGGCCGCGTCGCGCCGGCCCCCTGGCCGCGCCGCCGCGCGCGAACGGAATGAGAGAGCACGTTGGTCGATATCTTCGACGAGGTTGACGAGGAACTCCGCGCCGAAAAGGCCGAGCAGTTACTGAAGCGCTACAGCGGTTTGCTGGTCGGTGCAGCGTTGGTCGTGCTGGCGGGCGTTGGCGGCTGGCAAGGCTGGCAATGGTGGAAGGCTCGGCAGGACGCGGCGGCGGCTGGGGCATTCGTTGCCGCGATTTCGACCGCCGATGCGTCGGCCGGCGCCGATCCGGCGTTGCGGGGCACCTTGGGTGCCGCGTTCGACGCGCTCGCTGTCGGTGCGCCGGATGGTTATCGCACCCTGGCACGACTGCGGGCTGCGGCGTTGAAGGCGCAAGCCGGCGATCTGAACGGGGCTGCCGTGCTATGGGACCAAATGGCGGCCGATGGGGCGACCGATCCGTTGTTGCGGGACCTCGCGACGCTGATGTGGGCACAATGGCAGCTCGACCAGGGCGACCCCGCCCGTTTGGAAGCGCGCTTGAAGCCGCTGACCGATCCCACGAACGCGTGGCGAGCTTTGGCGCAAGAACAATTGGCGTTGTTAGAATTGCGGCAAGGTCGTAACGACCAAGCCAAGGCGATATTCTCCAAACTGTCGCAGGACCTCGCGGCACCCGTAGGCGTTCGCAGCCGAGCCGCCGCGCTGTTGAGCCGTTTCGGCACACAATGATGGGGCGAGCGATGGTCGTCTCTGCTTTCTATAAGGACTTTTCCCATGTCGGTTAGGCCAATAGCGGGCGCGGTTTCCCTGTCCCGCCGCGCGGCAATGGCGGTGCCCTTGGCGCTCGCCGGCTGCGACACCATCGACGGCTGGTTCAACACCAAGAAAAGGCCGCTTCCCGGCAAACGGGAAACTATCGAGGTCGATCGCCGCATCCTGCGCCCCGACGAAGGCGTGCCTAAGATTGTGCTGCCAGCACCGGTGCGGAATTCGGGCTGGCCGCAAGCCGGTGGCAATCCGACCCACACGATGGGCCATCTGGAGATCGCCGACCGCGTTCGCGAAGCCTGGAGTTCCAGCATCGGCACGGGCGGCGGTTATCGTCGCAAGATCCTTGCGCAGCCCTTGGTCGCCGATGGCGTTGTCTATGCCATGGATTCCGATGGCGAAGTCTCGGCGTTCGCACTGAGCAACGGCAGCCGGCAATGGCGTTTCGACACCAAGAACGACGATGCCGATGGGTATAACGTCGGCGGCGGTTTGGCCGTCGATAAGGGCACGGTCTATGCGGCGAACGGGGTCGGCGATATCGTCGCGCTCGATGCGGCGAAAGGCACCTTACGGTGGCGGAAGACGCTAGAAACCCCGAGCCGGTCGTCGCCCACGGTGGCCGAGGGCCGGCTGTTCGTGACTATGATCGACGATCGTTTGGTGGCGCTGTCGGTCGACGATGGCACGGTGCTGTGGTCGCATCGCGGTCTTGGCGGCGGCACGCCGATGCTGGGGCAACCCGCGCCGGCCTATTCCGGTGGCTTGGTCGTAGCGGGCTTCGGCTCGGGCGAACTCATCGCTATGCGGGCCGATACCGGCAATGCCGTGTGGTCGGACGGCCTGGGTTCGTCCCGCCTGCGGTCGGCTTTGACCGATTTCACCGCGATCCGCGGCGCACCGGTTATCGCCAATGGGTTGGTGTTCGCGATCGGCATGGGCGGATTGGCGGTTGCCATCGACCTGCCCACCGGCCGGCGGCTGTGGGAACGGCAGATCACCGGCGAAGACATGCCTTGCGTGGCAGGGGATTGGATTTTTCTGGTTTCGGTCGAGCAGGAAGCGATCGCTTTGCACGCCCGCGATGGGCGGGTGGCCTGGGTCACCCCGCTGCCGCGCTGGGGCAACGAGGAAAAGCGTAAAGACCCGTTTACGTGGTACGGACCGATTTTGGCTGGCGATCGCCTCGTGGTCACCGGTACCAGCGAAGAGTCGCTGTCGATCAGTCCTTATAATGGGGCGATACTCGGGCGGCAGTCGATGTCGGGCGTGGCGTCGCCGGTGTCGCCAGTTGTCGCGGACGGGACCCTACTTGTGGTATCGGACGACGCGCGGCTGATGGCGCTGCGTTGAGCTAGGTCCAAAATCCATGAAGTTACCAGTGGTCGTCATTGCCGGACGGCCGAACGTGGGCAAGTCCACGCTATTCAACCGCCTCGCGGGTCGGCGGGTGGCAATCGTCGCCGATACCCCGGGTGTCACCCGCGACCGTAAGGAAGCGCAAGCGCAGATGCGCGGGCGCATGGTGCAGCTAATCGACACGGCAGGGCTGGAAGAAGCCGCCCCCGACACCTTGGCACGCCGGATGACCGATAGTTCGTCCAACGCGGTACATCTGGCAGACCTCGTGTTGTTCGTGGTCGATGCCCGCGCCGGGATCACACCGGCCGACGAGCACTTCGCCCAATGGCTTCGCCGTCAGGGCCGACCGGTGATGCTTGTCGCTAACAAAGCCGAGGGCCGCAGTGCCGGCGCCACCGTCCTCGACGGATGGTCGTTGGGCCTTGGCGAACCCTGCGCGGTGTCCGCCGAGCACGGGGAGGGCATCTCGGATTTGATGTCGGAGATTGTCGAGCGCATTCCGCCCGAGACGCGGGAAGCGGATGACGAGGACGCCTTGTCCGGCACGGCGGAACGGCCGCTGAAGCTGGCGATCGTTGGCCGACCGAACGCCGGAAAATCGACGTTGCTGAATCGGTTGCTTGGCCAAGAGCGCCAATTGGTCGGCCCCGAACCTGGGCTGACCCGCGATGCCATCGCAGTAACCATTACCGACACCGACGGTTATAAGATCGAACTCGTCGACACCGCCGGCCTGCGTAAACGCGCTCGGATCGAGTTGGAACTCGAAAAAATGTCGGTCAGCGCATCGATCCAGGCGTTGAAAATGGCCGAAGTCGTGGTGCTCACGCTGGACGCCGTCGAGGGTGTCAACGATCAGGATTTGCAAATCGCGCGCCTCGTCGAGCGAGAGGGCCGCGCTTGTGTGATCGTGATGAACAAGTGGGACGCGGTGCCGGATCGTAACGCCGCGCGTAAGGCAGCGACGGAACGGTTAGAGGAAAGCCTCGCCCAGATGAAAGGCATTCCGCTGGTGACGATCTCGGCGCTGACCGGTGCGGGGATCGACCGGTTGCTGCCGGCGGTGCGCGCCGCGCATGCGGTGTGGAATACCCGAATCCCGACCGGCGAGTTGAACCGGTGGTTCGAACGCGCTTTGGCGCGGCATCCGCCGCCGATGGTGAGCGGCCGGCGGCTGAAGCTTCGCTACGTGACGCAGGCCAAGGCCCGCCCGCCGACGTTTATCACCTTCGGCACGCGGGTGGAGAAAATGCCGGAAGATTATCAGCGCTATTTGGTGAATAGCCTGCGCGAAAGCTTCGAACTGCCGGGCACCCCGATCCGGTTGGAACTGCGCGGCACCAAGAACCCTTACGTCGACGATTGATGCGACCATAGTCGTGGCTTGGCTTGCCCGGCCATGACGAAATGGATGCCCTCCAAGCCAGATGCGGCATATGATCTTTTAATGGGCGAATTAGCCTGCCGTCATGGCGTCAATCGACCTATACGATCGATAAATCTCCAATTGTGGTTAATATTTAGCCTTTTCTTATCGGGGCACTCTGCCTAAACCGCAGTCATATGCCCATTCGGTACTTGGCACGCCTTTTGCTGCATGAACGAACAGGGGACTAACCACCCCTGGGCGAGGCACAACGGCGGGCCACGATCCATCAGGGAGCCTTCGCTGCTCCAACTCATCGACCGACGGGTCAACGGCGCCCCGTCTGCATCGAGACCGATCATGCAAAAAGGTTTTCTCAAGGCCGGGCATCTGCCGACCCTGTTCTCCGCCTTTCTCTATTTCGACCTCAGCTTCATGGTCTGGGTGCTGCTCGGGCCGCTCGGCGTATCGATTGCAAAGCAACTGCATCTCGACCCCGCCCATAAGGGCCTGATGGTTGCCACCCCAGTACTGGCCGGCGCCGTGCTCCGGGTTCTGATCGGCGTGCTGGTCGACCATTACAAGCCGAAGCGGGTCGGCGTCGGTGCCCAGATCGTGGTGATCGCCGGACTGGTCGCGGCTTGGACGATCGGGATTAACAGTTTCGCGGCGACCTTGATCCTCGGCTGCGTGTTGGGACTCGCGGGTGCATCCTTCGCCGTGGCACTGCCCATGGCCTCCGCTTGGTATCCGCCGGAGCATCAGGGCACCGCGCTGGGCCTCGCCGGAGCTGGCAATTCCGGAACTGTGCTGGCGGCCTTGTTCGCGCCGGGTCTGGCGCTGGCATTCGGTTGGCAGAATGTTATCGGGCTGGCGGCCATTCCGCTTTCGCTTGCGCTGCTGGTGTTCTCGGTGTTCGCCAAGGACAGCCCGCATCCGGCCCCGCGCAAATCCTTCGCCGCCTATCTGGATCTGCTGAAGGTCGCCGACGCCTGGTGGTTCATGTTCTTTTATAGCGTCACCTTCGGCGGCTTTGTTGGGTTGGCGTCCTCGCTGACCATCTACTTCAACGACGTCTACGGGGTCAGCCCGGTGATCGCCGGCTACTGCACCGCCGCCGTGGTATTCGTCGGTTCGATGGTACGGCCCTTGGGCGGTATGGTGGCCGATCGCGTGGGCGGCGTCCGCGCTCTCACCATTCTTTATGCGGTCGCCGCTTGCGCCTTCGCCACCATCAGCACGGGAATCAACTCCTTGCTCCTGGTCATGCCGGTATTCCTGATCGGGATGCTCTGCCTCGGCATGGGCAATGGCGCAGTGTTCCAATTGGTGCCGCAGCGCTTCCGTAAGGAAATCGGGGTCATGACCGGTCTGGTGGGCATGACCGGCGGCCTGGGCGGGTTCTATTTGGCCTCCAGCCTCGGTTACTCCAAGCAGCTTACGGGCAGCTACGGGCCGGGGTTTCTGATCTTCGCCGGTCTGGCCGCAGTCGCGTTGGTCTGCATTAGCGCGGTGCGCAACCGGTGGCGCACGACATGGTCGTCCCTCTACGGTGCAGCCCGCGTTTAGTCGCCAACAGGGGGTCGGATCGATGAACATCGTCGCGCCCAAGCGTCGGCGGCTGGTCCTTGTCGGCAACGGCATGGCCGGCATCCGAACCCTAGAGGAAATTCTGCGCCGAACACCGCACGCGTTCGATATCGCGGTGTTCGGGGCGGAGCCTTTCGGCAACTACGATCGGATTATGCTGTCCCCCGTTTTGGCCGGTGAGAAGCGGTTCGAAGATATCGTGACCCACGATCGCGGTTGGTACCGCGACAACGGAATCGAACTGATCGCCGGAGAACCCGCCGTCGGAATCGACCGACACGCCTGCACGGTAACCGGCGCGTTCGGCACGACCCGTCCTTACGACGTGCTGCTGATCGCCACCGGATCGAACCCGGTCGTCATCCCCGTGCCCGGCCATACATTGCCCGGCGTTATCGCCTTCCGCGATATCGGCGACGTAGAAACCATGCTCGCCGCCGCTCGGGGCGGTGCCCAGAACGCCGTTGTGATCGGTGGCGGATTGCTGGGGCTGGAAGCTGCGAACGGTCTTTTACACAACGGTATGAACACAACCGTGCTGCATCTGATGCCAACGCTGATGGAGCGTCAGCTCGATCCTGCCTCGGCGACGATGCTGCAAGCCGACCTCGAGGATCGCGGCCTAACCGTACTAACTGGCGCGAACACAAAGGCGATCCATGGGACGGAACGTGCCGAAGCGGTCGAACTGGCGGACGGAACCATATTGCCGGCCGATTTGGTGGTGATGGCGGTCGGCATTCGGCCCGCCATCGCGCTGGCCAAGGATGCTGGCCTGATCTGCAACCGGGGCATCGTTGTCGACGACGGTCTACGCACCTCCGACCCCGCGATCTATGCAATTGGGGAATGCGTGGAGCATCGCGGCGCGCTGTTCGGGCTGGTTGCGCCGCTGTGGGACATGGCAAAAATCGCCGCCGACCGCATCTCCGGCGTGGCCGAGACCGTCTTTGTCCCGGCGGTGTCCGGAACGCGCCTGAAGGTGACGGGAATCGACATGTTCTCGGCCGGCAATTTCACCGGCAACGCCGCGTCCGAGGCCATCCTCTACCGCGACACCGCCAAGGGCGTGCACAAGAAGCTGGTCCTGTGCGACGACAAATTGATCGGCGCAGTGCTGTACGGCGATGCCGGCGATGCCGGATGGTATTTCGGCCTGATTCAGGACGGCACCGATATTTCCCACCTGCGCGACACGCTCGTGTTCGGCCCACCGGCCGTGGCGCCGAGCGAGCCGGTCGGCGCGATCCTTCTGGGGGCTTCATGATCCATACCGCGTGCCCCTATTGCGGTGTCGGCTGCGGCGTTGTTGCGCGGCCCGACGGCGCGATCTCCGCCGATATAGCCCATCCCGCCAACCGGGGGCGACTCTGCTCCAAGGGGGCAGCGCTCGGGCAAACTTTGGACAATAGCGGCCGGCTGATCCATCCGACGATCGGCGGCAAGCCGGCGTCCTGGGACGATGCGTTGGGCCTGATTTCGCTGAAATTTCAGCGCACCATCGCCAAGCATGGCCCCGACAGCGTCGCTTTTTACGTGTCCGGCCAATGCCTGACCGAGGACTACTACGTCGCCAATAAACTGATGAAAGGCTTCATCGGCAGCGGCAACATCGACACCAATTCCCGCCTTTGTATGGCATCCTCCGTCGCCGGCCATAACCGCGCCTTCGGGGAGGACGTGGTGCCCGGTGTTTACGAGGATTGGGAGGAAGCCGATCTCGTGGTGTTGGTCGGCAGCAACGCTGCATGGTGCCATCCGGTGCTGCACCAACGCTTGCTGGCGGCGAAGGCGACGCGGGGAACGAAGATCGTGGTCCTCGATCCCCGCCGCACCGCCACCGCCGAGGCCGCCGATCTGCATCTTCCCTTGGCTGCTGGCAGCGATGTGGCCTTGTTCAATGGCTTACTAGCCTTTCTTAAAGCCGAAAAGCGAATCGACGTGGCCTGGGTCGCGCGCCATGCGACCGGACTGGACGCCGCATTGGACGCAGCCGGGCCGGACAATATCGAGGAAACTGCCGCGCTATGCGGTCTCGACCCCGAACTGGTGGAAATATTCTACGAGATGTTCGCACGCACCGAGCGGGTCATGACGGTATACTCGCAGGGGGTGAATCAGTCGTCGGTAGGGACGGATAAGGTCAACGCGATCGTCAATTGCCATCTCGCGACCGGGCGCATCGGCCGGCCGGGCATGGGGCCGTTCTCGGTCACCGGCCAGCCCAATGCGATGGGCGGACGGGAGGTTGGGGGGCTGGCCAACCAGCTCGCCGCGCATATGAAGTTCGACGATCCCGCCGACCGCGATGCGCTAACGCGGTTTTGGAACGCACCGTCGCTGACCCCGAAGCCCGGCCTGAAAGCGGTGGAACTGTTCGACGCGGTGGCCGAGGGCAAGGTTAAAGCCCTGTGGATTGTCGCCACCAACCCCGCCGATAGCCTGCCGCGCACCGATCGCGTGCGCGCCGCTTTGGCCAAATGCCCTTTCGTGGCGGTGTCCGATTGCTGGCCGACCGATACGGCGGTGTATGCCGACGTCGTCCTGCCCGCCGCTGCTTGGGGGGAGAAGGACGGGACGGTCACCAACTCCGAACGCCGCATCTCCCGCCAGCGTCCCTTCCGCCCGGCACCCGGAGAGGCACGTCCCGATTGGTGGATGTTCGCCGAGGTCGGGCGTCGCATGGGTTGGGAGGACGCCTTCGCTTGGGAAACGCCCGCCGCCGTGTTCCGTGAGCACGCCGCGTTGTCGGGGTTCGAAAACGACGGGCGCCGCGTGTTCGATATTGGCGGACTGGCCAATCTGGACGATGCCGGTTTCGAGGCCATGCTGCCCATCCGCTGGCCCGTCCCGGCCGGAGCGACGCTGGAGGGCGGTCGTTTGTTCGGCCAGGGCGGCTTTCCGACCCCCGATGGTAAAGCTCGTTTTGTCGCCACGCCGTTCCGCGGTTTGCCGGATCGCGGTGGCCACGCTTTCCTGCTGAACACCGGTCGGGTGCGCGACCAGTGGCACACCATGACCCGCACCGGTTTGGCGCCCGCACTGATGGCGCATACCCCCGAACCGCTGCTGACCTTAAACCCCGCCGACGCGGCGGCTTTGGGGATCGAGCCGAATGGGCTGGTCCGGCTGTCCACCGACGAGGGAGAGGTCGTGCTGCGCGCCGACGCGCGCCACTCCCAGCGGCGCGGCGAAATCTTCGCGCCGATGCATTGGACCGATCTGTTCGCTTCGGCCGGGCCGGTCGGGCGGACGGTCGGGGCGCGGGTGGACCCGGTATCGGGGCAGCCGGCGTTGAAAGCCACACCGGCCAGTCTGACGCCGGTCGAATCGCATTTTCACGGGTTGCTGCTCCGTCGCGTCGGCGCCGCACCGCCGGATGTCTGTCACTGGGTGCGGGTACCCGTGGAGACCGGGCAACTGTATCGCCTGACCGGGCTGCGCGCGATGCCGGCCGGCGACGATCTGGGTCGCTTCGCGCGGTTGCTGCTCGACACGCCCGCAGGGGCGGATTGGATCGAGGTTTCCGACGTCGCGCGCGGCGTTCTACGGGTGGGCGTTATCGTCGATGGCATATTGGATGCCTGCCTATTCCTCGCTCGGCTGCCCGCTGGCCTGGCGAGCGAAGAAGCCGTGACCCAGATGCTCGGCGCGGCGGTGCCCGATGCTGCGCGAGCGCGACTGTTGGCCGGGCGACCGGGCGATGCGGCGGTATCGGAGGGGCCACGAGTATGCGCCTGCTACGGCGTTTCTCGCGACGCGATTCGTCACGCGGCGGTGACTCATCGGTTGCGAACGGTGTCCGAAATCGGTGTGCTGCTGCGCGCCGGTACCAATTGCGGGTCCTGCATTCCGGAAATAGAGGAGATTCTGCGCGATGTCCGTATGCCCGCCGGGTAAAGCTACCCTCGTCGGCGCCGGTCCCGGCGATCCCGATCTGCTGACGATGCGCGCCGTGCGGGCGATTCAGTCCGCCGATGTCGTACTGTTCGACGCGTTGATCGATCCGTCGATCCTGGACCTTGCGCCCGTTGGCGCACGCCGTATCGACGTCGGCAAGCGCTGCGGCCGGCACGCGATGCAGCAAAGTGCGATCAATCGCCTTATTGTGAGAGAGGCCCTGTCCGGCGCCCATGTCGTGCGCCTGAAAGGCGGCGACCCCTTCGTCTTCGGGCGCGGCGGGGAGGAACTGGATTCGTTACGTCAGGCCGGCGTCAAGGTCGAGGTCGTCCCCGGCGTCACCGCCGCCTGCGCTGCGGCGGCATCGCTGCAAATCCCGCTGACGCATCGGGATATGTCCCGTTCGTTGCATTTCGTGACCGGCCACGGCAGCGACGGCACCGTGCCCGGTCACGATTGGACCGCCCTGGCTCATTCGGGTGGCACCATCGCCGCCTATATGGCCGGGCGCACGCTGTCAGCGGTGGCGGAACGGCTGATCGCGGCGGGGATGGCGGGCGCGACCCCAGCGGTGGCTGTGGAGAATGCGTCACGCGCCGGGGAACGCCGGTTGTTCGGCACATTGGCGGAATTGCCGCTGCTGTTAGCGGGGGCGGAATTCGCAGGGCCGACGCTGGTGCTGATCGGCGCGGTTGTCGGGCTGGCGGAGGACATGGCGGCGCTAGAGCAGCTGGCGGCTTAGGCCAAAGGCAATCGTACTGACCGATCCAATTTTGTTCTTGACATTCACTAACAAATTAGTTAGTGACGCCACCCATGGACCGAACGGATCCCAATGTCGCGCTGAAAACACCGACCGTCCCCGGCCGGATCGCCGCGTTCTTGGGCATGGTGCGGGTTCTGCTGGGTTACGGCAAACATCTCGACGCGATATTGCCGGATCGCATCGGTCATCCCAATTTCCCCACTGTCGCGATCGGATTTGGCACGCACGATATCCGCCGGATTCTGGAGCATGTGCAACGCGGAATTCTCCGCGCGATGGTGTTGCAAAAGTATTTACTAGTCCGTGCCGCGCAAGGCCGCGATATCGCGCCGACGCCGCACTGCGGCCCGGCCGAACCGGCAGAAATCGAGGCGCTGGAGGTGAAAATCCGCGCGCCGCGTGCAGCCGCTTTTAAGCGCGCGCGGCCGATCGATCCCAACGGTGCCCTGCATTTCTTTATTCCGACCCTTCAAGAACTCGAAGCGCAGGTCCGCCGGCGTTCGATCGGCCGCACGATTTCCGAGATAGCCATGGACCTCGGGATCGTGCCCGGTGCATGCGACGGCCGGTTTTGGGCCGATCTCGACACGGTGTGGCGCGATTTCGATGGCGATTTCGCATTGTTCTGCGAGGTCCGTCGCCGCCGCATTGTCGCGTTCGAAAAGGAACGCAAGACATTGCCCGATACCTGGGCGTGCCGCATATGGGATGTACCGAAGGCGGCTATCCGAGCGGTGCTAGGATACTTGGTCGGCGAACCTCCCCCCGACGACGCGACGATCGCCGCCCTAACGGGGTGAGCGACCGGCGCACCGCGCGCAACCGCTGCCCCATCCCGGGTGAGCGGCTCGTGGCGATTCGTCGGTGTTACGCGTCACCCACCCATCCCCAACCGCTGCGACGCGATCTTCGCCCCTTCGACCAACGCCGCGAGCTTGGCCCAGACAATCTCCTCCGGCACGCGTCCGCGCCCGGCCGAGGTGTCGAAGCCGCAATCGGTGCCGGCGATCAGCCGTGTGGGATCGCCGATCGCCAAAGCCACGCGTTCTAGCCGGTCGGCCACGGTTTCCGGGTGTTCGACGAAATTGGTCAGCGGATCGATTACGCCGGCAACGACCATTTGGCCGTCGCCCAGCGGCAAGTCCTTTAAGCAGCGGTATTCGTGCTGGTGCCGAGGATTGGCGATAGGCAGCACCCAGCCGCCGACCCTCGCTTGGGAAATCGCCGGCAGTATCTCGTGCATGGCGACGTCGCAATCGTGCGGGGCCTCGTAATTGCCCCAGCAGGCGTGGATACGCACGCGGTCGCGGGGGATGTTGGTCAGTGCGTCGTTGATGACGCCAACCACTTTCTCGGCGAACCCGATGAAGTCGGACAAGGGCAAATCCTGGAAGGCGACATGCCGCTCCAACGCCAGATCGGGGGCGTCGATTTGGAGCAAAAAACCGGATCGCACGATCGCTTCGTATTCGACCTGCAAGGCCTTGCCCAAAGCAGCGAGGTATTTGTCCTCGGTGTCATAGAAGGCGTTGCGCATCGCCTTCGCGATAATCCCGGGAGAGGGCGCGGTCATGAACGGTTCCATGAAACCGGCCGGTGCGACCTCTTTCAAGGTGGCGGCGAATTCGTCGCATTCCTCCCGCACCAGCGCGGGGTCGAGGTATTCGACCGCGCCGATGGCTTCCGGCACGCCGTCGCGGTTGCTGACAGATGGGCGGTTCTCGGCGTGGCCCCAGGCGGCGAATCCGGGATATTTGGCGATGTCGGCCATCGGTTTGCGGTTCCAATTGCCGCCGAACCCGGACATGCGGCGGCGGACATAGAGAAAAAACGCTTCCCGCATTTGCTCGCCGTTATTGCCGATATCGATGCCGGCCTCGATCTGCTTACGCACGACGTGGCGGGTGGCGACCTTGCCGGCGACATCGAGGGCCGCTTCGTCGATCGTCTCCCCCGCAGCGCGCCGGGCATAGAGTTCCGTCAATGCGGCAGGCCGGGGCAGGGACCCGGTGTGGGTCGTGAGGATGCGGTGTTCGCTTTTAAGCATGGTCGGATTCCCTGTTTGCCTGACCGCAGGCGCTGGCCAGACATTGCATGTCTGCGACCGCTGCCGAAAGTTCGCGCGACAACGTGCCAGGCATCGTCTCCGCAAACGCCGCAGAAAGGCTGGTATAATACCATAGCGTTCCCTCCTGGCCTGCGTTGAAGCGCCCGAACATCGACACGCCATGGGTTCGCACATCCATGACGATCGACCTGGCATTGTGCAGCTTATCCGCGCACGACACGAGGCGGATATCGTCGGTCGTTTTGTACAGATGGGCGATATAGGCTTCCTTCCGAACACGCCATGGCGGCTTCGGTTGGACGTCGGTATCGGTGCAGCCTCGGACGATCGTAGCGACGCGGTCGCCGAATTTCATGCGGATGACCGCTTCCTGTTCGGCGCCGCAGTCTTCGATCGCGTCGTGAAGCAAGCCGGCGATCGCTTGCTCCTCGTCGCCCCCGTGTTCGAGAACGATACTGGCGACACCCATAAGATGCGAGAGGTACGGAATATTCGTCCCTTTGCGCATTTGGCTCGCATGCAGGCCGAACGCGAACGCGGCGGCTTCTGATAGGTGGCGCCAGTCGGGCGAAGCTGTTGCGGCTTGTAGCATCGTTCTATGTCCCCATCGCCCCTTCCAAATATCCAGTATAGCCGAACAGCCCGACGGCGCCGCCGGTGTGCAAGAACACCACCGTTTTATCTTTTCCGATAACGCCGGTACGGATCAGGTCGATCATGCCCGCCATCGCTTTGCCGGAGTAGACGGGGTCCAGCAGAATGCCTTCCTCCTGGGCGAGCATCCGAACCGCGTCGGCCATACCCTCGGTCGGGATGCCGTAGCCGGCGCCCACATAGTCGCAATTGGCCTCCACCGTCTCGCGCGGGATGCCGCCCTTCATGCCGAGGTAGTCCGCCGTCGCTTCGGCCAGCTTGTGGACATTGGCTTCTTGGCGATCTTTCGGCAGGCGCACGCCGATGCCGAGCACCGGCACTTGTGCGTTGATACCGTGCAGGCCGACGACCAAGCCGGCGTGGGTGCCGGCCGAGCCGGTGGCGGTGACCAGCAGATCGATTTTCAGCCCCATTTCGTCGGCCTGCTGCATCAGCTCTTGCGCGCAGGACACGTAGCCCAGGGCGCCGACGCGGTTCGATCCGCCGCCGGGGATGACATAGGTGGACACGCCCGCAGCCCTCAGTTCTTCGCCCTTTTTCTCGGCCTCGGCGTTCATATCCAGGCCGCTCGGGCGGTATTCGATTTCGCAGGCAAACAGCTTATCAAGCAGCACGTTGCCGCTGTTGAGGTAGTCTCGGTCGTTGGTTTCGATGCGGTGTTCCAGCAACGCGGTGCATTTCATGCCGAAACGGCGGGCGACGGCGGCGGTCTGACGCACGTGGTTGGACTGCACCGCGCCTTGGGTCACGATGTGGGTGGCACCGAGCGCCTTGGCTTCGCCGATGAGCCATTCCAGCTTACGGACTTTGTTGCCGCCGGTCGCGACGACTGTGCAATCGTCGCGTTTGATCCATATCTCTGGCCCTCCCAGCGCTTTAGAAAAATTCTCCAGCTTCTCCAGGGGGGTCGGGGACGGAAACAGGCGAACGCGGGGAAAACGGGCGAGATGCATTTTCTTATCCTGGGCTAGGAAGGGGTGTAATGTTTACCATCCCCGTGCGTCATACAACCGGAAGCCACACACCGGACAGGAGCCAACAGATGCTTATCGCCCGCCGCCGCGGATGGGAAATCCCCGAAAGCCGCGTGACCCCCGAGACGGTCATGCTCAATCGTCGCGGGCTGATGGCCGCCGCTGGAGCATTGACGATCGGCGGCAGCGTAACAGCGCATGCCGAGTCCAATCCTAAATTCACGGCCGGCCGCGAGTTGACCGAGGAAAAGTACGCCACCACGTATAACAATTATTACGAGTTCAACGACAGCAAGAACGTCGTCAAGCAGGCGCAAGCTTTGCCGCAGCGGCCTTGGACGATCAAGCTCGAAGGCATGCTGAAGGAGCCGCGGACCCTCGATCTCGACGATTTGCTGAAGCAGGTGCAGACCGAAGAACGCATCTACCGCCACCGCTGCGTCGAAACCTGGGCGATGACGGTGCCCTGGACAGGGTTCTCGCTGGCACAATTGCTGAAAATCGCCGAACCGCTGGGATCGGCGAAATACGTGGTGTTCGAAACCGCGTCGGACAAAAAGAACATGCCGGGGATCGCTAGTCCGTTCTATCCTTGGCCGTATATCGAGGGTCTGACGATCGACGAAGCCGCCAACGACCTCGCATTCATGGTCACCGGCTTGTACGGCAAGCCCGTGCCGCCGCAGAACGGTGGGCCGCTGCGGATCGCGCTGCCGTGGAAATACGGTTTCAAGTCCGCCAAGTCGATCGTGAAGATCGGCTTTACCGACAAGAAGCCGATGACTTTTTGGGAAGGCATTCAGCCCAGCGAATACGGCTTCTGGGCCAATGTAAACCCCGCCGTCTCCCACCCCCGTTGGTCGCAAGCCCGCGAGCGACTGCTGGGGTCCAACGAAATGGTACCGACGCAAATATACAACGGTTACGGAGAATTTGTTTCCGGCTTGTATGAAGGGCGAAAGAGCGAGAAACTGTACATGTGAACACCCAACGTGCCCTGGCCGTATTCGCGGCTATTATGATTGTCTCCGCTGTAGCCCTCGGAACGCTCGAGGTGCGCCCCGTTGCGCTCGGCCAATTGCTGGCGCGGCTGGATAGCGATTTGCCGAACCGGCTGCACACGTTCGTGGTCGGTTTGGGCGGGGATTGGGCACGGAACGGCATGGCGATGCCTTTGCTGCGTCGCCCGGCTTGGTTGTCGCCGGCGTCGTTGGCGTTGTTAGCGATCGGACTTGCGTTGTCGTTGCCAGGACGCAAGACCGCGCATCGTTCTCGCCACCGGAACTGACACAGGTGGTAGACGCACCGGTGCGAGATTCGGCATCCGGACAGTGGATGGGACGCTATGCGCTGCCGATCGTGTTCGCGGTCCTCGCCATCTTGCTCGTGACCGGCGCGGGATTGGCGATCTGGGACGCGCACCAGACCGCGACCGCCGATTATCGTAGCAATCAAGCCAAAATGGGCTTGGTGCTGGCGGAACAAACAGCGCGTACGCTGCAAGGCGTCGATCTGATCGTGCAAAACATCCGGGAGGAGGTTCTCGACGAAGGTGTAGATACACCCGAGCATTTCCGTATTGTAATGTCGAACGAGGCGATGTTCCAGCGCTTGCAAGCCCGGCAAGAACGAATGCCGCAGCTAGAGGCGTTGGTGGTGTTGGACGCCAATGGTCGCGTCATCAATAATTCCCGTGCTTGGCCACCATCGGGTGCGGTAGAGTCCGACGCCGATGTGTTCATCCATTTCGATTCGATCAGCGACAACAACGCTTACCTCAGCATTCCGCAAAAAAGCGAACTGACGAAGGACTGGGCGGTTTATCTGGCGCGTCGGGTCGTCGGGCGCGACGGGCGCCTTTTGGGCATTGTGTCGGCGGCGATATCGTTGCGGTATTTTCGCGACTTGTTCGAAGCCGCGCGACCGGGCGCGGACGGCAGCGTCACGATCGTGCGCGACGACGGAACCATTCTGTTGCACCACCCAGACGATGGGCGTGTGACGATCGGCGGTCGAATACCGGTGGCCTATTCCTGGTATCGTGTCGCGGCGGCGGGTGGCGGGCACTATATCTCGGACGGTCTAGGCAGTTTCGAACCGCGATCCGTCTGGGTCCAGCGTTTACGCGATTATCCGCTGCTGATCGATGTCGTCGTGACTGTGCGTGCGGCCCTGACGCCATGGCGCCATCAAGCATCGTATATCGCTGCCGGGACCCTTGCGATGGTCTCGACCCTCGGCATCCTGTTCGGTCTGTTGGGTATGCAATTCCGACGATTGTCCCGCTCGGAATCCTCGTTATCGCAAAGAAATGCCGACTTAGAATGTACCAGCGCGCGTTTGGCGGAGCAAGCGCAGGAGCTTCGGGCAACAGCCGAGGCGTTACGTGTGAGCGAACGCGACGTCGCGGAAAAGTCGAATTTGTTGGAAACGACGCTCGAACACATGGACGAAGGGATCATGTTGGTGACCGCCGATCGAACGGTGGCGGTATGCAACAAACGTGCGATAGAATTGCTCGCTCTTCCGCCTGAACTTGTCGCCTCTCGCCCGAATTTCGCGGATATTTTGTCCTATCAATGGCGCAACAACGAATTCTCGCAGTCCCGAAGCGATGTTCTGGAATTTATTCGGGCGGGCGGAATTATGGATTCGCCGCATATTTACGAACATCAAAGGCCCGATGGTAGCGTTCTGGAAATTCGCAGCGCGCCCCTGCCCAACGGTGGTATCGTGCGTGTTTATGCCGATGTGACGGAGCGTAAAGCGGCGGAAACCCAAGCGAACATGGCCCGCGCACAAGCTGAATCCGCACGCGCGCAGGCCGAGGCGGCGAATCGAGCGAAGACCGATTTTTTGGCGAATATGTCGCACGAAATCCGAACGCCCATGAACGGAATAATCGGCCTCAGCGAGGTGCTGCTACGGAGTAAGCTCGATGCTCGACAGCGGGAATACGCCGAGGGTGTTAGGGATTCGGCGAAATCTCTGCTCGACGTTATTAACGATATATTGGATATTTCCAAACTCGAAGCCGGACGTCTCGAACTCGAATTGCGCGATTTCGATTTGGTTGGAACCATCGAAGCATCCATCGGTCTGCTGCAACTTCAAGCGCGCGAGAAGCGTCTGGATTTGAGCGTCGAAATCGTACCCGAAGTGAAATATACCGCACACGGCGATCCCGTGCGGTTGCGGCAGGTCTTGCTGAACCTGATCGGCAATGCGCTGAAATTTACCGAACGGGGCAAAGTGATCGTCCGGGTATCCCCCGTCGCCGGAGGGGACGACGATCGCGTGTTATTCGAAGTCCTCGATACCGGTATCGGCATGACCGAGGACAGCAAGACCCGCCTGTTCCAAAAATTCACCCAGGCCGATAGCTCCATTTCCCGCCGGTTCGGCGGCACAGGTCTCGGCTTAGCGATCTGCCGCGAGTTGGTGGAGCTGATGGGCGGTACCATCGGCGTGGATAGCGAGCTTGGAAAGGGAAGTCGGTTCTACTTCGTACTCGCCTTGCCGAAAGCCAACGCCGAAATAAAGCCGGCCATGGCGGCAGCACCTCCGAAGCCGTCCGGCCGCAAGCTGCATGTGTTGGTCGTCGACGACAACAAGATCAATCGCCGATTGGCCGCTGTTTTGTTGGAAACCGAAGGCCATCGGGTATCGGTTGCCGCGAACGGGCGGGAGGCGGTCGAAGCGGTAATGCGCGACGATTTCGATGCTATCCTGATGGATGTTCAGATGCCGGTGATGGATGGGGTGCAAGCCACACGGCGCATCCGTTCGTTGCCGGCACCCAAATCGGCCGTGCCGATCGTCGCGTTGACCGCCGATGCCCTTGCTGGTGCCGACGAGCGTTACCGGGCGGCTGGCATGGACGCCTATGTTAGTAAGCCGCTCGATCCCGTGCTGTTGTTCGAGAGACTGGCCCAGGTAACCGGCGAAGCGGCTCCCAGTCGATCGACAGATTCAGGCGTGCCGACAATGAACGACGCGGCCGTGCAAACATTGCGCGAGCTTTTGCCAGGCGCCCAGTTCGCCGAATTCATCGCGGAAGCCGTGTCCGATATCGTGGCGCGGGCCGCTCGTTTGCGCGCGACGGTCGACGCCGGAGACACTGCCACCGCCGCGCGGGAAGCGCACGACATGGTTTCGGTCGCCGGCAATTGCGGCGCCAGTGTCCTCAGCGCCATCGCCCGTGAAATCGAGCAGGCCTGCCGAGGGGGCGATATCGCAACCGCCAGGACTCGTATCGAGGCGTTCGAGCGCGCGACAGCCGCTTCGATCGAACAATTGAAAGTGCTGCTTGTCGCCTGAGGGAGATTTCCGCCATGGCCATCCTGAAAACCGATCCCGCCCGTTTCGAAGTCGTCAAGAACGCGCTGTTCGCTGCGGCGGAGGAGATGAAAATCGTCCTCGCGAAGACGGCCTATTCGCCGTTGTTGAAAGTCGCCGGGGACTATTCCTGCGGCATTTTCGATGCGCGTGGCGACATGGTGGCGCAGGGGCCGGATTTGCCGATTCATTTGGGATCGATGCCCGACGCGGTGCGGGCCGTGGTGCGGGCCTTCCCGGATGTTGCCGAAGGCGATGTGTTCATTCACAACGATCCTTACGACGGCGGCTCGCATTTGCCGGACGTGAACGTGGTGGCACCTTCCTTCCATGAAGGCCAGTTGCTCGGTTTCGGTTGCGTGCGGGCGCATTGGCCGGATATCGGAAGCGCGTCGCCGGGCAGTTATGGCGCGGTGACCGAAATTTACGGGGAAGGCCTGCGCCTGCCGCCCATCCGCCTGTATCGCGACGGTAAACCCGATCCGTCCATCGAGGCGATCATTTTCGCCAATGTCCGCACCCCGGCCGAACGCTTGGGCGATTTACGGGCGCAAGTGGCGGCGTGCTGGCGAGGCACCCAGCGCATGGGCGAGCTGGCGACGAAATACGGGGCCGATGCGTTTCTGCAAATCCTACGCGAAGTGTTGGATTATTCCGAAACCATGATGCGTGCGGCGCTGTCCGCCTTGCCGGACGGCGAGGCGGTATTCGAGGATATCTTCGACGGCGACGGTATTCTCGGACCTGGGGCGACGGTGGACGAAACCTTCCAAGTTCGCCTGCGAATCGTCAAACGCGGCGATACGATATCGGCCGACTTTGCCGGCTCCGACCCCGCCGTTGCCGGGCCGATGAATGCGCCGCTGACGGTCACCGCGTCGGGCGTGTTCTGCGCGCTCAAAATGGTGGTCGACCCCGGCAGCTTGATCCCACCGAACTCCGGATGTTGGCGGCCGGTGACGGTGATCGCACCGCCGGGTTCGGTGGTGAACGCGCAGCATCCGTCGCCGGTTGTCTATGCTAACCACGAAATGTCGCACCGCGTCGCCGACATGGTCATGGCGGCCTTGTTCCAGATCACGCCGCGCACGGTGATGGCGGGATCGCAGGGCACGTCGGCGGTCATTACGTTCGGCGGCCAGGACTATCGCAGCGGGGATCGTTTTGTCAGTTACGAATCCGTCAAGGGCGGCTTCGGTGCTCGGCCTACTAAAGACGGCATCAACGCCGTCGCCAGTACCGTATCGAACATGAGCAACACACCGATCGAAATCCTCGAAATAAGTTTTCCGTTACGGGTCGAAGAATACGCGTTGATCCCCGATAGCGGCGGCGCCGGCAAGTATCGCGGCGGGTTGGGCGTGCGGCGGACGTGGCGGGTGTTGGAAAAGCAGGCACAGGCTTCGGTTTGTTGCGAGCGAAGCGTAACGCCGCCATTCGGTCTAGATGGCGGTTCGACTGGCGGACCGGCGCGTGCGTTGTTGTTACCGCCTGGCGGCGTGGCGCTGACGCTGAACAGCAAGGGCGGATTTCTCGTGCCGCCGGGCTCGTTGGTGACGCTGGAAGCACCGGGGTCGGGCGGCTACGGCGATCCGCATGCACGCGATCCGGCGGCCCTTTCCGAAGACCTGTTGGACGGCTACGTTACTCCGGTCGCCGCGCGCCGGGATTATGGATTCGGCGCGGCTTAACATCGAGGGGAAACTCAAATGTCCGAATCCGCTGTTGTCGCCCAAAAGGGATCCTACAAAGTCGAAGTCGAGGCCGGGAAGTCGTATTGGTGGTGTTCCTGCGGCAAAAGCGCCAAGCAGCCGTTCTGCGACGGTTCGCACAAAGGTGGCAGCTTTACCCCGATGAAATTCGAGGCGGAGACGTCGGGGATTGTCAGCTTCTGCGGCTGCAAAGCAACCGGTAAGGCGCCGCGTTGCGACGGCAACCACAAGAACCTGCCGTAAACCGATCCAGGTTACGGTCGGGCTTGTCCCGACCGTTTCCAGTCCAAAATACGTTTAACCGCCGATGAATGCCATTGCCGCAACGCTCCAGGCTGTCGCGGTCCATAGCACCAATAGCGTCGCGCGCGCGGCGGGCGTTAACGCAGGTGCTTCCTCGTTGTCGGCCAAAGCCGCGCCGCCGTTCAGGGCGAGCACCGTCAGCGGCACGTAAACGACGAAGCTAACCAATGTCGCGACTAGCAATCCAGCGACCGCCGCTGCTATCCCCAGGACGGGGGCGGCGGCACCGGCTACGAGCACGTGAAGCATGCCCGGAAGCCATGCCTTGTCGGCGATAGCGGGGACGGAAAGAGCACGTTCGGTCAGGGAGGCCATGGGATCAGTTCCTCAGTGCAGGGGACAGGTTCGCGTGAAAATCGAGGCCGTCGCGGGTTTCCGCCACCACACCGGTGCGGACGACGAAATCGCCGAATGATTCGTTGGATTGGCGGTCTTTGGCGAACGCCTCGAACAATGGCGTCAATGCAGCAACGATCGCGTCGTCGCCAACATCGCGTTTGTAAAGCTTATTCATTCGCATCGCGGTACGAGAAGCGCCGAGATACAAATTATAGAGGCCCGGTGTTCGCCCGACCAAGCCGATCTCGGCCATGAAGGGGCGACCGCAGCCGTTCGGACAGCCGGTCATGCGGATGATGATTTCCTCGTCCGCCAGTCCCAAACGATCGAGCACGCTTTCCAGTCGGGTAATCAAATGCGGCAAATACCGCTCGCTTTCGGCGAGGGCGAGTTCGCATGTTGGCAATGCCACGCAGGCAATCGCGCTGCGGCGCAACCCGCCGGCAATGCGGTCCAAGCCGTATGCGGCGATCGCGGCAGCGACGGCCGCGCGTTTGGAGGCAGGAATATCCGCCAGCACTAGGTTTTGATTCGCCGTGATGACGAACCGACCGGCGGCGAGTTCCGCGACCTTGTGCAGGCCTTCCAGTTGCTGTCCGGCGATACGGCCGCTTTGGACATACACTCCGAAATGCGATAGCCCATCGGCGCTTTGTTCCCAGCCCAGCTTGTCACCGGTCGATACGAAAGCGAACGCCCGCGCCGGCTGCAACGGTGTGGATAGGCGAGAATTGACCGCCGCGACGAATGTATCCACGCCCATGCGGTCCACGGTGTATTTCAGCCGCGCATGCTTGCGATCCGAGCGGTCGCCGAAATCGCGTTGTACTGTTACGATCTGCTCAGCGACGTCGGTGACGTTCTCCGGCAGACAGAAACCGATTATGGTGCCCGGGCGCGGATAGGTATCGGGTTCCCCATGCGTCATGCCCATGCCACCGCCGGCCGCGACATTGTAGCCAATGACATGGTCGTTTTCGACAATGGCGATGAATGCCGTGTCCTGCGCGAGCGCATCGACATCGTTATACGGCGGCAACGCCACTGCAATTTTGAATTTTCGTGGCAGATAGGTTTTACCGTAGATCGGCTCGACGGTTTCTTCGCCCCCAACAACGCGATCCTCGCCGAGCCATATTTCGTGCCAGGCGCGGCTGTGCGGGAGGAGGTGGGTTGCGATGGCGTCGGCCATATCGGACACTGCCGTTTGCAGATCGCCGCGCCAAGGTTGCACCGAAGCGACAACGTTCCGATTCACGTCGCCGCACGCCGCGATTGTATCCAGCAGTTCGGTATTCAGTTCCTGAATCGCCGCCCGCAGATTGGATTTAATAATACCATGGAAT
>JBAXFK010000041.1:0-23223 GCA_037139955.1 Rhodospirillales bacterium
GCGTAATCGTCCATATCGCCGTCGTACGGCACGATCGTGCCGTCCGCTGCCAGCCACAACCGGTCCGCCACGAGTTCCATCAACGAACGATCGTGCGTGATCAGAATAACCGCGCCTTGGTAATCGTTCAGCGCGTCCAACAGTGCGCGGCGGCTGTCGATATCCAAATGGTTGGTCGGTTCGTCGAGGATAAGCAGATGCGGCGCCTCCATCGCAACGAGGTTCAGCAGCAGCCGCGCCCTTTCACCGCCGGATAGGTTTTCCACCGTTGTCGATTGCTTGTTGAAACCGATGCCCCAACCGGCCAGACGAGACCTGTAGGACGTTTCGTTGTCCTCAGGCCGAGCATCGCGGATTATATCCAGCGGAGTGTCGCGGGGGTCCATGGCCTCAATTTGATGCTGGTGAAACCAGCCGACTTTGATTCTTTTCTCGCGCGTCATCAGGCCGGCTTGCAGGCCCAGCGCACCGGCCGCCATCTTGGCGAACGTGGATTTACCGGCGCCGTTAACGCCCAACAGGCCTATACGATCGTCCAAGTCCAACCGCAGGTTCAATTGCCGCAGTACCGGTTCATCGCCGTAGCCGACCGATGCATGCTCCAACCGCATGAGCGGCGGCGCCAACGGACGTTGCGGCGACGGCAATATGAACGGGGCAACTCGTTCCTCGACAGTCGCCGACACCGGTTCCAACTTCGCCAGCCGCTTCATCCGCGATTGCGCCTGCGCGGCTTTCGACGCCTTTGCACGGAAACGATCCACGAAACTCTGCAAATGGGCGCGTTCGGCATCTTGTTTGGCACTGAAAGCTGCCTGCAAGCGGGCTTTCTCCGCACGGCGGCGTTCGAAATCGTCGTAGCCGCCTGTGTAGTAATCCAATTTACCCTGTTGAATGTGCAGGATCGAATCGACCGAGTTATTCAGCAGTTCCCGGTCGTGGCTGATAACCAGTGCTGCCTTGGGAAACTTGCGCAGCCGAGCCTCCAGCCACAGCGCACCCTCAAGGTCCAGATAGTTGGTGGGTTCGTCCAGCAGCAGCAAATCGGGTTCGGCGAACAACGCCGCCGCCAGCGCGACGCGCATCCGCCAACCGCCGGAAAACTCGCTCATGGCGCGCGTCAGATCGGCAGTGGAGAAACCCAAACCGGCCAGGATTTCGCTAGCCCGAGCCGGCGCGCGATCCGCATCGATCTCCATCAATCGCGTATAAATATCTCCCATCCGCTCGGGATCCGCGATCTCCAACTCCTGCATCAGAGCATGTCGCTCGGTATCCGCCTCCAAAATGGTATCGAGCAGACTAACCGGGGTCGCCGGATGCTCCTGCGCCACCGCCGCGATACGCATTCCCTTCGGCCAGGAGATTTCACCCCCATCGGGCGAAAGCTCCCCCAAGATCAGCCTGAACAGCGTAGATTTACCCACGCCGTTGCGCCCTACCAGACCGGCTTTGGCGGTCGGCGGCAAATTGAGGCTGGCATGGTCGAAGAACCGCCGGCCCCAGGCGTTGAATACGAGATTGTCTATTTGCAGCATGCCAGCCGTCTAACCCATGCTGCACTGCAACGCGAGGAAAGATTGCGTATCGTCAGCCCATCAGACTGACGAGCGAACGGTTCTCCAGCACCTGCGCGACGGCATCCCGCGCCTCCCGCATTAGATGCTGGATGCGACAAGTGGCGATGTCGACGCAGTCGGTGCAAGGGCGGAAGCGGGTGACGCTGGCGCAGGGTGTCAAAGCAAGCGGCCCGTCGAAAATGCGAATCAGATCGGCCACCGACACCGTCGCCGGATCGCGCGCCAGACGATGCCCGCCATGGGCGCCCCTCCGCCCTTCGACAATGCCGTGATCTCGCAGTTGCACTAGGATGATTTCCAGGAATTTGCGCGGAATCTGCTCCCGCTCGGCAATGCTAGACGTCGTGGTCCAATCCCCCGAAGCAAATTGCTCCGCGAGCATCGTGGCCGCCCGAACCGCATATTTGGCCTTGCTGGATAGCATCCGCTTCCGTGTGCCCAGGAGTGCTCGGCCGGTCAACCGCACAAGCCGAGCGATTGTTATTGACGGTCCCACATTCACATACCCATTATTCCCATCGGATAAATATGAAATAAGAGGCAGCCATGTCGAACACGACCGTCGCCATCGTCGGGGCAGGATTCAGCGGATCGGTGCTGGCCATCCAGTTGCTGCACCACGGTGGGCCCAACCTGCGCGTCGATCTGATCGAGCGGCGCGGCACCTTCGGCCCCGGCCTGCCCTACGCCACCGATCGCGAGGAGCATTTGCTCAACGTACCGGCCGCGCGCATGAGCGCGTTTCCCGACAAGCCCAGCCATTTCCTGGATTGGTTGGGTCGGCAGCCGCACACAATTCTGGGCAACGTATCGCCCGATCCCGGCGCCTTCGTGCCGCGCCGGCTATTCGGCCTGTATCTCCAGAATACTCTGGCCGAAGCGGACGCTTCCAGGCTGCAACGTGTGATTGGAACGGTGGTATCGTTAGCCCAAACCGCAACGGGCGCGACGCTCTCATTCGAAAACCGAGCCCCGCTGACGGCCGACTGCGCCGTTATCGCGACCGGAAATAACACGATCGTGCCTCCGGCGGGTATCGACGCAGCGATCGCCGGCAGCGCAATGTTTCGGAACGACCCATGGGCGGAGGACGCATGCGCCGACCTTCCTTCGGATTGCGCGGTACTGGCGATCGGTACCGGCCTGACGATGGTCGATGCCTTCCTGCAACTGACGGCGCGCGGCCACACCGGCCCCACCCACGCCCTGTCACGACGCTGGTGGGCACCGCGTACCCATGCCGCGCCAACAACTACCCCGCCGCCCGATGCGAGCGCGTTCCCGCGCCGGCTGCTGCCGCTATTACGCTTCGTTCGCAGCGAGGCAGCACGCATCGTCGCGGCCGGCGGCACGTGGCAATCGGTCGTCGACGCGCTGCGACCCATGACCCAACAACTATGGCAGGGCTGGTCGAACGCCGAGCGACGGCGATTTTTGGTGCATCTGCGGCCAGCTTGGGATGTTCATCGCCATCGCGTGGCGCCGAGCGTTGGAGAATTGCTCGCGACGGCGCAGGCAAGCGGACGGCTGACGATCCATGCCGGCCGGATCGCCGGAATCGCAGCCACGGGCGAGGTTTCCTGGCAACCGCGCGGAACGACCGAACGCCGGGTGCTGCAAGTTGGCAGGATCGTCAACTGTACCGGGGCGGCATCCGACATCGCTCGGTCCGATTGTCCCCTAACACGTGCGCTTCTCGCATCCGGTCAGGCTCGGCCCGATCCGCAACGCCTCGGCCTAGATACGACGGCAATGGGCGCGTTGATCGATCGCGACGGGGCGGAGTCCCGCCGGCTGTTCGGCGTCGGCCCGGTTTGTCGCAGCGCACTATGGGAAATCGTCGCGGTTCCGGACATCCGGGTTCAATGCGAGGCATTGGCCCGTCGCATCGCTGCAATTGTCCAGCGAGACGACGAGCCGGAGGCTCAGAAATGTACCGAACACAGCAAAGAAATGGCCACTGCGGTTGCCTCGTCGTAGGGTTGTTCCTTGCCATCGGCAGTCGGCGGCAGCGCGTATCGGCTAGACAGTGCGGCAATTGCCACCGCCGCCAGACGCGCCCACCCGGCTTGCAGCATACCGCGCGCAGCGATGCCGGCCGTTTGGGGCAGATTGGGTTGGGTTAGGCGATATGTTTGTGCGGTCACGGCTTTCGATCCTCGATTCCGGCGGCGCGCTAGGCGCTGGGCTTCTGCATGCGCGATATAGATATATTTTTCGTTTGCATGCAATATATCGCAGTTAATAAGATTAATTTTCTACAAAATCCTCGACAAGCGCAACCCAAACCGCATAGCAAGGGTTTGAAAGCAACGCCCATCGCCCGGCCCTGCACCGAACCCTGGACGCTGACCGCGATCCGCGCGATCAATGGGCAAATTCCAGGGAGTATCCGTCATGCGCAGCGCCGTCATCGTGTCCACCGCCCGTACGCCCATCGGCCGCGCCTACCGCGGCGCGTTCAACGACACCCAGGCTCAGGCGCTGGCCGGCCATGCCATCGCCGAAGCAGTAAAGCGCGCCGGGATTGCTCCGGGCGAAGTAGACGACGTCATCCTCGGTGCCGCGCTGCAACAAGGTTCCACCGGCTCCAACATCGCCCGTCAGGCCGCGTTGCGCGCCGGGCTGCCGCAATCCGTCGCCGGCATGTCGCTCGACCGGCAATGCGCGTCCGGCATGATGGCCATCGCCACCGCCGCAAAGCAGATTCTGCACGACGACATGGCGATTACGATCGGCGGCGGTGTCGAATCGATCTCGCTCGTGCAAACCAACGACATTCGCAAAGATCGCGCGCAGGACCCGGCGCTGCTGGAAAGCGTCCCCGGCTTGTATATGTCGATGCTGGAAACGGCGGAGATCGTATCCGAACGCTATGGCATTTCCCGTGAGGCGCAGGACGAATACGCGCTGCGCTCGCAACAGCGCACAGCGGCGGCTCAGCAGGCCGGCCGGTTCGACGACGAGATCGCACCGATGACCTCGATCATGAATGTGACAGATCGCGCGACCGGCGAAGTAAGCCAAAAGCGGGTGACGTTGGCCAAGGACGAGGGCAACCGCGCCGACACCAATTTGGAAGGCCTTTCATCGCTGAAGCCAGTATTCGCCAACGGCACGGTGGTACCGCAAGGCCGGTTCATCACCGCCGGCAATGCATCCCAGTTATCCGACGGTGCCTCCGCCGCCGTGCTGATGGAAGCTGGGGAAGCGTCCCGCCGCGGCCTAAAGCCGCTGGGCATCTATCGCGGCATGGCCGTTTCAGGCTGCGACGCCGATGAGATGGGCATCGGCCCGGTATTTGCGGTGCCCAAGTTACTGGCGAAGCATGGGCTGAAGATCGACGACATCGATCTGTGGGAACTGAATGAGGCATTTGCCTGCCAAGTCCTGTATTGTCGCGACCGCCTGGGCATCGATCCCGACAAGCTGAACGTGAACGGCGGCGCGATTTCCATCGGTCACCCCTACGGCATGTCCGGCGCCCGCATGGTCGGCCATGCTCTGATCGAGGGCAAACGTCGCGGCAGCAAGCTGGTGGTTGTCACGATGTGCGTCGGCGGCGGCATGGGCGCGGCCGGTTTGTTCGAGGTCGCATAACAATGCCCGTCGATCCCCAGATTCAGTTCCTGATCGACGCCCGCGCCAAACTGCCGCCGACGCACACGTTGCCGGTGGCGGACGCGCGCAAGCAGATGGCGGCACGCGCCATTCCGGGCCTGCGCATCCCTTCGGTCGCATCGGTCGTAAATCGCGACATGCAAGGACCTGCCGGGTCCTTGCCGTTGCGCATCTACACCCCAGAGGGCGACGGTCCCTTCCCCATCATGGTGTTTTTCCATGGCAGCGGGTTCGTGGTCTGCGATTTGGATACGCACGATCCAATGTGCCGCAATCTTTGCGCCGGTACCGGTTGCGTGGTCGTTTCGGTCGATTATCGGTTGGCGCCGGAACATAAATTCCCCGCCGCGCCCGACGACTGCCTTGCGGCCACGCGCTGGGCGGTGGGCAATGCCGGTCTGCTGAAAGGCGACACATCGCGGGTGCTGGTCGCGGGCGACAGCGCCGGTGGCAATCTGGCAGCGGTCACGGCCTTGCGTTGCCGCGACGAAGGCGGGCCTGCATTGGCCGGGCAGCTACTGATATATCCCGTCACTGACTACCACACCCCCGGCACCCCGTCGTACGAGGAAAACGCCGAAGGCTACGGCCTCGGCCGCGCAGGGATGGAATGGTTCTGGAACCATTATCTCGCCGATCCGTCTCAGGCAGCCCACCCCCATGCGTCGCCGTTACGGGCGAACAACCTCGCCGGTCTGCCGCCAGCTTACGTCACCACCGCAGAATACGATCCGTTGCGGGACGAGGGCGAATATTACGGCCAAGCCCTGCAAGCCGCCGGCGTGCCCACACAGATAAAGCGCTGGGACGGCGTTAACCACGGGTTCTTCTTCTTCGTCGGCATTGTCGACAAATCCGGCGCGGCGATGGATGAAGCTTGCGCCTGGGTCAACGAAATCATCGTCCGCTAAAGGAAACGCTCATGACTCTCACCTTGAACCGACGCGGCTTCGTCGCGCTGGCTGGAGCAACGGCCTTGGCGTCGCCCGCTATCGCCCAACGCGCCCGCGCCCTGCGCTTCGGCAGCCCGATGCCCACCAGTTCGAGCTATCACAAAGCGATGGAAATCTTCGCTGAGGAAATGGGCAAACTCTCCGGCGGCAAGCTCAAGATCGAGCTTTACCCCAACGCGCAGCTCGGTGGCCTGAAAGACATGCTGACCTCGGTGCAATTGGGCACTCAGTCGATGCTCATTACCGTGCCGGCTTGGTATTCCAGCTTCGTGAAGCAGATGGACGTGTTCACCCTGCCGTTCATCTCGTCGTCCCCCGAGCGGCTACGTACCGCGCTGGAAGGCGGATTCGGCAAAAAAATGGAGGGATATGCCCGGGAATCCGGCTTTCAGATCGTCGGCTACTGGCTGACAGGTCCCCGCCACATGCTGAACAACGTGCGCCCGGTTAAGACCGCTGCCGATATGAACGGTTTGAAGATGCGCATCATCTCCAGCCAAGTCTACATGGCAGCCTTCCGCGCATTGAGCGCCAATCCGGCCGCGCTAGACTATTCCGAGCTGTATTTGGCATTACAACAAAAGACGGTGGACGGCATGGATCTCGGCCTACCCGACGTGATCAGCGGCAAATATTACGAGGTGGTGAAATATGCTACTCTGACCAGCCACGTGATCGATTTTTTCGCCGCATCGATGAACAAGGCGCTGTACGACGGCATGACTGCCGAGGAAAAAGGCATGATCGCGCAAGCGATGAAAACTGCGACCGACTGGCAGTGGACGCAACAAATGGCCGACATCGCCGCAGCCGAGGACAAGCTGAAAAGCCAAATCGAAATCATCCACCTCTCCCCCACCGAACGCGAGGAGTTTGCGAAACTCGGGCGCTCGGTTTATCCGCAATTCGAAGCCAGCATCGGTAAGGACCTGATCGCCGAAGCGACGAAGGCATTGGGAGCGGCATGACACGAAAAGCGCTATCCGCGATCGCCCTGACCAACGAAGCGGTGGTGGTCGCGGCGATCGTCGTCGATTTGTTCGTGACCTTCGCAAATTCGATCGCCCGTTACGCCTTCAACGGCGGCATCCATTGGGCCGAAGACGCGTCCATGGTGACGATCGCGATTATTACGTTCCTCGGTTCGGCGGCGTATTTCCGCCGAGCGGAGGGGATGTCGTATTCGGCGCTGCTCGATTTGACGACAGGATGGAAACACGAAGCGCTGAAATCCAGCGGGTTGTGGATCGTTCTAGGTGTGTGCGGATTGTCGCTTTATGCATTTCCCCAGTTCTTCGCTGGGCAAATGACGCAAACTATGGCGGTTCTAAACGTCGGCCGAGGCTTTGTCTCCGGCTGGATCGGTGTCGGCCTTGTGTTGATGGTTGTCTACGCGCTCGAGAAATTGGCGGCAATCCGCTTTACCGGCGTGGCGATCGGGTTCGCCGGCGTCGCGGCGGCGACGGCACTTCTGATGATATTCAGATATTATTATGATTCTGGCGCCATCGACACCGACCCGCTAATCCCGATCGCCGTCGTCATGGCAGTCGCTTTCCTAACAGGCGCGCCGATTGCGATTATTCTCGCATTGGGCGGCGCGTTCTATTTCATCGTGACCGGCGATGCGCCTTTGGTCGCCATTCCCGCTGCGTATCAATCGGGTATCGGCAGCTTCGTGCTGTTGGCTGTGCCGTTCTTCATGCTGGCAGGCGCCTTGATGGAGGTCAGCGGCTTGGCCGCGCGCATGATCGACATGGTGCAACATTGGGTCGGCCATTGGGCCGGCGGGTTGCTGCAAGCCCAGGTCGTTGCGATGTATATTTTCTCCGGCATCAGCGGATCGAAAGCCGCCGACATCGCCACTGTCGGCAGCGTGATGAAGGGGCCGCTGCGCCAGCGCGGCTATCCGCCTACCGAGTCAGTGGCCGTGCTCGCGGCTGCGGCAGCGATGGGGGAGGTCATTCCGCCCTCGTTGGCACTGCTGATCCTGGGGTCGATCACCAATCTATCGGTCGGTTCGTTGTTCTTGGCGGGTTTGGTGCCGGCGGCGTTCCTGGCGATCTCGATGTCCGTCGCGATCGTGCTACGCAGCCGCAACGGCAGGCTTCCCCGAGGCCCCCGCTTCAACCTGCGCCGCGCGGTCAGCAGCATCCCCGCCTCGTTCCCGGCGCTGCTGATGCCTGTGATCGTGGTCGGCTGCATCGTGGGCGGCGTTGCCTCCCCCACCGAATCATCGTCTTTCGCGACGATCTACGGACTGGTCGTTGCTGGTTTGGTCTATCGATCGATGCGGCTTGGCATTCTGTGGACGGCATTGCGCGACGCCGCGCTGACAGGCGGCATGGTCCTGTTCATGGTCGCGGCATCGAATGTCTTGTCGCAGGCCATCGTGATCGACGGCCTCGGGCGCACGTTGGCGAAATCCTTCGGATCGTTGCAAAGCCCGATGGCGTTTCTATTTCTCAGTATGGCCGCGATGGTCGTGATCGGCTTCGTGCTGGAAGGCTTTCCCGCCATCCTTATTTCCGCGCCCATCCTCCTGCCAGTGGCCGAGAAGATGGCTATCGATCCGTTGCAATATGGTATTATTCTGACAATGGCGGTGGGAATTGGGGTGTTCATGCCACCGGTTGGAATCGGTTATTACGTCGCCTGCGCCATCGGGGACGCACCGCCCAATGCGACGATGCGTCCCAGCATGGCTTACAACGTTTCGTTGGTACTCGGGTTGATCGTTGTAATCCTATTCCCCGCGATCACCTTGTTCGTGCCGCATTTCTTCGACTTTCATTAGCCAACGAAAGCCCCGCCGTTTACATCCAGAATGGCGCCTGACATGTAACTGGCACCAGCGGAGCACAGAAAGGCGATAGGCCAAGCCAATTCCTCGGCGTATCCCATGCGGCCCAGCGGCAGCGTCGGCCCCATATTCGAATTTCGGGTCATCGCTGTCTGCACCGGCCCCGGCGCCACAGCGTTGACCATCACGCCGCGCCCCACAGCGTTGCGCGACATCCATTTCACCAGTGCATGCACCGCACCTTTGGATGCGGAATAATCCGGCGGCGTACTCAACGAGGTACCGCCCGTCTTTCCAGCAACGGAGCCGACTAGCACGATATGCCCACCGCCGTGCGCTGCCATGTGTTCGGTCGCGGCATGGGCGATTTCCAGCGGCACTCGAACGTTGACGTCCATCATGCGATGGAAGCGGTCATACCAGCCGGGGTCTTCATGCCAGGGGCGGCCCATCAAAATACCGGCACAATGCGCCATGGCGTGCAACCGCTCGCCCGCGAACAAACTGGCCAGAAATGCTTGGTCGGTCAAATCGCCTTGAACGACAGACGTAGCGGCGCCGCGCGCTTGCGTTTCGTCCCGTGTGGCATCCATCGGCGATAGATCGCACAACACCAATTCGGCGCCGAGATCCGCAAGCACCATGGCCGTCGCCTTACCGATGCCGCTGGCGGCACCGGTGACCAGGACGCGCTTGCCTTCCATGGAAATGCCTGCGGGAATGGGACGTGTGGGCATTGCTGTTTCCTCCGGTTTCGCGGCAGTCTGACAGCAAAGAACCGGAGACGCCAACATGACCCTGCGCCTGCGACAGATATGCCTCGTGGCCCCTTCGCTGGAACCCGCGACTGGCACTTTGTGTCACGCGCTGGAAACCCGGGTCTTCTACCGCGACCCGAATGTCGCCAAATATGGGCTGGAAAACGCCGTCATGCCCATCGGCAACACCTTCCTGGAGGTTGTGGCGCCCACTCAAGACGGCACCGCCGCCGGCCGCTATCTGACGCGCCGCAACGGCATGGGCGGCTACATGATTATCCTCGACACCGACGACATCGCGCCCTGGATCGGCCATGTGGCATCGGTCGGCGTGCGCGTGGCCGCCGATCTGGACTACCCCGACGCGTATCGCGGCCTGCAACTGCATCCCCGGGATACCGGCGGTTGCTTGTTGGAAATAAACTGGTCGCAGGGGGCAGAACAAGGCGCCTATCACCCGGCCGGCCCGGATTGGTGCGGCGGACCGGCGATGCCGGCGATTGTTGGCGCCACGGTGCAATCGGACGATCCCGCAGCCCTAGCGGCCCGCTGGTCGGTAATATTACAACGGCCCGCACGCAATAATGCCATCGCATTGGATCGCGGCACCATCCATTTCACTAAATCTACGGACGGACGCGGCGAGGGATTGTCCGGTATCGACATTCGTAAACCACCGGGACGCGAATTGACGCCTAGCGATACGACGCTGGCGTTGTGCGGCGTCGCTATTCGTATCGTGGCGTAACGGTGATTCGGCGGGCAGCACTCGTGGCGGCTTTGCTGATTGCGGCACGCCCCTCGCTCGCTGCGGGGCCGGTGTTTTCCGATACCGGACCCGACGCCGCCGCATACGGAGCCGCCGCCGGATATCCGGTCGGGCCCCGCATGGCGGCACCGCTACCGCAGAACATTATGGTGGGCACTTATAGCCACTGGAGCGACAAGTACGCCCATCGCTCGGTGCCGCGCCCGGCAGTGGCCTCGTCTTTACCGCGCGCGACGGAGGAATTGGCACTTTCATATCGTTATCAAGCAGAGCAACGCGATTTGCTGGATTATCTATCGCGCCATCCCAGCACCGGGATGCTGATCGCGCATAACGATACAATTTTGTTCGAACATTACCAATACGCCCGCACCGATCGCGATAAGATGCTGTCCCAATCGATGGCAAAGACGATAACCGCCATGCTGGTCGGCATCGCCGTCCAGGAAGGCGCGATCCGCTCGATCGACCAGCCCGCCGCCGATTATGTGCCAGAACTCGCGGGAACCGAGTACGGAAAAACCCCCATCCGAGCACTTTTGCATATGGCATCGGGGATCGCGTTCAGGGAGGTTTACGATACCCCCGGCAGCGACAATGCCCGCTTCGGGCAGATGTTATTCGGCCCCTCCAATCCGGGCGCCGCTCATGCCGTCGCGACTTTCAACACGCGGGAAGCACCGCCCGACACTCGCTTCAATTATGCGGGTACCGAAACCGAAGTGTTGGGCTTAATCGTTGCCGCCGCCACCAAAACAACGCTATCGGATTATCTGAAAACCCGCATCTGGCATCCCATGGGCGCAGAGGCCGATGCGACCTGGACGATCGATACGTCCCACCAAGAGCCGGGATTTTGTTGCATCAGCGCCGTTCTGCGCGACTGGGCTCGGATCGGATTGTTATTGGTCCACAACGGCACCTGGAACGGGCGACAAATCGTTCCGCAGCAGTGGGTGTTGGATATGGCAACCCCGCAAGCCGATTTCTTGCAGCCGCGCACGATGACAAAATTCTACGGATATGGCTATCAGACCTGGATTTTCCCCGGCCCACGCCGACAATTCGCGCTGCTCGGCGTCCACGGTCAGGCAGTGTTCGTGGACCCGGCAGCAAATTTGGTGCTTGTGCATACGGCTGTGCGGGTGAAGGCGTCCGGCGATCCCGCAGCGGCGGAGTTAGTGGCCCTTTGGCAGGCCCTGGTGGCGAAATTCGCGGGATAGTTAAACCGCTTTCTTCTTGTCCTCGGCCCGCTTCAACTCAGCAAGCAAAGCAGGAACCCCAACAGCCATCGTGTGCACGCCCAGCACCGAAGTCAGCGCCAAAACCTCCATGATCTCGGCCGGCGTAGCACCGAGTTTCAGGGCATTCGCCATGTGTGTACGGGTGCCCTTTTCGTGCAAATGCGTGGTGGCACTGTCGATGGCGATGTAAATGAACTCTTTGATCTTCGGTTCGAGGGTGCCGTGCTTCCACGGGACCGACGAAAACTCGGCATAGGCGGCGAAATAATCGGGGGACAGCGTCAGCACTCGATCCCATGTCTCAGACCAGTAACCGCGTGCGACGATGAAGTCGGCTTTCAATTTCTTTTGTTCCGGTGTCAATTCGCCCGTAGTCTCGGGATATCCTGCGGCGCGCATCGAATCAAGCAGCGCCGGCACGCCCATCGTCACAGTATGCACCCCGAGAACGGAGGTCAGCTGCAACACCTCCATAATTTCATCGGCGGTGGCACCGTAGCCCAGTGCGTTGCGGATATGCAGCCGCAACCCGGCCTCGAACATATGGGTCGTGGACGAATCAATCGCGATGTACAGGAATTCCTTCACCTTCGGCGATAGAACGCTATTAGACTGCCACGGCACGGACGACAGCTTCGCATAGGCGGCGAAATATTCCGGCGCCATGTCCAGCAGTGGGTCCCAACCCCAGCTCCAATAGCCGCGAGCGTCGATGAAATCTTGCTTTATCTTAGCTTTATCGGCGGTCATGACGCCAACGCCGCCGTTAGCGCCTTCGAAATCGCCGCCCCGTCCGGCTCGTCTCCCGATCCGAACGTTCCGATGATGCGACCATCGCGCCCGATCAGCACTTTATTGAAATTCCACGACGGCTCCCAGCCGCGCGTTTGCTTCACCCAGGCAAAGAACGGCGCCGCTTGGGTGCCCTTCACATGCGAAACGGCAGCCAGAGGAAAATCGATGCCGAACCGTGTTTCGCAGAAAGTTTTAACCGTGGCGTTGTCGGCCGACTCCTGATTGAAATCTTGGCTGGGAACACCGACGACGGTGAGGCCATCGGCTTGGCGGGCAGCATGGAGTTTCTCCAATGCCTCATACTGGTAGGTGTAGCCGCAGAAACTGGCGGTGTTGACGACTAGCAGCACGCGGCCTTTCAACGCGGAAAACTCCAACCGGCCGCCTTCGATGTCCGGAAAGCCGAAACCCCAAGCCAATGTTTCGTCAGCCATAGCGGTGCCCCCGAACAATGTCAGCCATAACGCTCCTCCAACCAAGGATCGGCGTTGTTGTGATAGCCGCGGGTTTCCCAGAAACCCGGGTGGTCGCTTATGGTAAAATGGATGCGTTTCAGCCATTTCGCGGACTTCCACAGATAATAGCGCGGTATCAGCATCCGCACCGGCCCACCATGCACGCGGCTTATTGGCTTCCCGTTCCATTCGTGCACCAGATACACATCTTCCGCAGCGAACTGATCCAGACTGACATTGGTGGTATAACCGTCGACGGAATGGAAAATGACGTGCTTCACCTCGGCGCGAGGCTGAACCATTTCGAGAATGGTGCGTGCCGAAACACCCTTCCAGCGATTGTCGTAGTTCGACCATTGGGTGACACAATGCATGTCGGAGATACTCTCCTCCATCGGCAGTGCCATATATTCGTCCAGGGTGAAGCTTAGCCGGTTTTCAACCGCGCCATCGATATCCAAGCGGAATTTTTCCGCTGTCACGTCGGGTTGGATGCCGAGATCGAGTACCGGCCAATCCTTCACCAGCCGCTGCCCTGGCGGCAACCGATCACGCTCACGATGCCCGGCAACTCCGGTCAGCAGGCGCCCGTCGCGCGCCCAAGTTTGTTTGGTCTCGATCAACTTTTCTTTGATCGCGCCCGAAAATTCGACGTCGTCTTCGGCCATAATACCACCCGTTATTGTCGCCGCGAACTCATCAACCGCGCCTTGTCGCGCGCCCAATCGCGCGCCGCGATAGCATGTCGCTTATCCGATTTCTTCCGCCCTTCGCCGACCCCGAGCAGCACTTTCGCGCGACCTTCGTCGTTGAAGTGGATATCGAGCGGCACGATCGAATTGCCCTGACGGCCGATTTCGCCCAGCAGCTTATCGATTTCCTTCTTCTTAAGCAGCAATTTTCGGGCTGCCCGCGGTTCGAACCGCGACAGGACGCCACCCTGATATTCGGGAATGTAGACGTTGAACAGATACATCTCGCCGTCCCGCTCGCCTGCCCAGGCCTCGGTCAGTGTGGCGCGACCGAGCCGGAGGGATTTGACCTCCGGCCCTTTTAAGACGAGCCCTGCGACGACGGTTTCCTTGATCGTGTAGTCGTAACGCGCCTTGCGATTCTGCGCGGCGATGCCATGCGAGATCAGGCCCTTCTTCGACTTGTTTTCAGCCATAGATCCTCAGTTCAGCAACCCGACCGAAGTCATTGCAGCGCGCACCCGGTCACGGGTCGCCTCGCTAGGCGGGGCGAGCGGCAAGCGGCATTTATTGGATGTCTTGCCCAGCAGAGAGGCGGCGTATTTCACCGGGCCGGGGCTAGTCTCGCAGAACAACGAATCGTGCAGCGGGGTCAGGCGGTCCTGGATGGCAATCGCGTCCTTCACCCGGCCCTCGGCCCAGGCGGCGTGCATTTCCGAGCACAGGCGCGGCGCGATGTTGGCGGTCACGCTGATGCAGCCGTGCCCGCCGGCCGCGAGGAAGCTGATCGCGGTCTGATCTTCGCCGGACATCTGGCAGAAATCGTCGCCCATCGCGATGCGTTGCAGGATCGGCCGCTGCAAGTCGGCGGTCGAGTCTTTCACGCCGACGATATTCTTGTGCTTCGCCAACCGCGCCATCGTCTCGACCGACATATTTACGACGCTGCGGCCGGGAATGTTGTAGATGATGACGGGTAAATCCACCGCGTCCGCGATGGCGGAGTAATGCAGGAACATGCCTTCTTGCGTCGGCTTGTTATAATACGGCGTCACGATGAGCGCGGCATCGGCGCCGGCTTCCTTGGCGTGGCGCGTCAGGTCGATGGCTTCCTCTGTTGAGTTAGAGCCAGCGCCCGCGATCACGGGAATGCGGCCCTTGGCCACCGCGACCGCGATTTCGACGACGCGCTTATGCTCGTCGTGCGACAAGGTAGGACTTTCGCCGGTTGTACCGACGGGCACGATGCCGTTGGTGCCTTCCGATATCTGCCATTCCACAAAGTCGGCATAAGCTTTCTCGTCGAAGGACCCATCTTCGCGCATGGGGGTGATCAACGCGACAAACGATCCCTTGAACATGGTTCTCTCCCGAGCCTTCTGAATGGCGAAGGCGGCAAACTAAGCGCGCGAAGACGGTATCGCAAGGGTCGCTAGACGGTGTAATGGCCAGCGCATGACAACCTATGTGGCGATGCTCCGCGCCGTTAACCAGGGCGGCCGGGGAAAATTGACGATGGAGGACCTACTGGCACTTTGCGCGCCGCTGGGTCTAGGCAACGTGCGACTCCATGGCACCGAGGGCAATATCGTGTTCGAGAGCACCCGCACCGAGCGCGGCCTGTGCCAATCGATCGATCGCGCGGTAACCGACAAGCTTAGGCGTCCCGCGGGCGTGCTGATTCGGACCGGCGTGGAATTGCGGGCTATCGTCAACGGCAACCCGTTCCTAGACGCGAAATTCCGGCTAGTTGGCGTGATGTTCCTGCCGAAAATGCTACCGGAACGGCTGCTCACCGAACTCGACCTTGGTGGGCCGGAGGACGTGCGGATGATTGGGCGGGAGATCTATGTCCATTATCCCGACGGGATCGGGCGGTCGAAAATGAAGATCCCATTCGCGGCGGACGGCACGACGCGGGATTTGACGACCATCAGTAAATTGGCGGTTATGGCTGGCGCTTAAAGGCATTTTTTAACCTCGCTTATTCCCCATATTGCGCGATTCATGGTTGAGAAGCGCTGCTTACGCCGCCGCTAGTGCTGCGACCGCCTGGTAATCGATTTTCCCCGTCCCCAACAGCGGCACTTCTTTTACCTTCAAAATGGCGCGCGGCACCGAAAGCTCTGAAATGCCCTTGGACCTTGCATAGACCAGGAGTTCGCGCACATCGGCGTCGGCCCGGGCGATTACCAGCAACAGTTGCTCGCCTTTGCGGGCATCGGGGATCGCCACAACCGCCAGTTGCTCGCCCGGCCAGACTGCAGCTACCAGGGCCTCGGCCGCCGTCATCGACACCATCTCGCCGCCGATTTTGGCAAAGCGTTTGGCCCGGCCTAGAATACTGACAAACCCTTGCGCATCGACGTCGACAATGTCGCCGGTGTCGTACCAGCCATTGTCTAGCGTCACGAGCACACCGGGCGCGACGTCGCGGACATACCCAAGCATGACATTGGGGCCGCGCACGAACAGACGGCCGCCGGGGTCGACGCCAAGGACGGGTTCCAGCTTCCACTCGATTCCCGGCAGGAAACGACCGACGGTGCCTGGACGGCAATGCATGGCGGTGGAGATCGCCAGCGCGGGTGCGGTTTCGGTGGCGCCGTAGCCCTCTAGGATGCGGACGCCGAAGCGGTCGGCAAACAGGCGCTTCGTTTCGTCGCGCACCTTCTCGGCCCCGGCGAAGATATAGCGCATAGCATAGAAATCGTATGGATGGGCAAACTTTGCCCAGCCGTTCAGGAAAGTGTCGGTGCCGAAGCAGATGGTGGCGTCGGTATCGTAGATCAGGCCGGGCACGATGCGGTAGTGCAGCGGGCTGGGGTAGTGGAAGGTGCGCACGCCCGACAGCAACGGCACGATGGTGCCGCCGGTCAGGCCGAAGCTATGAAACATCGGCATGGCGTTGAACAGTATGTCGCCGCCGTTGAAATCGATCACCGACGACAACTGCGCAACGTTGGACAGCAACTGCCGGTGGCTCAGCACAACGCCTTTCGGCCGCCCCTCCGACCCGCTGGTGAACAGCACCACGGCGGGGCTGTTTGGATCGGAGATGGAACCGGACAGGCGGCGGGCGAACATTGTATCGTATTTGGCGCGCAGCTTGGCACCCAGGCCGATCGACGCACGCACGTCCTCCAGCCAAACGAAACGGACCGCAGTCGCCATCCGCCCGACTGCCGCCGTCAACTTAGCCTTCTCAACAAAAGTGCGACTGGACACGACAGTCTTCACCCCGGCGGCAACGCAGGCAGAAAGCATCGCATCGGCGCCAGCAGAGAAATTCAGCATGCAAGGCACGCCTCCAAAAGCCTGCAAGCCGAGGAATGTCGCCACCGTGGCATTCGCGTTGGGCAGCATGACCCCCACGAAACCCGGCTCCAACCGACGACCGAGGGCCATCGCAGCCAGCATCAGGCGATTATAGTCGATGGGGTTGCGCTGAGTGTCCTCGGCGATCGGGGTTTTGCCACCATGGGCGCGGCGGGCGTCGAGGAAGGCGGCGAACAGTGTCCGATCGACATTTTTGCTGCGGAACACCGCGCCGACCAGCACATCCTGAAGCGCGCGGCCGATCGCCTCTCGGCGCTTGCGGTGGATCAGCGTCTCCGCGTCCGAGGGCGTGAGATCGACCGGCGGAAGGATCGTTAGTTTCAGGCGCGGGAACCAACGCAAATGCTGGCGTCTGCCCATCCGGCCCAAATGGGTGAACTGCAAGCCTTCCACCGCCATGGGCAGTATTTTTGCGTGGGCTTTGTCGGCGACAAGGCCGGCCCCCTCATAGACTTTCATCAGTGCGCCGGTGCGGGTCATGCGACCCTCGGGGAAAATCATCAGCTTACGGCCGTGGTCGCGCACCGCCTCGACCATGCGCTTCAGCGCGTACGGTGTTTGGACGTCGACGGGAAAGACATCCACCGCCGCGATGAAAGGCTTCACCCACCACTTCGACGCCTGCGCGGTATGAATGGCGAAGGTTGGACTGTCCGGCAGGAAGGCAGCGATCAGGCAGGCATCGGCGTAGGATTGGTGGTTGGATACGATCACCACCCGGTCCCCGGCAGCCTTGTAGTTATCGAGTCCGACGACATCGACCCCGTGGAAAGTTGTGAAATACCAGCGAAAGAGCGAGCGGACCACGTCCTCCGGCAGAATACGCACGATCCAGCAAGTAACGGCCAGATTGGCCGAAGCGGCAATTTTCAGCACGCCCGGCGCACTGAAGCCCATCGCCGCCAGCCCAGCTGCGGCGCCCGCACCCGCCACCATGAACAGCGCGTTCATCGCATTGTTGGCCGCAATCATGCGCGACCGTTCGCGGGGCGCCGCGCTGTCTTGGATGATGGCGTAGAGCGGGACGGAGAAGACACCGCCGCAGGCCGCCAGCATCGCCAGGTCGGCCAACATCCGGCAGCCGGCCAGCGATTCCAGCACCGCCCAGGCATCGGGCAACACGCCCGCGCCCGCCGCCGCCCCTGCGAAATCCCAGCAGAACAGCGAAATGCCAAAGGCAGCGAAGGGTACGTGACGGGCTGAGACATCGCCATGCAACAGCTTCGCGCAGCCGATTGAGCCGACGCCCGTACCCAGCGCGAACACCGCGAGCAACAGGGTCAGCACACTGCCACCGGCCCCCAGCGTGTCGCGGGCGACGATCGGGAACTCGGTCAGAAGCGTCGCGCCGATGGTCCAGAACCAGCTGAGCGCCAGCAACGACAGCCAAATCGGCCGCTGTTTCGACGCTTGCCGCAGCACCGTCCAGGTGGTGGAGGCGATGTTCCATCCGATCGTCAACGCGGGATCGGCAGCAGGAACCGGCGGAATGCGTAGTGCACCGAACAGGCCGACCAACGATAGTGCAACTCCAACCGCACCGACAATCGCCGTGCCGCCGGGTAACAGCACCAAAGCGCCGCCGGCCACGGTGCCGAACACGATCGATAAAAAGGTCGTCGCCTCTATAACGCCATTGCCGCCGACAAGCTCATGCTCCTCCAGCTGCTCGGGAAGGATGCCGTATTTCACCGGTCCGAACAACGCAGCCTGAATGCCCAGACCGACCAGGACCGTCAGCAACGCCGGCACGCTCTCGGCCAGGAACGCGGCGGCGGCGGCAAGCATTAACCCGACTTCCGCGATTTTGTAGATGCGGATGGCAACCGGCTTGGAATAGCGGTCAGCTATTTTTCCGGCAGTGGCGGACAATAATATATAGGGGGCGATAAACAGCGCGCCCGCCGCCGCCGACAGCCCTGCCCCACCCGCGCCCAACTTGAAGATCGCCAGCACGACCATGGCGTTCTTCACCAAATTATCGTTCAACGCACCGCATGACTGCGCCAGCACCAGCGGCCAGAGGCGGCGTGTCTTCACCAGCGATAAAAGAACGTTGGTGCTCATGACAGAGCCCTCCAGGCCATAGCGCTCAAATCGTCGGCGCGTTCGGTCAACCCACCGGCCAGGCGCCCGTACAGCAGACCGGTCGCCGGTTGCACCAGTATGCCAACGATGGCCAACGCCATCAGATCCGGCTCCCGCCGCGGGATTTCCCCCATGTCCATCGCTGCCGCCACCGCTCGGCACATCGCCTCCACCGGATTGCGCGCGTCGTGCGGGATCGTATCGAGGGTAGCGTGTTGGGTCAGAACCAAGAAGCGGAACCGGTCGGTGTCGGTGTCATGCAGGCGGCAGATCTCCCGCATCGTACGGTCCAGTCGGACCCGAAACGGGGCATCGCCGGCCATCGCATCGGCAAGGATGGCGCCATATTCGCCGTAACCATCGTGAAACAATGCCCGCACCAGCTCGTCTTTGGACGCGAAATGCGCATAAAGATTTGGCGCCGTCATGTCGCATGCCGCCGCAATATCGCGCACCGACACCGCGTCGACGCCGCGTTCGGCGAACAATCGGATGGCCTGTTGCTTAATAGTGTCCCGTTTTCCGCCGGGTTTCGACATGGTGCGATTATCCTGAACGACCGTTCGTTAATAGTAAAAATTACCCAAAGGGTCAAGCCGCGCCGTTGAAAACTTCCCATGCGATGACTCCCGCTCCGATCTGGTATATCGCGCGGCATCGGCAGCTGAGGATCATATGGAATCGCGCATCGAACGCTTGTGCGTCGAACGGGGGCTGAAAATGACCGGGCAGCGCCGCGTCGTTGCGCGTGTGCTGTCCGACGCGTCCGACCATCCGGATGTCGAAGAACTTTACCGCCGCGCGGCCACCCTCGACTCCCGCGTCTCCATCGCTACAGTGTACCGGACGGTGCGGTTGTTCGAGGAAAAGGGAATCCTCGAGCGCCGCGATTTCGGTGGTGGGCGGGCCCGTTACGAGCCCAGCGAACATGGCCACCATTATCACCTGATCGACGTCGGATCGGGCAAAGTCATCGAGTTTCAAGATGCGGAGCACGAAGCCCTGATGCATAAGATCGCCTTGCGGCTCGGGTTCGAGCTGGTGTCCCTGCGACTCGAATTATTCGGTCGCAAAGTGGAACCGCCCCAATCGACCCGCAAGCCGCGCGCCGCCCGACGCCCCCGCGAGGAATTGCCGGCATGAGCGAATCGGCTTTTTCAGAAATTCGAGCAGGCAATCTGGGCCTGCGGCTAGCAGTGGGGACGGCCGATACCGACGCCATCCAGGCGCTTCGCTACCGAGTATTTTACACCGAAATGGGCGCGAAGGCAGACGCGACAGCCGCAGCAAGCCATCGCGACAAGGACGCCTACGACGAAGTCGCGGATCATCTGATGGTGGTCGACCACACTCTGGGCGAAGGCCCGGACAGCGTCATCGGCACCTATCGCCTGATTCAACGCGCTGCTGCCGCCAAGCTGGGCCAGTTCTATTCGGCGGACGAATACGACCTCGGCCCGATCGAGAATTTCCCCGGCAATATCCTGGAACTCGGACGGTCCTGCGTGGCTGCGGAATACCGCGGGCGGTCAACCATGCAACTGCTCTGGAGCGGCATCGCAGCCTACGTGTTCCACCATAAGATCGCGCTGATGTTCGGCTGCGCCAGCCTGCCAGGGATCGACACCGAGGCACTTGGGCCGGAGTTGACCTATCTGTATTACAACCACCTTGCCCCAAAGGAGATCCGGCCGCGCGCTTTGCCGCACCGCTATATCGAGATGCGACGGGTGGACCGCGACGAATTCGATGCCAAGCGACTCCTGGCGCAATTGCCCCCCCTGATCAAAGGCTATCTCCGGCTCGGCGGTTTCGTCGGCGACGGTGCGGTGGTGGACCCGCAATTCAACACGACCGATGTCGCCGTCGTCGTAAAAACCGATATGATCACCGACCGCTATTACCGCCATTACGAGCGACAGGCGCGTGACGTCGGCCCCTAAAAAGCCGTACACCGGTTGGCGCATGGATCTCCGTATGCTCGGCGCCGGCGCACTAGCCGCTGCCGCGCTGCCGCCGGTCCATGCCATTCCGGTGCTGCTGGTTTGCCTCCCCGTCCTGCTCTCCGCCTTGGCCACGACGACCGGTCGTTGGGGCGGGTTTCGGTGCGGCTGGTGGTTCGGTTTCGGCATGAATCTCATCGGCCTCTACTGGATCACCGAGGCCATCTTGATCGAAGCGGATCGCTTTTGGTGGCTTGTGCCCCTCGCCGTACCGGCGCTCTCGGCCGTCATGGCGGTCTTTGTCGGCATCGCAACTGCCATCGCACGCTGCGCTTGTCCCGGTCCGGCTCGGGTGTTTGCGTTGGCCGGCGCCTGGACACTCTCGGACCTTACGCGGCAGTTTGTCCTGACCGGCTTTCCGTGGAACCCCCTGGGCAGCGTTTGGACGATCCCAGGTCGGCTGGGGGATGTCATGATCCAGCCCGCCGCCGGGATCGGTGTGCACGGTTTGACACTGGCGACGCTGCTGCTGGCCGCCGCCCCCGCGCTGACCCAGCGTTGGCGTGCCGCCGCGCTCGCCGGTTTCGCAGTTTGGGCCGGTTGCGGCCTGTTGCGGCTGAACGAAGTACCGACGGGCACGACGCCCACGCCGACGGTGGTCGTCGTGCAAGGCAATGTGCCGCAGGGGCAGAAGTGGAACCGAGCGCTGGTGGACAGCATCTTCTCGCGTTACCTGACCCTGACGTCGGACGGGGTGCGGCAAGCCGTACCCGGACCGGTCGCGGTGGTATGGCCGGAAACTGCGGTTCCCTTCCTGCTGGAAACCGACATCGCTGCCCGAGAAGCCATCGCCGCCGCCTCCGGCCGAGCGGTCGCGTTAATCGGCGGCGTGCGGTTCGGGGTAGAGGGGCGGCCGCGCAACAGCCTGTTCGCCCTGACGCCCGACGCGAAGGTCTCACAGGTATTTGACAAGGCCCACCTCGTCCCGTTCGGCGAATACCAGCCGAATTGGATACCATTGGGTGTGCAATTAGTACCGGGTGGCGGATTCGCGCCCGGTCCTGGACCCATTTCCTTGACACTGCCAAGTATCCCGAAAGTTGGACCGTTAATATGTTACGAGGCTATATTCCCAGGCCAAGCAGTGGACCGGAACAATCGTCCGGATTGGCTGGTTAACGTCACGAACGATGCTTGGTTCGGCAACTCGACCGGTCCGCGCCAACACCTCGCGGCCGCTCGGATGCGTGCGGTGGAAGAAGGACTACCGCTGGTTCGTGCCGCAAATACAGGTATTTCCGCGCTATTCGATGCACATGGACATGAAATTGCCCGACTCGGCATGGGGCAGGCCGGTGTGCTAGTCGGACCGCTGCCTCGCGCCTTACCACCCACTCTTTTCGGGCAAGTCGGTTTGCTTCTCCCTGGCTTTTTCGGGACGCTGGCATTGCTTGCCGGGATACTGCCAGGGCGTGTCCGGCCGGCAGCAACAAAGTTAAAAATGCCTATTTTATGATCCAATTCTTATTTTTGAAAAAAAATTGACCGAAATCGGCGAAAGCGTTGACAATTCGGGGTTGTGCAGGTATTGCCCCTTTCATCGGCGACGAACCGGCGGACGAGCACACTCGCTCCGGTAGCCCAGATTCCGGCGCCTACAAGACCGCAACGACTTAAGAACAATCGAAGAGCGAGGGTGTCATCATGGCAGCGGCCGAACCAGTGTTGGGGAGCGAACGCGAAAGCCGTCCCAGCCCGATCGATGTCCATGTCGGTACCCGCATCAGGCTCCGCCGCACCCTCCTGGGGATGTCCCAGGAACGGCTCGGCGAAGCGCTCGGCCTAACCTTTCAGCAGGTCCAGAAATACGAACGTGGGGTCAACCGGGTCGGGGCATCGCGCCTGTTCGACCTGTCGCGCGTCCTGGATGTACCCATCAGCTTCTTCTTCGACGACATGCCGGAAAATCTAGCCAGTTCGTTCGGAGGACAACCGGGACGCCGCGCGTCCGGCCTGCCCGACTCCGGCGATAGCTTTCCAGATGACACACTGAACCGGCGGGAAACCCTGGAGCTGGTGCGCGCGTATTACCGCATCACCGACCCAAATGTGCGCAAACGCATGTTCGACCTCATCAAGTCGATGGGCCCAGCCGAGGCGTGACCGACTCCGAACCGTCGAAT
>JBAXFK010000042.1:0-23217 GCA_037139955.1 Rhodospirillales bacterium
GTGCGCACCGTATGCGTCCGCCGGCCGGTGAGAGCGTGAGCATGTCCATGCTGGGCCTCAATGGAGGTGAAACAGATTTTTGATGCCGGCCGACACTTGGTGCCGCCGCAGTTCGCGTCGAGCGGCGGCGGCGTCGATCATCCAATTGAACATGATGGCGCGGCGGGGGCCGTCGAAGGGTTTGTGGCCGTGCCAAGATCGATCGGTGCGACGGAACACGATCAGGGTGCCGGCCACGGGCGGCACCTCCCCCACCATGTCGTCCAGGTTATTGGGGCCGCGTAGCAGGCGCAGGCGGCCGCCTTCGTTGGACCAATCGGTATTCAGATAGATCAGCGCGGTCACCACTTTGGTGGTGCTGTCGGTATGGATTTGACCGTCGACCGGCCGCGTGCGGGCGCGCAGGGTGACCATCAGCGTAGCGGGATCGAGCTTCAGCCCGAACTTGTCGCCAAAAGCGGCGGTGGTGCGAGGATCGCGGATCGACCGCAGCAGATTGCCGAACGCATCGTGCGCGGGGTCAGCGGGGGCGGGCAGCACGCCGGGAAGATCGGGGCCCGGGAAGGCGGCAGCGGCAGCCATGGCAGTGTCGTGCGGCACGAAGCTCGGCAGAATCAGATGGTCGAACGGCTCCCGCACTAACGGGGACTGCTCGAATGTGTCGAGGTCCAGGTCCATCTCACACCGCCGCAGAATGCCGGCCGGCGCCGGGCTGTAGCCGCGTGTCGAAGGCTGCCGCGACATTGCGCACGAACGGGCGACCTTCGGGGCGCACCGCGACGCGGAATCCGTCCCAATCGATTAGCCCGTCGCGCTGCATGTCTTGCAAAGCCGGGGCTGCGTCCATGAGCGCGGCGGGGCTGGAGCGATGCCGAGCAGCGGTTTGCGCGAGATCGACGGCGAAGCCGCACATGATTTGCTCGATGACGTCGCGGCGCAGTCGATCGTCCTCCGTCGTGGCGATACCGCGCGCGATCGGCAGTTTGCCGGCCCGTATTGCATCGCGCCATGCCGGCACCGACGGGAGGTTCTGCACATAGCCTTGCGGCAAGGAACCGATCGACGATGCGCCCAGACCCAATAGCACAGGGGCGACGTCGGTGGTGTAGCCCTGGAAATTGCGCTTCAGATGTCCGTTCTCTGCGGCTCGGGCCAAAGCATCGTCCGGCACAGCGAAATGGTCTAAGCCGATTCCGATATATCCGGCCTCGGCGATCGCCAATTCGGCGGCTTCGCGCTGCGCGAAGCGTTCCTCCCGCCCCGGTAACGCCGTGTCGGGGATGAGTGCCTGATGCTTTTTCATCCAGGGGACATGCGCGTAGCCGAACATCGCCACCCGATCCGGCCGCAGTGCCAGCGCTTGCCGCACGGTGTCGCGGATACCGTCTACGGTTTGATGCGGCAGGCCGTAAATCAAATCCAAATTCAGCGATCGAATTCCTGCGCCGCGTAGCGCTATCGCGCAGCGTTCGGTCAGTGCGAAGTCCTGAATCCGTCCGATCGCCGCCTGCACCTTCGGATCGAAATCCTGCACCCCGAGGCTCGCCCGCGTGGTTCCCATCGCCGCCATCGCGTCCAAGGAAGCGGCGGACAAGGTCCGTGGATCGATCTCCACTGCGATTTCGGCATCGTCGGCCACGTCGAAATACGCGCGCAGCCGGGTCGCGATATCCTCCATTGCGGCGGCGGGCAGGCTGGTGGGCGTGCCACCGCCCCAGTGAATGTGCTGCACCCGCTGCCGCCGCCCGATGCTGCGCGCGAGGAGCTCGATCTCCATCAGCAGCGTGTCGGCATAGGCTTTCAGCGGTGCGAGTTGGTTCACGACCGTCGTATGGCAGGCGCAGAACAGGCACAGCGATGCGCAGAACGGCACATGCAGATAGAGCGACAGGGGCGCGTCTGCCGGCAACGTCCCTAGCCACCCGGCATAATCGGCCGGTGTTACGGCGGGAGAAAAATGCGGCGCGGTGGGATAGCTGGTGTAGCGCGGCACCAGTCGATCGTATTTAGCCAAACGTTGAGCTGTATCCATACGCGCATCGTCGCACGATCGGCCTGCATGGCTTTGACCTGGATCAATGGTTATAGTCCGTGAAAATACGGAGGTGTTCCATGGAGATCCAAGGCCTCGGCTATGTCGGGATCGGCGCGTCCAATCTGTCGGATTGGTCGGATTTCGCCGCCGGATGGGTCGGCATGCAAATGGTGGAAACCGGCAATGCCAGCCGATCGTTCCGCATGGACGATCGTAAGCAGCGCTTTGTCGTCGATCGCAGCCTGTCCGATGGCGATCGCTATTTCGGCTGGGAAGTCGCGGATGCTGCTGCCTTACAAGCCTTGGCAGCCCGCCTGGATGCGGCCGGCGTCGCGGTGCGGCAGGAGCCGCAGGCGCTGGCGGATCAACGTTTCGTGCGGGAATTGATTAGCTTCGCCGACCCCGCCGGCAATCGGTTGGAGGCCTTTCATGGCCCTGCCGTCGCCGATACCGCTTTCGCCCCCGGCCGCACCCATTCGGGTTTCCGCACCGGTGCGCTGGGCATGGGGCACGCAGTGTTTCATGTGAAAAATATCGACGACCTCTATGGATTCTACCACGATCTGCTGGGCTTCGGTGTTAGCGACTACATTACCAAGCCGTTTCGTGCCTATTTCATGCATACCAATGCTCGGCATCACAGCCTCGCGTTGATCGAAACCGGCCGCACCGATCTGCATCACTTGATGGTGGAGTATTACTCGCTCGACGATGTGGGCCAGGGTTACGATATCGCCCTGGGCGATCCCGAGAAGATCGCGACGACGTTGGGAAGGCATCCGAACGATGCGGTCACGTCGTACTATCTGCACTCGCCCTCGGGCTTCATGGTCGAATGCGGCTGGGGCGGTAAGGACGTGACGCCCGGCAACTGGCAAGCAACCGAGGTCACCGTTGGCCCCAGCCTATGGGGCCACGAACGCGCTTGGTTGCCGGCCGAGCAGCGAGAGGCCGCACGGGCGATGAAATTGAAAGCCGCCGCCGATGGCCAACGCATGCCGGTGCATGTGTTGGAAGGAAATTACCAGAGGGTTGGCGGTGTGTGCCCGTGGTGGGACGCAACGAAAGCCGAATTTTAGGAGCTAGAGCAGATGTCGCGCATTCATTTGAAACGAAGCAAAGCCGATGTGGCGCCCGAATACGCCCATGTCGTCGATGGCGTCATGGACGTGTTCGGCGCCGTGCGCGGCCCATTCGGTGTGCTTCTGCATAGCCCCGCCATGGCCGAATTGCTGCTGCCGATGGTCCCGTTCGTGCGCGAAAAAAGTGTCGTCGCCGATTTGCCGCGTATGTTGGCCGTGTTAGCAGCGGTGCGGGAGCGTAAGGCGAAATACGTCTGGGGCGCCCAAGTCGGCTACGCCCGCCGGGTGAATGTGCCCGAGGAGCTCATCGACCTGATTCGGTCCCAGGGCGACACCGCCGCATTGCCGGAAGACCAACGCGATGCGATCGATTACGCTCGGCAATTGACGCTGACGAACCGTTGCGACCAATCGCTGTTCGATCGGATGCTTGGCAAGCACGGCGCACAGTGGATGGTCGAAATGACCGCATCGATGAATTTTTACGCGTTCCTGTGCGGCATGACGAACGCGTTCGACGTGGCTGTAACGGAAGGGTTGGACGTCTTACCGGAGTGAAATTCGACGATGTTGGGCGGCTTGCATCGCGCCGATGGGCGCCGCCCAACAATATTACCGCGGTAGCGACGTCTTCCCCATCAGGTACTGATCGACCGACCGAGCGCATTGCCGGCCTTCGCGGATGGCCCAAACCACGAGCGACTGGCCGCGGCGCATGTCGCCGGCCGAGAACACTTTCTCCCGCGAGGTGCGGTATTCGACCGTGTTGGCCGCGACGTTGCCGCGCTGATCCAACTCCACACCCGCCTGCTCCAGCAGCGCATTGCGGTTCGGGCCGAGGAAGCCCATCGCCAGCAACACCAAATCGGCTTTGAGTTGGAAGCCGCTGCCTTCGACTTCTTTCATTTGCATGCGTCCGCCTTCGGACACCCATTCTACATGGGCGCAATCCAAGGCAGTGACTCGGCCGTCTTCCGACAGCGCTTCCTTGGTCAACACCGACCAATCGCGCGACACACCTTCGTCGTGGGCGTGGGACGAACGCAGCTTGTTCGGCCAATCCGGCCATACCATCGGCTTGTTTTCCTTCACCGGCGGCTTCGGCATAATCTCGATCTGCGTGATCGAGGCGGCACCCTGGCGCGCCGAGGTGCCGATGCAGTCGGACCCGGTGTCGCCGCCGCCGATGACGACGACATGCTTGCCTTTCGCCGAGATTGTGGCGCCCGAAGATGCTTTGGCTTCGTCGTCGCCGGCGTTGCGCTTGTTCTGCTGGCGCAGGAAATCCATCGCGTAATGGATGCCATCGATTTTGCGATTGGGTACCGCGAGATCCCGCGGCCATTCGGCGCCGCCCGACAGCACGACCGCGTCGAATTCGGCTAGCAATTCGTCCATGCCGACGCTGACGCCAACTTCGATGCCTGTGCGGAATTCCACGCCTTCGGCGGTCATCTGCTCGATACGGCGATCGATCAGGTGTTTTTCCATTTTGAAATCGGGAATGCCATAGCGCAGCAATCCGCCGATGCGATCGTTCTTCTCGAACAGGGTCACCGAATGCCCGGCGCGCGCGAGTTGCTGCGCACAGGCCAAGCCAGCGGGGCCGGAGCCGATAACGGCGACGGTCTTGCCGGTGCGATGGCTCGCCGGCTGTGCCACGATCCAGCCTTCTTCCCACCCTTTGTCGACGATGGCGCATTCGATCGTTTTGATCGTGACCGGCGAATCGTCGATGTTGAGGGTGCAGGACGCCTCGCATGGGGCGGGGCAGATGCGGCCGGTGAATTCCGGGAAGTTGTTGGTCGAGTGCAGTACGGTCAGCGCGCTCCGGTACTGCTCCTTGTAGACTAGATTGTTCCAGTCCGGGATCATGTTGTTGACCGGGCAACCGTTATGGCAGAACGGGATACCGCAATCCATGCAGCGCGAAGCTTGGCCTTTCAGGGCCTCGGGTGCGAGCGGCTGAATGAATTCGGCGAACGATTGCAGGCGGACCTCGGGCTTCGTGTAGTGCCGGTCCTGGCGTTCGATCTCAAGAAATCCCGTCGGCTTACCCATCAACCTCTCCAAATTTTTGTCGGTGCGTGCGTATCGCTGGCGGCAATTACTCTGCCGCCGCCAGCTCTTCCCGCCGCAGGTCGGTTAGCGCCCGTCGATAGTCGCGCGGCATAACCTTCACGAAGTTTTTCAACTCGGCATCCCAATTGTCGAGCAACGAGCGTGCCCGTTCGCTCCCGGTGAACAGCAAATGCCGCTCGATCAGGATGCGCAGCCGCTCGGCATCGAAGCTCAATGGATCGCCCATGCCGTTTTCATCGACGCTAACCGAGCGCTGACGCGGACGGTTGGAGCCGTCGGCGGCGGTGGCGGGGATGGGTTCCAGATCGACCTGTGCCGGATTGCACAGCGATTTGAAGCGGCCCGCCGGATCGTAAACATATGCGATGCCGCCGGACATGCCCGCCGCGAAGTTGCGGCCGGTATCGCCCAGCACCAGCACCACGCCGCCGGTCATGTATTCGGCGCCGTGATCGCCGCAGCCTTCCACGACCGCGATGGCGCCGGAGTTGCGCACCGCGAACCGTTCCCCGGCGACGCCTTGGAAATAGGCTTCCCCAGCGACGGCGCCGTAAAGGACGGTGTTGCCGACGATGATGTTCTGCTGCGGGTCGCGCTTGCTCGCCACCGGCTGACGCACGACCACACGGCCGCCCGACAGGCCCTTACCCACGTAATCGTTGCCGTCGCCGGTCAGCGTCAGCGACACGCCGCGCGCGAGGAAGGCGCCGAAGCTCTGTCCCGCAGTGCCGGTCAGATTGACGGAGATTGTGTCCTCCGGCAGGCCGGCATGGCCGTATTTGCGCGCGATCTCGCCCGACAGCATGGCGCCGACAGTACGGTTGACGTTGCGCACCGTTCGGTCGATCCGCACCGGGGAGCCATTGGCGATCGCATCGGCTGCTGCGGCGATCAATTCCTGGTCCATTGCCTTGTCGAGGTGATGGTCCTGGACGTCGTTGTGGAAGATCGACACACCCGATTTATGCGCCGGCTGGTAGAGGATTTTGCTGAGGTCGACACCGTGCGCCTTCCAGTGCTCGACCGCATCGCGCATATCCAGCTTGCCGACTTGCCCCACCATCTCGTCGAAGCTGCGGAAGCCGAGTTGCGCCATCAACGCCCGCACCTCTTCGGCGATGAAGAAGAAGAAGTTGATCACATGCTCGGGCTGGCCGGTGAAGCGTGCCCGCAGGATTGGGTCTTGGGTGGCGACGCCGACCGGGCAGGTGTTCAGATGGCACTTGCGCATCATGATGCAGCCGGCGGCGATCAGCGGCGCGGTGGCGAAACCGAATTCGTCGGCCCCCAGCAGCGCGCCGATCACGACGTCGCGCCCGGTGCGCAGGCCGCCGTCGACCTGCACCGCGATGCGACCGCGCAGACCGTTGAGCACCAATGTCTGCTGGGTTTCGGCCAGACCGATTTCCCAGGGCGAACCCGCATGGGTCAGCGAGGTCAACGGCGACGCGCCCGTGCCGCCTTCGTAGCCGGAGATGGTGACGTGATCCGCGCGCGCCTTGGACACGCCGGCGGCGACGGTGCCGACACCGACTTCCGACACCAGCTTGACTGAAATCCGCGCCTTTCCGTTGGCGTTCTTCAGGTCGTGGATAAGCTGCGCCAGATCCTCGATGGAATAGATATCGTGGTGCGGCGGCGGGGAAATCAGCCCGACACCCGCCGTGGAGTGGCGGACTTTGGCGATATTCTTGTCAACCTTGTGGCCGGGCAACTGCCCGCCCTCACCGGGTTTCGCACCCTGCGCCATCTTGATCTGGATGTCGTCGGCGTTAACCAGATATTCCGTCGTCACCCCGAACCGCCCAGACGCCACTTGCTTGATCGCCGACCGTTCGGAGTCGCCGTTCGGCAACCGCACATAGCGATCGGCTTCCTCGCCGCCCTCGCCGGTGTTCGACTTGCCGCCGATGCGGTTCATCGCGATTGCCAGCGTGGTGTGCGCTTCACGGCTGATGGAGCCGAAGCTCATGGCGCCCGTAGCGAAGCGCTTGACGATGTCTTTCGCCGACTCGACTTCCTCTAGAGGAACGCCCTGTTCGGGAAAATTGAACTTCATCAGGCCGCGGATGGTCAGCAACCGCTCGCTCTGGTCGTCGATCGTGCGGGTGAAGGCCTTGAATTTGTCCAGGTTATTGCCGCGCACCGCATGTTGCAGGTTGGCAATAGTGTCCGGGGTCCAGGCATGCGCTTCGCCGCGCAGACGGAACTGGTAGTCGCCACCGACGTCGAGCATGTCCCGATAGATAGGGTTGTCGCCGTGCGCGGCGCTGTGGCGCTGCACCGCTTCGGCGGCGATTTCCGCGAAGCCCACGCCTTCGATAGTCGACGCGGTGCCGGTGAAGCACTTCTCGACGAAGACCGACGACAGGCCGATAGCGTCGAAAATCTGGGCACCGCAATAGGATTGGTAGGTGGAGATGCCCATCTTGGACATCACCTTCATGATGCCCTTGCCGATCGCCTTGATGAAGTTCTTCCGAACGTCGTAGGCAGACAGGCCCATGCCTGTCTCGACGCGAATTTGCTCCAGCGTTTCGAAGGCGAGGTAAGGATTGATCGCTTCTGCGCCATACCCGGCCAAAGCGCAGAAATGGTGGACCTCCCGAGCTTCACCGGTTTCGACGACGAGACCGGTGGAGGTGCGAAGTCCCTGGCGGATCAGGTGGTGGTGCATTGCCGCCGTCGCCAGCAGCGACGGAATGGGGATCCGATCCGCCGACACCGCTCGGTCGGAGAGAATGAGGATATTGTGGTTGGCCAGTACCGCATCGGTGGCTTCGCGGCAGATGCGCTCGATCGCCCGTTCCATCCCAGCCGCGCCGTCTTTGGCGGGCCATGTGGTATCGATGGTCTGGGTGCGGAAGGCGCCGCCAGCCTGGCTATCGTCGATCGTGCGGATCTTTTCCAGATCGGTGTTGGTCAGGATCGGCTGTGCGACTTCCAAGCGGTAGTGGTTGCCGGCGTGGTGCCCCAGCAGATTGGGCCGCGGACCGATCATCGACACCAGAGACATGACCAACTCCTCACGGATCGGATCGATCGGCGGGTTGGTGACCTGGGCGAAGTTCTGTTTGAAATAATGGAACAGCAGCTTGGGCTTATCCGACAGCACCGCGATCGGCGCATCGGTGCCCATCGATCCGATGGGGTCGTCGCCCTCGCGCGCCATCGGTTCGAGGAAGAAGTTGATGTCTTCCTGCGTGTAGCCGAACGCCTGCTGGTGGCGCAGGAGTTCTTCTTTATTGTTGTTGCGCGGCAGTGCGCGGCGATCTTCGCCCTCCGGCAGGTCTTCCAGCTTGAACTGGGTCTGCTTGAGCCATTCCGCATAGGGGTTGGCGCTGGCTAGCTTCGCCTTGATCTCGGCGTCGTCGATGATGCGGCCTTCTTCTAGGTCGATGAGCAGCATCTTGCCGGGTTGCAGGCGCCACTTGCGGACGATCTTCTCGTCGGGAACCGGCAGCACGCCCGACTCGGATGCCATGATGACGTGATCGTCGTCGGTGATGACGTAGCGCGCGGGGCGAAGGCCGTTGCGGTCCAGCGTGGCGCCGATCTGGCGACCGTCGGTGAACGCGATGGCGGCGGGACCGTCCCACGGTTCCATCAGCGCAGCGTAGTATTCGTAGAAGGCTTTGCGATCCGTATCCATCAGCGGATTGCCCGCCCAGGCTTCCGGAATCAGCATCATCATCGCGTGCGACAGCGAGTAACCGCCGGCCACCAGGATTTCCAGCGCGTTGTCGATGCAGGCCGTATCGGACTGGCCGTGCGGAATGATCGGCCACATCTTGTCCAGATCGGGGCCGATCAGATCGGACGACATGGAACGACGGCGGGCATACATCCAGTTGACATTGCCGCGGACGGTGTTGATTTCGCCGTTATGCGCCAGGAACCGATAGGGGTGCGCCAGCTTCCACGACGGGAAGGTGTTGGTGGAGAACCGCTGATGCACCAGCGCCAAAGCGGATTGGCATGCGGGATCGCGCAGGTCTTTGTAGAAACTGCCAACTTGGGTCGCCAGCAATAGGCCCTTGTAGACCACGGTGCGGGTGGAGAAGGACGGCATATATAGCTCGTCCAAGCCCGGAATTTGGCGCTTTTCCGCCAAAGTCCGCAGGTTATTCAGGATTTGCTTGCGGATCGCGAGGATTTTCCGCTCGAACGCGTTCTGATCTTTGATCGCCGCGCTGGCGGCTACGATGCCCTGCTTGATGACGGGCATGGAGGCGATGACCGCTTCTCCAAGGCCAGTCGTATCGGTCGGCACGTCGCGCCAGCCGACAAACGTCTGGCCTTCCTTGGCCACCACTTCTGCGAAATGCTTTTCCGCATGTTCCCGTGCGACCGGGTTCTGCGGCAGGAAACACATCGCCACGGCATAGCGGCCGGCGGCAGGCAGGCTTTTGCCGGCTTGCGTCGCCCAGCCGTGCAGCAGCGAGTCCGGCGTTTGGATCAGAATTCCAGCCCCATCCCCCATCAGCGGATCGGCGCCAACTGCGCCCCGGTGATCGAGATTTTCGAGGATTTTCAGACCTTGGCCGATAATGTCGTGCGACTTTCGGCCTTTAATATTGACAACGAAGCCGACGCCGCAGGCATCGTGCTCATTGCGGGGGTCGTACAGGCCTTGTCTCACCGGCTGATCCATCGTCGGTCTCTTCTCCTAGCGCAACAAACTTGTGTGGCGCGCAAGCACCCCTTTTGCCGAAGCCCCGCTGCCTTGGCAAGCTCGCGCCGCAGTGCAGCGTAAGCGATGGTTCGGTGCGGGCACAAGTCGGGTCACGGCATGGGAGGGTCGCGTGAGAAACGGCGTTCCGCTGCGATCCTTTTGCCCGGCGACTAACCGCCCGCCGTCGCCAGAGCGCTGTGTCGGGTCTCGGTCGGCAGACAAAGCGCCGCCAACGCGTCGGCGACCGTCTCCGGTCCGGGAAGCGAGGCCGGGTCTTCTCCTGGAAAGGCGGCACCGCGCATTTTGCTCCGGACGATGCCTGGGTCGAACAAATTGACGCGGAGCGGGGTGTTCGCAGTCTCTGCCGCCCAGCAGCGTACCAAATTTTCCATCCCGGCCTTGGTCGCGCTCAACGCGCCCCAGTAAGCTAGCGGTTGGCGTGCGACCGAGTCGGTCACGAACACAGCCCGACCGGCCGGGGCCGCGCGCAAGAACGGGTCGCAGCCGCGGATCAGATGCCAAGCGGCCGAGAGATTGACTGCCACGACATCCGACCAGTCCTTCGGCAGGATGTGCCCGACCGGAGTCAGTTGCCCTAGCGTGCCGGCGCAATGTACCAGAACGTCCAGCCGACCGAAGCGCTGGTAGATGCTGGGTGCCAACAGATCGAGCTTTTCGCCCTCGCGCACATCCAACGCCAATAGCGTTGCGGTGCCCCCGGCGGCGCGTATGGCGTCGTCGGTTTCTTCCAACCCGCCTTGGGTGCGGGCGGTAATGACGGGATGCGCGCCCAGCCTAGCCAACGCAACGGCCGTGGCCGCACCAATGCCGCGACTGGCGCCTGTCACGAGCGCGACGGCGCCGGTTAATGGGGGCGGAGAAGTCACTTTGCGGTGGCGAGCAGACTAAGCTGCCGTTCGTTGGCGACCTCCTGATCCGGCAGCTCGATCGGGTAATCGCCGGTGAAGCAGGCGTCGCAGTAATGCGGCGCGGCGGTGTCGCGCCCGGACTTGCCCAGCGCGCGGTACAGCCCGTCGATGGAAATGAACGCCAGACTGTCTACCCCGATCAGCTCCGCCATCTGCTGCACGGTATGGCTGTGCGCCAACAACTTGTCCTGCTCCGGTGTGTCGATGCCGTAGAAACAGGAATGCGTCGTGGGGGGGGAGGAAATGCGCATATGCACTTCTTTCGCGCCGGCCGCGCGCACCATTTCCACGATTTTACGGCTCGTGGTGCCGCGCACGATGGAATCGTCCACCAGAACGACGCGCTTGCCCTCCAGCACCGGCCGGTTGGCGGAGTGCTTCAATTTCACGCCGAGGTTGCGGATATGGTCGGTCGGCTCGATAAAGGTTCGCCCGACATAGTGGTTGCGGATGATTCCGAGCTCGAAGGGGATTTTGCTGGCGACCGCGTAGCCCATGGCGGCGGGAACGCCGGAGTCGGGCACCGGGACGATGACATCGGCCTCGACCGGGGATTCCTCCGCCAACTCGGCCCCGATACGCTTACGAGCGTTGTAGACGGGCATGCCCTCCATCACCGAATCCGGGCGAGCGAAGTAAATATATTCGAAGACGCAGAACCGCTCGCGCGCCGGTTTGAACGGTTTGATGCTGCGCACTCCGGCATCGTCGATGACGACGATCTCGCCGGGTTCGACATCGCGCACGAAATCGGCGCCGACAATATCCAGCGCGCACGTTTCCGACGCCAATACCCAGCCGCCGTTTTCGTGTCCGGGCAAGCGACCGAGGATCAAGGGGCGCACGCCCAGCGGGTCGCGAACCCCGATCAGCGCGTTATTCGACAGCGCGACCAATGAATACGCACCGATCACCTGCTTCAGCGCGTCGATCAGCCGGTCTTCCACCGTGGTATAGAGGCTGATGGCGATTAGATGGACGAACACCTCCGAATCGGTCGTGGATTGGAACAGGCAACCGCGTCGCACCAGTTGCTTGTGCAATAGATGGGCGTTGGTCAGGTTGCCGTTATGCGCGACCGCGAACCCGCCGAATTCGAAATCGGCGTAGAGCGGCTGGACATTGCGTAGAATGGTCTCGCCGGTCGTGGCGTAGCGATTGTGTCCGATGGCATTGCGGCCCGGCAGCCCCGCCATCGTGCGTGGGTCGCTGAACGCGTCGCCCACCAATCCCAGCGCTCGGTGCGACCGGAACCGGTCGTTGTCGTAGCTGACAATGCCGGTCGCTTCCTGGCCGCGATGTTGCAAGCTGTGCAGTGCCAAAGCGGTCACCACTGCCGCGTCGGGCACGTTCCAAATCCCGAAGACGCCGCACTCCTCATGGAGCGAATCGTCGTCGGTGCCATTTCCGGCGAATGCCATGCCTCGGTACTCCTGGTTTCCGCTACTTGCCGAGGACCGCTCGCCCAAGCGGGTTCGCACGCAGCAGAGAGTCGGACGTCGGGGTTTGACCGCCGGGCGGCGGGTAGAGCTTGGGGCGGTATTCGTTCGGCAGGATGTTTTCCCGGACCCAGATGGCGCCTTCGTAAACCAACGGTAGGCTACGCGCGTTTCGGACCGGTTCCGGCCAATGATCGGGCGAAGTGGTCATGCCCGCCACCATATAGGCAGCGATAGCGATCGCCGCACCCCGAGCGAGCCCGAAAACGAGGCCGAATGTGCGATCGACACTGCCGAGGCCGGAGGCCTTGATGAGCGAACCGATCGAGCGGGCAATTATCTTGAGAACGATCAGCGACACCAGCAGGATCGCCACGAAACTGGCGGCCGAAGCGATGGTCTGATCGGGGATCCATTGACGGGCGATATCGCGCCCGGCGGATTGACCGGCCGCCGCGATTGCCACGGCGCCGAACCACGCACCGATGCTCAAAATTTCGCGCACGAACCCGCGCATGCACGCGAGCAAGCCAGAGAGGGCCATGACCCCCAGAACAGCTAGATCAACCGATGTCATGCGTCCGCCACATATCGCCCGCGCGGGTTATCGTCCGGCTTGGCCCGAACGCCAACCCCACTCTACCCATTCTTTGTCGATTCTGGGGCGAAGCGCGCAACCAGATCGGTAATGTGGCCGATTTCCTCCAGTTGTAATCCTTCCGGCGCCGCCAATTTCCGGTTGCCATGCGCCAAGCGGCGGGGGAGGGAGGCGGAGTCGAAGCCGAGTTTGGCGGCCTCTTTCAGCCGAGCCTCGGCTTGGGCGACTTGGCGGACTTCGCCGGAAAGCCCGACTTCGCCGAAATAGACCATGCCGGGACTGGTCGGCTTGTCGAACGCAGCGGATGCAATGGCAGCGGCGATGGCCATATCGGCGGCGGGTTCGTTCACCCGCAGACCGCCGGCGATGTTCAAATAAACGTCGGTCTGGTTCATCCGCACACCCGCGCGTGTTTCCAGCACCGCCAACAGCATCCCCAATCGTCCGCCGTCCCAACCGATTACCGATCGTCGGGGCGATCCGCTGGGGTTGGGCGCCAGCAGCGCTTGCACCTCCACCAGTACCGGCCGCGTGCCCTCCAGTCCCGCGAATACCGCGCTCCCCGCGATGTTGCCGCGCCGCTCGGCCAGGAATAGCGCCGAGGGATTGGGCACCTCGGCCAGTCCGCGTTCGGTCATCTCGAACACACCGATCTCGTCCGTGGCGCCGAAACGGTTTTTGACCGCCCGTAAAATGCGGAATTGGTGGCCGCGATCGCCCTCGAAATACAGCACCGCGTCAACCATGTGTTCCAGCACGCGCGGTCCGGCGAGCGAACCGTCCTTGGTCACATGGCCCACCAGCACAAGGCTGAAATTGCCGGTTTTCGCCGCTCGGATCAGCTCGAACGAGCAGGCGCGGACCTGTGCCACGGTGCCCGGCGCGCTCTCGATCGAGTCGAGCCACATGGTTTGGATGGAGTCGATGACAACCAGCGCCGCATCTTTCGTCTGCTCCAGCGTGGCGACGATGTCGCGCACGTTGATGGCGGCGGCGAGTTCGATATCGGTGTCGGACACCCCTAACCGGCGGGCGCGCAGGCGCACCTGCTCGATGGATTCTTCGCCCGACACATAGAGAACGCGTTTGCCGGTGCGGGCCAGTTGCGCGGCGGCTTGCAATAAAAGGGTCGATTTGCCGATTCCGGGGTCGCCGCCCACCAGCACGACCGACGACGGCACAAGGCCTCCGCCCAGGACTCGGTCCAGTTCCGCGATCCCCGTCGGCGCGCGCGGCGGAGGTTCGGCGCTGCCGGCAAGGCCCACGAACGACACACGCTTGCCCGAGCCGCCTTTCGGTGCGGGGCCCGGGCGGGCCTCGGTCTTTTCTTCTTCGATCGTATTCCATTCGCCGCAGGTTTCGCACTTGCCCGCCCATTTCAGGGTGACAGCGCCGCAGGACTGGCAGACGAAGCGGGTAACGGGTTTGGCCACTGGCGACATTACTCCGGCGCGGCAGTCAGCATTGCCTGCCCGCCTGCGGGATCATTGACGGTTGCCGCCAAGATTCGCCAGGACCGTCCGGCGCGAGTCGCCAGATACTCCCGAAAATGCAACGCCTTGGCGCCGGTATCGTCGCGATCGATGGCGAGGCGAAAGGTCGCGCCGGCCTGTTTCAGTCCCGCTTCCAAAGCCGTCGCCACTGCGGCCGAGACCGCCTTGTCGGTCACGACCGAGCAAATGCCGTCGTCGGACGATGCCAATACCAGCTTGGTCCCCGGCGCCGACCCATCGAACGCTCGGCCCGGCGCGTCATGCAGGAAGCGCCGCGCCGCGACGTCCGGCAACTCGGGTAACTTGTGTTGCGTCGCCCATGCGCGCAGCGCCACTGGCTGTCCGGCAAAGGGGAGGCAGCCCTGGACGAACAGGCCGGCCAACTGGTTCGGCGCGGCGGGGTCGGCGGCCTGGGCCGGGAGTCCGATGAGGGCAAAGACGGCGATGACGGACATTCGCAAGCGGTCGATGCCGCGCAGGACCGTACCGTCATGGCCGGACGCGACCCGGCCATCTGCCACAAGCGTGGCACGATCGTAAAAGCCGCGTGTGTTCATGGGCTTACTTTCGATGGACATGACCGGATCGCACTCGGCCACGACGCCGTAGGGCGGCTCGGCGATTGTCGGCCGGCCCTATTAACGGCGCAACTCCATCTGAATCGGCCCTTCGCGGCGACCGTGCGTGAACTGATCGACTTCCGCGTTGCCACTTTCCATCAAGTGTATCGCCGGGCCGTTCCAGATAATCCGACCCTTGTGGATCATCGCCGCCGTGTCGCCGATCCGCTTGGCACTCGCCATATCGTGGGTGATGGCGATCGCCGTGCTGCCCAGGCGTTTCACGCAATCGACGATCAGCCCGTCGATCACTGCGCCCATGATCGGGTCCAACCCCGTCGTCGGTTCATCGAAAAACAGAATATCCGGCCGAGCCGCGATTGCCCGCGCCAATGCCACACGTTTCTGCATGCCGCCCGATAGCTCCGCCGGGGAGAGATCGCCGACGGTGTCCGCGAGGCCGACTTGCGCCAGGAACTCGGCTGCCTTGTCCCGGCCTTGCGCGCGATCGATCTTGCGCTGGGCCAGCAGGCCGAACACCACATTCTCCCACACCGGCAGGCTGTCGAACAGCGCGCCGGCTTGGAACAGCATCCCGATCCGGGCGCGGGCGGCGGCGCGTTCCTGCGCGGGCAAAGCGGTAATGTCGCGGCCGTCGATCTCGACCTGGCCCGAGTCCGGCTCGATCAACCCGAGGATGCATTTCAGCAGCACCGACTTGCCCGATCCGGAACCGCCGATCACGACCAGCGAGGTCCCAGGCATCACGTCGAGGTCGATTCCGTCGAGCACGGTTTTCCGCCCGAAGCTTTTGCGGACGCCGCGGAGGCGGATTTTGGGGACATTGTCGATCATGCGACGCCGATTGTGCCATGCGATCGGGTCGGACGCTACGTCCCCCAGCGCAGCACCGCCGCGTCCAGACGCCGAGCGATGGCGATCAGGCCGGCCCGCGCCTCCGGCCGCAGCGGCGGGATCGGGTGGCGCAGCGCGTCGGAGCGGATTACACCGCCCGCTTGCATCAGCGCTTTCGCCGCTGCCAGCCCGCATTGGCGGTTTTCCCAATTGATCAGCGGCAACCAGCGCTCGTAAGCGGCGGTTGCTCGGTCGCGGTCGCCGGCGAACCAAGCGTCGACGATTTGCCGAATACCGTCTGGATAGCCGCCGCCGGTCATGGCGCCGGTCGCACCGGCCTCCAGATCCGCCATCAGGGTAATCGCTTCCTCCCCATCCCATGGCCCGACGATCGAATCGCCACCGAGAGCGATCAGGTCGCGCAGCTTGGCGGCGGCCTGGGCGGTTTCGATCTTGAAGTAGCCGACATGCTCGATCTCCCGCGCCATGCGCGCGAGGAAAGCGGCGGATAGGGGCGTGCCGGCGACCGGGGCGTCTTGGATCATGATCGGGATATCGATTGCGTCGGACACCGCCTGGAAAAATTCGAAAATCCCAGGTTCCGACGCGCGGATCGTCGCGCCGTGATAGGGCGGCATCGCCATAACCATCGCTGCCCCCGCATCTTGCGCCCGCTTGCTGCGCTCGGCGCACACGCGGCTGCTGAAATGGGTGGTGGTCACGATCGTCGGCACCCGCCCGGCGACATGCGCCAGCACGACGCCCATCGAAATTTCTCGTTCCTCCTCCGACAGGACGAACTGCTCCGAGAAATTGGCGAGGATGCACAACCCCTGCGACCCCGCATCGATCATAAAATCGACGGCCCGGCGCTGCCCGTCCGGATCGAGGCTGCCGTCGTCGTGAAAGACCGTGGGAACAACGGGATAAACCCCGCGCATGATTGTCATAGTGTGGGCGTCCAAACATCCGGCACGAACGCAAATCCCTCGGAAGCCCGAGCAACGTGGCCGAAACAGGGAAAATCTAAATGCATGCCGGCGACCATGGTCCGATCGGTCGCGACCATGTCCATGATCCGCTGCCGGGTCGCGATTGCCTGGCCCCCGTCGATGTCGAAGCCCATGCCCGCGTCGGGTCGAGCGAATTGGATGCCGGGCATGTGGACGATGTCGCCCCAGATCAGCAACGACGCGGCGCCCGACGAAATCAACCATCCCGAATGCCCCGGTGTGTGGCCGGGTTCCGGAACGATGGCGATGCCCGACACCGCCTCCCCGGTTGCGAGAAGGCGGGTGCGGTCGGCGTAGGCGGCGATGGTCGCGCGGGCCAGGGTGGCGAAGCCTTTGTCTTGGTCGGTTTGCATGTTGGCCAAGGTGGCATCGTCGCCCCAGAATTTATGGTCGGCGGCATGGACCACCAACTCGGCGTTGGCGAACACGGCTTTGCCGGCGGCGTCCACCAGCCCGCCGACGTGATCGGGATGCAAATGGGTGCACAGCACGGTGTCCACGTCGCCGGGCTTAATGCCAAGTGCGGCGAGATTGCCGGCGAGCTTGCCCAGATCGGGTCCGAACACGCCGCCGCAGCCGCTATCGATCAAAATGGTGCGATCCGGCGTTTGCACCAGGAAGCTATTTACCGCCAGTTTCGGCGGGATCGCACGGAACCGATCGCGGTGCATCTGCTCGGCCGTTCCGGTCTCGAACGCGGCAAGCATGGCGAAAGAACCTTCGAACATGCCGTCGTTCAGTGCGGTCACGACGATGTCGCCGACTGCTTTATGGTGGATGCCGGGGGCTTGATGGGGCGGGCGCGGCGTCTGGGTCATGCGGGTCTCCGGAAAGATCGGGCGCCACCTTGCCCAGGCCATGCGGCGGCAGCAAGTTGTAATGGCCCATCCGGGCGCGCTACGTCGGTTCGAACGACGGAGACGATCGAGATGACCCCACTGGATACCGCCATCCTCCCCCCCGGGGTGCGCGCCCGCTTTATCGACGGCATCAACGGTTTGCGCATGCATGTGCTGGAGGCCGGGTTCGAAACCCCTGGGCGGGAATGTGTTTTGTTGCTGCACGGGTTTCCCGAACTCGCGTGGTCCTGGCGCAAGATTATGCCGGCGCTGGCGGCGGCCGGCTACTACGTCGTGGCGCCGGATCAGCGTGGCTACGGCCGCACGACGGGCTGGAACGCGGATTACGACGGCGATTTGCGTCCGTTCCATATGCTCAATCTGACGCGGGACGCTCTGGGGTTGGTGTTTGCGTTGGGCTATCGTCGCGTGGCGGCGGTGGTCGGGCACGATTTCGGCGCCTCGGTCGCCGCGTGGTGCGCGGTAATCCGGCCGGATGTGTTCGAACGCATGGCGATCATGAGCGCGCCGTTTGCCGGGCCGCCGTCGATCCCGTTCGCGGGGGATGTCGCGGCGCCTGCCACCGACATTCATGCGGCGATGGCGGCATTGGACCGCCCCCGCAAGCATTACCAGTGGTATTACTCCACCCGCCCGGCGAACGAGGACATGTGGCATTGCAAACAAGGCGTGCACGATTTCCTGCGCGCCTATTACCACCATAAAAGCGCCGATTGGACCGACAATAAGCCGTTCCGCCTCGGGTCCTGGTCGGCTGGGGAGGTGGCGAAAATGCCGACGTATTACATCATGGACGCGGCCGAAGACATGGCGGCAACGGTCGCGCATGTCATGCCCTCGACCGAGGCCGCATGGCTCACCGAGGCCGAATTGCGTGTCTACAGCGACGAGTATGCCCGCATCGGCTTCCAAGGCGGCTTGCAATGGTATCGATGCCGGACCGAGGGCGTAGGCGTTTCCGAGTTGCAGTTGTTTTCCGGGCGGACGATCGACATTCCGTCGTTGTTCGTTGCGGGAAAAAGCGATTGGGGCGTATACCAGACGCCCGGCGCGTTCGAACGCATGCAGGGTACGGCTTGTACGAAGATGGTTGGGTGCCATTTGCTGGAAGGCGCCGGCCATTGGGTGCAGCAAGAACAGCCGGCGCAAGTGACGGCCTTGTTGCTGGATTTCTTACGATAGGACCGTCGCATTGAACGATGTCTTGTTCTGGCGGGCGCTGGCGCTGCATCGCGTCGGCAAAACGGCGGAAGCCGAACAATTGTATCGCGACATAATCGCGGCGGCGCCCGAACATTTCGACGCGTTGCATTTGCTCGGTGTGCTGGAAGCGCAACGACGCAATTTTCCAAGCGCCGAGGATCTGTTTCGGCGCGCGTCTCGCGTCCGGCCGGACGATGCTTTAGCGCTGGCTAATTTGGGTAATGTCTTGCGCGAGCGCGGGCGATTGCCGGAAGCGCTCGCCAGTCTCGATCGGGCGATCGGCCTCGACCCGACCCATCTCGAAGCGATGTTCGAGCGCGGCAATGTGCTGCGCGATCTCGGACGAGCGATCGAGGCGTTGGATTGTTACGCAATAGTCCTGCGGTCCAACCCCGACCACCTCGGCGGGCTCAACAACCGCGGTGCGCTGTTATCCGCCATGGGGCAACCGCGCGACGCGCTGGTGTGCCTGGAGCGCGTTCTCGCTCTTCGGCCCGATCATGCCGGGGCGCATTGGAATGCCAGTCTGGAATATCTGCGGCTGGGCGACTTCGAAACCGGTTTGCGGCACTACGAATGGCGCTGGAAGACACCGGTTTTGCAACGGGATTGGCGCGATTACGGGCTGCCGTTATGGACCGGTAAGGAGGCTGTGCAGGGCAAGCGCATCCTGGTCTGGGCCGAGCAAGGGCTGGGCGACACGATCCTTTTTTGTCGGTTCGCGCGAGTGTTGGCGGATCGGGGGGCGATCGTTCTATTATCGGTGCAACCGGCGTTGGTATCGTTGCTGACCGGATTGGACGGGGTGCATCGCTTGCTCACCCACGGCGAAGCGGTGCCGGAGGCGGATTTTCAAATTTCCATGCTTAGTCTGCCGCTGGCATGCGGCACAACATCGGCAACGATCCCCGTTCCATGTTCATTGCCTATCGATCCCCATTTGCTTGGCAAATGGGCTGCGCGGCTGGGGCCGACCGATCGAAAGCGCGTGGGCATCGTTTGGTCGGGCAATCCCGCTTTGCCGTACAATCTGCGGCGTTCGGTGCCGTTGCAGCAAATACTTGCATTCGCGGATGGGCCATTCGAATATATTTGTCTGCACAAGGATCTAACAGAACACGAGCGCGCTTTGCTCGCAACACGGCCGGATATTCGGATTTTCAGCGACGAACTCGCCGGTTTCGACGATACGGCGGCGCTGGTGCATCATCTGGATCTTGTTATCGCGGTGGATACAGCCGTTGCCCATGTCGCCGGTGCGGTGGGCTGCCCGGTTTGGATGTTGTTGCCATTTGTTACAGATTGGCGTTGGTTCATGGATCGGGGCGACAGCCCCTGGTATCCCACCGCCCGCTTGTTTCGTCAGCAACAGGCGGGAGATTGGCAGCCGGTCCTCGCCGAAGTTAAATCCGCCTTACGAACGATGGACGGGGTTCGCGCGGCGGATCGGTTGATAGCGCACGCGGTCGGGTTGCAGCGGGGCGGTAGACTCGGCGCGGCCGCAGAACTGTATCGAGCGATACTTTTATCGGTGCCGGATCATTTCAATGCGCTGCACCTCCTCGGCGTTGCCCTCGCGCAATTGGGAAATCGTCCGGCGGCTATCATATCGATTGAAAAAGCATTGACTATACGCCCGAACGATGCGGTCGCGAATACCAACATGGCCCTTGTGCTGCGGGATTCGCAACGTCCGGCCGAGGCGCTGGTCTATTTCGATCGCACGCTGCGGCTCGATCCCTCCGATGTCGTGGCGCTAAACACTCGTGGCACGGTGCTGATGGACCTGCAACGACCGATCGAGGCCTTGGCCAGTTTCGAAGCCGTGCTTGCGATCGCCCCCGACCATCCGGACGCGCTCAATAACAAAGGCGCCGTGCTCCTGAAACTGAAGCGGCCGAACGATGCGTTGGAAACCTACGATCGCGCCCTGGGCCAGCATCCCAGCCACCTCTCGATGCTGGTGAATCGCGGTCTGGCACTGTGGGACCTTGGCCGGCCGAAGGACGCATTGGCCAGCTACGACCGTGCGCTCCGCATCGATCCGGATTATTTCGATGCTTTGTGCAATCGCGCCCGCATGTTGCGAGAATTGCACCGGCTCGACGCTGCGATCGCGACGATCGACCGCATCCTTCATTTGCAGCCGCATTCGGCAGAATTCCGGTTCTCCTCAGCAACGTATCGATTGTTGAACGGCGATTTCGAACTCGGGTGGCGGGAATACGAATCTCGCTGGGAATTCGCACAGCTGAAAGGCACCAGACCGGATTTCGGGCGGCCGTATTGGTTGGGCAAAGAAGTCCTCGCCGGAAAATCGATTCTATTGATGTGGGAACAAGGATTCGGCGATACGATCCAGTTCTGCCGTTTCGTCAAGCCGCTCGCGGAACGCGGTGCGAAGGTGGTGCTGCGGGTGCAGCCGCAGTTCAAATCGTTGCTAGCGGGCCTCGATGGCGTCGATATATCGATAGCCGATGGCGATCCCATCCCCGACACCGATTTTCAAACACCCCTCATGAGCCTTCCGCTCGCGATGGGTGCTATTCCGTCGCAATCCGGGTACATTCGGTGCGGTTCCGATCGTGTCGCGAAATGGGCAGAAATACTGGGACCGCGTCGGCGCCCGCGCATCGGGCTGGCTTGGTTCGGCAATCCGTCCTATCTGCGCGACGGCGAGCGATCCATACCATTGGCGGCTTTAAGCGCGCTGACCGCCCACTCATGCGAGTTCGTCAGCCTGCATCGGGACACGCGTCCCGAGGCGCACCACCCCGCCATCGCAACATTCCACGACGCACTGCACGACTTCCACGATACCGCCGCGCTGATCCACCACCTCGACCTCGTGATTTCGGTCGACACCGCGATCGCCCATCTCGCCGCCGCGCTCGGGCGGCCCACTTGGATCGCATTGCCGTTCGTACCGGATTGGCGCTGGTTGCTCGATCGCCCCGACAGCCCATGGTATCCGACCGTACGCCTGTTCCGGCAACCCGCGCGGGGCGATTGGTCCGGTGCGATCCAGGCAATTCGGTTGGCGTTGGATCGCATGCTTCGCAGCACCCCATACCCCTGCTAAACCCCGCCGCATGAACAATCCCATTGCATCGATGACCGGTTTTGCCCGAACCGAGGGCCTGGTTGGCTCCCTGACCTGGGTCTGGGAAATGCGCAGCGTCAACGGGCGCGGCCTCGAACTGCGGTTCCGCCTGCCCAATAGTTGGGAAGCACTGGAAACCGGTTTCAAAGACCTTGCAGCCAAGGCACTCAAGCGCGGCAACGTCACCGCCAACCTCAACATCAAGCGCGATACGGAAACCAAGCTGGCGCTCGATCCCGTCGTGTTGGATCAGGTTCTGGCCCTGGCTATGGAACTGCATGCACGCATCCCCGGCTCCGCCCCGCCGCAGGCCGAGGCGTTGATGGGTATGCCCGGCGTAATGCGCCAAATGTCCGCCGATCCGGCCGAGGAACGCGCAGCTGCTTTGGCGCCGGTGCAAGCCGGGTTTGTCCAGGCGCTCGCCGAATTGGTGGTGTCGCGGCAGGCCGAGGGGGCAAGGCTGGCGGAAACGCTGCGGGGTCAATTGGTGGAAATCGCCGGGTTGCGCGACCTTGCCGCCGTCGAAGCGGCCGACCAGCCGGCTGCCCACCAAGCGAGGGTGTTGGAAAACCTGACCAATTTGCTGCGCGAATCCCCGTCGCTGCCCGAAGAACGAATCGCCCAGGAAGTCGCGCTGCTAGCGTCCCGGTCCGATGTCCGGGAGGAGTTGGATCGCCTGTCCGCCCATCTCGCCGCCGCGCATGCGTTGCTGGACGAGGGAACCAATATCGGCCGCCGGTTGGACTTTCTGGTGCAGGAGTTCAATCGGGAGGCGAATACTCTGTGCAGCAAGTCGGCTTCCGTCGCGCTGACCGCCACCGGCCTGAAGATTAAGGCCACGATCGAGCAACTCCGCGAGCAAGTGCAGAATATCGAATGACCGAAATCGCCCGCCGTGGCCTGTGCCTTGTCCTCTCGGCGCCCTCGGGTGCCGGAAAAACCGCAATCTCTCGAGCACTGTTGGAGGCGGAACCCCGGCTGCGTTTATCCGTGAGTGTCACGACTCGCGCGCCGAGGCCGGGTGAGATCGACGGCGTGCATTACCATTTCCTCACCCAGGATGCTTTCGACGCAGCGGAACGGGACGGGCAGTTGCTGGAATGGGCGAAGGTGCTGCAAGGCACGCATTGTTACGGCACCCCGCGCAAACCGGTGGAAGACGCGCTGGCGGCCGGCGACGATCTGATCTTCGACATCGACTGGCAGGGCTACCAGCAAATGCGTGCCAAACTGCCAGGCGACGTGCTGGGCGTGTTCGTGCTGCCGCCCGATCTGGCGACGCTGGAAGCC
>JBAXFK010000043.1:0-22739 GCA_037139955.1 Rhodospirillales bacterium
AGGGGACATTCTAATTGGGCACGGAGGGGACATTCCTATTGAGCGCTAACAGGCAGCCCGCCGTCCATTGCCAGACGTGGGCTAGCGTGTCATACTGACCGAAGTCGTTGGGTCCGATACTTTTAACGGTTATCGTGCGACGGTCGTAACAGGGCCGCAGGGGAATTGGGATTACCCGGTGTGGCGTCGGCGTCGGTGGGTGGACCGCAAGTTTTCCGTCGAGGGGCGCGGAGCAACTTTACGCCGCAGAGAACCGCGAAATTTTTCTCCGGCGGCTTCGCGAGTCTTCGCCGCTATAAACATGGTCAGCCAGCCCCTCCCCCGTCCATCCGAACCCCCGGATGGAAATGCGCGTAAACCCGCCGCGCCGTTTCGCGGCTGATGCCCGGTGCGGCCTCTAGATCCCCGAGGCCCGCCATCTTCACGCCTCGGGACGACCCGAAATGGTTCAGCAAGGATCGTTTCCTAGACGATCCTATCCCGGCGATCTCGTCCAACTCGCTGACTCGGATCGCCTTGGATCGTCCGGCACGATGCGTGGTAATGGCGAAACGATGCGCCTCATCGCGCAACCGTTGCAGGAAATACAACACCGGGTCTCGCGGAGGTAGCTGAAAAGCATCCATCCCATCGGTGTGAAACCATTCCCGCCCGGCATCGCGGTCCACGCCCTTGGCGATCGCGATCAGTTTCACGTCGTCGACGCCCAACTCGACCAAGACCGATCGTGTCGCCGACAACTGCCCCGCTCCGCCGTCGATCAGCACGATATCGGGCCAATCCTCGGCCGATGCACCCTCGGACCGTTCTTTTAGTCCGCGGGAGAATCGCCGTGTCAGGACTTCCTTCATCATCGCGAAGTCGTCGCCCGGCGCGATCGGGCCGCGAATGCCGAACTTCCGATAGGCTCCTTTGGCGAACCCTTCCGGTCCCGCGACGACCATTACACCGTAAGCATTGGCGCCCATGATGTGGGAGTTGTCGTAGATCTCGATCCGTTGCGGGGTTGCGTCCAGTTGGAATAGCGCCGCCACGGCTTCCAGCAATTTCGTTTGTCCAGCGCTCTCGGCCAGTTTGCGCTCCAACGCTTCCCGCGCATTCGTGTGTGCGTGCTCGACGACCGCGTGTTTTTCGCCGCGCTGGGGCACCGCGAGCTCCACCCGTCGCGACGCCTTCAGCGACAGGGCCTCGGCTACCAAATCTTGTTCAGGAATGGCATGGCTCAGTAACAATAACGGCGGCGGCGGCTTATCGTCGTAGAATTGGGCGATGAAAGCGCCCAAAACCTCGGGTGTTTCCTCGGTCCGAGCATGGGACGGGTAGAAAGCGCGATTGCCGTTGTTGCGGCCGCCGCGCACGAAGAAAACTTGCACGCAGGTTTGCCCGGCATTTTGCCAGGCGGCGATGACGTCGGCGTCCTCGAGACTCGCGGGATTGACGATATCGTTGCCTTGAACAAACGTCAACGCGCGGATGCGATCCCGCACGGCCGCAGCGTGCTCGAATTCCAACGCCTCGGCGGCGTGTTCCATTTCCGCCGCAAGTTCTTGCTGCACGACACCGGATTTGCCTTGCAGGAACGATTTGGCCTGCCCGACCAGCACCGCGTACTCCGCCTCGGATATGCGCCCCACGCAGGGTGCCGAGCAGCGCTTGATTTGATGCAGAAGGCAGGGGCGGGACCGGTTGACGAACACCGTGTCCGCGCAAGACCGCAGTAAAAACACCCGCTGCATGGCGTTGACGGTCTGGTTCACCGCCCAGGCGGATGCGAACGGCCCCCAGAAGCTGCCCTTCCGGGTCCGTGCCCCCCGGTGCTTCGCGATCTGAGGATACGGATGATCCTCGGTCATCATCAACCAAGGGTAGGATTTATCGTCCCGCAGCACGATGTTGAAACGCGGCTTGAGCCGCTTGATCAGATTGGCCTCCAGCAGGAGCGCCTCGGCCTCGGTATGCGTGGTAACGATCTCCATCGACACGGTTTCCGACACCATGCGCCGCAGGCGCTCGGACAGCCGAGGGATCAGGGTGTACGACACCACTCGTTTTTTCAGATTGCGAGCCTTGCCGACATACAGCGCGTCGCCCTTGGCATCGAGCATGCGGTACACGCCGGGATTAGCCGGCATGGTTTCCAGTGCCGTCTCGATGACGCCAACGCCTTTGATCGGCGCGACGGGGGCTTCGGTGTCAGTCATATTCCACCAGTTGGAGCCAATTCGCTTGCTGGCTCAAGGGCTTCCGGGCCGGCTTGCCGAATGGCAAAAAATTATCCACCGAATCTGTGGATAAGTCTGTGGGCGATACCGGGATCGATACCCTGTCGGCCGCGTCCGTCCTGGCATCGTTAAGGTTTGTCGTAAAATTAGGCATTTTACAACCCATTGATTCTAAACAATTCACGCGAAGTCGTTGTCATAGAACGGAAAGATGGGCCGAGCGTCCATTAAGAAATGCCCGCAACTATCGCGTAGTGGATAAATCTCGCTGATGTCGCTCGATTTCTACCCCGGCCGAGGCGGCGTCGGCGAAAATATCTAGCTTCTCGACCCGGATTCGTGCCAGCCGCACCCGTTTATCCACCAAGCACGCCGTCGCGATCCGCTCGGCTAACGTTTCCACCAGCCGCACATGGCCGGACGACACGATAGCGCGTACGTTGTTAGCGATTTTCTCGTAATCGACCACGCGCGGCAATTCGTCCGCGCCGACCGCTTCGGGCGTGTCGTCGACGCCGAGATCGACGTTGATCCGTACCCGCTGCTTGCTGGTGTGCTCGTGCGCGTACACGCCGATGCTGGCTTGCATCGTCAGATCGCGCAGAAAGACGTGGCGAATGCCGGCGCTGCGGTCGGCAATAGAGGCGGGCATTCCTATTCCTCCAGCGACGGTACGTTGCGCACGGACCCCCATTGCATGTGCTGGCCCCCGTCGAGCGCAATCATCTGTCCCGTCATCGCCGGCAGCGACAGGATCGCCAGCGCGGCGTCGCCCACTTCGGCGGGCGTGGTGCCGCGCCCCAGCGGCATGGAGGCGGCTTGCCGATCGAATTGCTCCTGTGTCTGGCGGCTGTTCGGCAGCGCCGGGCCGGGGCCGATGCCGTTGACCCGGATACGCGGCGCCAGCGCTAGGGCCATGCTTTGCGTCAGCGCCCAGAGCCCGGCTTTCGACACGGTGTAGGACATGAAATGCGGCGTAAGCGACCACACACGCTGGTCCAGCATGTTGATAATCGCGCCCTCGGCGTTGGGCGGCAGCGCCTTGGCGAAGGCCTGCATCAGCACGAACGGTGCGCGGAGGTTGGGTTCTATGTGATAGTCCCAGTTTTCCCGCGTGGTATCGTCCCACTCGTCCCGCTCGAAGGTGCTGGCATTGTTGACCAGGACGCCGATCGGCCCCAGCGCGGCTTGGGCGCGTGGCAATAGCGGTGCGGTGTCCGCTTCGTTCGCCAAATCGGCTTGCAGCACGGCGGCGCGGCGACCGAGCGCTTGGATGTCTGCGGCGGTTGCTTCGGCGGCGGCGGTGGAGGCGTTGCAGTGGATCGCGATATCGAACCCCGCCCCGGCCAATGCCAGCCCAATTGCGCGGCCGAGGCGCACGGCGCCGCCGGTGATCAACGCTGTTCTGGGAATCGTCGAAGGGATCGGCATGGGGCGCAGTCTAAGCCGACGTTCGCGGTTTGGCCATCGGACCCACGCATGGCCCCCTAACATTTTCCTTGACAAAATTAACAAAAATCTGTTAGTCCACCAACCATGGACAGAACGGCGCCGCATTCCGCACGCACCGAACCCCCGCACCCTCTCAAGGGCCGGGTCGGCAAAGCCGTGCCGGCATGCATCGCCACGATCTTGAGCGCGGTCCGGAGTCTCCTCGGCTACGGCAAGCATTTGGACCAAACGCTCCCCGAGCAAGCGGCGCATGTGCGATTTCCGACGCTGGCGGCTGGGTTCGGCACGCACGATATCCGCCGCATACTCGCGCATGTGCAGCGCGGCATCCTCCGCGCCATGATGCTCCAGCGGTATTTGCTCGCCCGCGCCGCGCAAGGTCGCGATATCGAGGCCACACCCCCCGCCGGCCCCGGCGAACCCGAGGATATCGAAGGGTTGGAGATTAAACTCCGCGCCCCCGTCCAATCGCGCGCGCCGCAACGTCGCGCCCCGCGCATCGATCCCGACGATCCCGCACATTTCTCCATGCCGACGCTGAAAGAGCTGGAGGCCCAGATCCGTCGCCGCTCCGTCGGCCGTACCATCGCCGATATCTGCTTGGACCTCGGCGTGACGCCGAGCACGTGCGAGGGCGGTTTTTGGAACGAGATTTACCGGCTGCTGGCGTATTTCGACGGTAAATTCGCGGATTTCTTCGGCACGCAAGAACGCCGGAAGAAAGCCTTCCTGCGCGAGCGGGAAAAGCGCCCGGACACCTGGGCGATCGATTGGCAAGATCGCCCCAAGGACGCAATTCGCCAAATCCTCGGTTACCTGCTCGGCGAATCTCCGCCGCGCGATCCGCCGGACTTACGAATACTCGCTGCACCGCAATAGCGGCCGCGCCAACGCGCGCGCCGCCGCGTTCGCGCGTCTGCGATCCTGAGGGCCGAGCACGGTCGGTTCGATCGCAGACTTCCACGACACACCGCGAGCATGCCACACTCCCCCAAACGATACGAGGGGATCGAGGTTATGATGGTCGCCGACGCGCAGGTACACATCCGGGGCGCCGATCTGTCCCGCCTGCCATGCACCTAACGGCAGGCGGTAACGATGGTGACCGAGGAATTGGCGTTCCTCTCGACCGACGACAGGGAGTGGGTAATGGGCAAAGGGCTTTGCGTATGGCTGGGGCGGCAGGCATGACCGCCCTCCCCGCCGGTTGGCCGGAACACAAACCGCTCGCGGTGTCGGTCAATGTGATGCTGGAAGGTTGGGCCGCCCCCGACGCGCCGGGTATCGGCCCGATGGGCAACCCGTTGAAGCCCGGTGTCGTCGACCTGCAAGCGCGGTCCTGGGCAGAATATGGCGCGAAAGTCGGTGCTTGGCGTCTGCTCGATTTGCTGGACCGAGAGGGTGTGCGCGCCGTCTTCTACACCTCGGGCGTGGTGGCAGAGCATTATCCCGACCTTACCGCCGCCATCGCGAAACGCGGCCACCATGTCGCGGCGCATGGGTGGAGCCAGGGCACTTTACCCGCCTATCTGACCGCCGAGGCGGAAGCACACGACATCGCCCGCTGCGTGTCCGTCATCCAGAAAACGACCGGCCAGCACCCGGCCGGCTGGCTCAGTCCGCGATGCACGCCCAGCGCCCAGACCTCCGGCCTTTTAGCCCGAGCCGGGTTCCAATGGCACGCGGATGTTTTCGACTCCGACCTGCCCTATCGCCTCCGCACCGAAGCCGGCAGCATGCTGGGTATGCCCTTCACCATGGAGGTGAACGACATGCCGTTGTATGTTCGATATGGTAACGAGCCGGACGCATTCACGCGCACATTGAGTAAAATTGTGGATGGGTGGCCACGCCTCGGCAACCATGCCGGGTGTCTGGACATTACTCTTCATGCCCATGTATTTGGACGTCCTTACGGTGCACTCGCGATGCTGGACTCGCTGTCCCTTGTGCGTCGCGCCGCACATTGCTGGTTGACCGATCACGAGCGGATCGCGATGCTCTATCGATAAGAGGTGCGCGTGACGCTAACACGACGAGCGGTGGCTGGACTGTTGTTACTGCCCCAATTCGCACAAGCGGAATCGTCCGACAGTATCGTGTTCGTACCGGACGGACCGCCGCCCAGCACCGCGAAAGGTCGCTCGACCGACAGGGAGCGCGACCCGCATGCCTGGGGCATCGGCGACGAGCAATGGGCACGCTTTCGGGATTTCGCCCTCGCCACGCATAAGCGGATAAAAGTTAGCATTCGGCTGAATAATCTGCGTTCCCGCCAGTTCAAAGAGGATTTAGTGGACCTTATGACCAGCATCCCCGGCTGGGACATCGACGACCAAGGGGTCTACACCGCCGGCACGCTGCCCTCGTTCGACGGCGTGCTGATTCAGAACAGTAGTATGCTCGATCCGTCCCCGGACGCGCTGACGATCGCGCAGGCTTTGGATGCGGCTGGCATCGGGCCTACCGCGATCTTCGACGCCACCCAACCCGGGCACCTGCGGGTTGTTATCGGTGCCCCCCCGGAACGGTAACGCCTATCGCGGAAAGTCGCGTGCCGAAGTCGTCGTCGCGATGCGATCCCGTGTCATCGAAGCCGGAAAACTGGGTAGCGCTACGCTGCGGAGCATGGCACGCATGGCGGCATTCAACCGGTGCGAACCGGAACCGCCGACGAACCCGGCATCCGGCACTTGGCCCTAACGCTCGACGGTGAAGCAGATCGCGCCCCTCTCTTCGTCGCTGCGGCGACGTCTCCGGAGGACGTCCAGTGCGATACCGGGCAATAGCGCCACTTCCACGCTTGAAAATGTAGCCTATGCTACATAGTATGGTGCATGGCATAAATCATGCCATAGACGACATCCAGAACGGGAACCCGCATGAGCCAGGCAATCGCCCAGCGCGCGACCATGACGGACCGGACAATCTTCGCCGGGCAAGAAGCAATGGCCGGCCGCCGACGCGGCATGCGCGGATTCCTGCCCTTCGCCGGCCCGGCAGTCATCGCTTCGATCGCCTACATGGACCCCGGAAATTTCGCCACCAACATCCAAGCCGGCGCTCGGCATGGCTATTTGCTGCTGTGGGTGGTCGTGCTGGCGAACCTGATCGCTATGCTGTTCCAAGCCCTGTCCGCGCGAATCGGCATCGTCACCGGCCAAAGCCTCGCCAGCCTATGCCGGGCCCATTTTCCGCACCCGGTCGTGCTGTCGATGTGGGTCGCGAGCGAGGCTGCGGCCATGGCCACCGATCTCGCGGAACTCGTGGGCGCGGCGATCGGGCTGAGTCTGCTGACCGGCATGCCCATGTTGCCGGCGTTGCTGCTGGCTTTCGCCATCACCTGGGGCCTGCTGAGCCTGCAAACCCGCGGATTCCGCCCTCTGGAAATCGTCATCGCCGGCTTCGTAGCCGTCATCGGTCTGGGCTACCTAATCGAACTCTACATCGCCCCACCCGACTGGTACGCTTTCGCATTCCATGCCGTGGTTCCCCAATTGAACGGCGCCGATAGCGTGACACTCGCAGTCGGAATCGTCGGCGCCACGGTGATGCCGCATGCGATCTATCTCCACTCCGCCCTTATGCACAATCGCATGCCGGCGCACACGGATGCCGAGCGGCGGCGTGTGTTACGGTTTTCGAATCGAGAAGTACTGTTCGCCTTGACAGTCGCCGGGTTGATCAACATGGCCATGGTCGCAATGGCCGCATCGATGTTCCACCACGACCAAGCCGACGTGGGCGAAATCGAGACCGCCTATCGCACCCTGCTGCCCTTGATGGGCGTTGCCGCCGCCGGGGCGTTCATGGCCTCCCTACTCGCGTCCGGCATCGCCAGTTCGGTCGTCGGCACCATCGCCGGGCAGACAATCATGCAGGATTTCGTCCACTTTCGCATACCGCTGTGGGTGCGGCGGTTCGTGACCATGCTCCCGGCGCTCATGGTGGTACTGGCGGGGATCAACGCGACCAACGCCCTGGTGCTGAGTCAGGTCGTCCTCAGCATGGTCTTGCCGGTCCCGATGATTGCTTTGTTGATCTTATCCGGGCGCACCGTCGTCATGGGCAGTTTCGTGCCGCGCCGCGCAGTGCGGGTCGGTGCTTGGGCCGCGACGTCGGTCGTGCTGGGGCTGAACCTGATTTTATTGTTGCAGACATTCGGTCTGGACCTCAGTTTGGCCCTCGGCTTTTGATCGGTACCGAAAATCATGTCCGAGTCCGTGGCGGACGGACCGCCCAAACGGGGGGAACTCCCCGCCGAACCAACCCAAGCCGACCGCTTCGGTAAAGCCCGCACCGCGCAATCCACCGCAGTGATGCAGGACTATGTCGAGCTGATTTCCGACCTGATCGGCTCCGGCGGCGAGGCCCGCCCCACCGATATCGCCCGCCGCCTCGGCGTGTCCCACCCCACGGCCATCAAGACCATCGCCCGCCTGAAACGGGAGGGTTTAGCCGTCGCGAAACCCTATCGGGGCGTGTTCCTGACCGAAGCCGGCGAGCATCTGGCCGAGCGGGTGCGTGCCAGACACCGGGTGGTGGTGGACCTGCTGCTGGCCGTCGGCGTCCCGCGCGAGGCGGCCGAACAGGATGCCGAGGGGATCGAGCACCACGTATCCGACACCACCCTTGCCGCTTTCGGGCAATTCCTACGTGGCGGCGCACTTTGACCGGCCGGGCCATCCCGGCCAGGATGAGCGCATCGACAACCGAAGGAACCGCCCGTGGCCCGCATCCCCTATCTCGAACCCGCCGATCTCTCGGACGAGAACAAAGACCTGCTGAAACGCCCGATCTGGCTGGCGAAGGCCTTGGTCAACTCCCCCAACGCCGCGCGCGCCTTCTTTGGCCTGGGCGGTTACATCCGCCACGGCAGCAAGCTCGACCCGCGCCTGCGCGAACTGGCGATCCTGCAAGTCGGCTGGCTCGCCAAATCCCCCTACGAATGGTCCCACCACGTCAAGCTCGGCCACGATTTCGGCGTGAGCTACGAAGACGTGCAGGCCCTGATCGACGACACCGATGGCAAGCCGACCGCGTTGGACGCGATGACCAAGCTGGTCCTGCAAGGTGCCCGCGAAATCACCGTGGGTGGGGAGATGACCGCCGCCACCTTCGCCGCCCTGCAAGCCGAACTTGGCAACGAATTGGTGCTGGATCTCACGCTGACGATCGCGTTCTACAACGCGGTGGTCCGGGTCCTCGGGACGCTGCAAATCGATGTGGAGCCGGAATACCAGCCTTATTTGGATAAATTCCCGCTGCGGGCCTAGCAGCCGGACGCCAAGCAGCCGCCATCCGCTGGGCAAAATGCCAATCTCCCTCGATCGATCGGGGGAGGAAGGTATGCACACGCTCGTCGATCTCGCTGCACAGGCATAGGCCATGCCGGCGCGGTTGCTTGCGGGCGCGTTACCGAAGCTAGGTATTCGCCTACGACCCGATGACCGATCCACGCCGTAGTGTCCGACCCTTCGATGACAGCCAGTGCTCTATGTGCCGCAGCGCGATGGGGTAATGTCAGGCGAGTCGCGTCGAGGAGTATGTTCGTTTCGTCGTCCGCCCGTCGGAACGTCGCATGCGCATCCGTGTAGGCAATATCCAAGAAGCAGGCTACGAAACCCTCGCCCGCCTCCCCTACCCCGCCTCGATCCGTATCAATGCCGGCTTCTCCATCACCGTATTCAACGCCTCGATCCGCGCCAGCGCCTTCGACATAGCGCTTTCCTGAGTTTCATGCGTCACCAATACCACCGGCACGGCTTCCCCAGGCGAGCGCCCGCGTTGCAGCATCGATTCCAGCGAGATTCCCTCATCGCGCAGCACCGCCGTTACGTCGGCGATCACGCCCGGCCGGTCCACGACCATCAGCCGCAAGTAATACGCCCCGACATGCGCGCTCATGGGCACGGACGGCGCGTGCGATAGAGCGGAACCGGACGCGCCCCAAACCGGGGTGACCCGTCCGCGGGCCAGATCGATCAGATCGGCAACGATGGCGGACGCGGTCGGCCCTTCCCCTGCCCCACGACCTTCGAGCATGACGCGGCCGACGAAATTGCCCTCGGCCACCACGGCGTTGAACACGCCGTCGACACGTGCGATCGGTGCGGATTGCGGCACCATGCAGGGGTGCACGCGGGTTTCGATTCCGGCATCGGTCTGGCGGGCAATGCCGAGCAGTTTGATGCGGTAGCCGAGTTCGTTGGCGAAGCCGATGTCGAGGGCGGAGATGCGGCGAATGCCCTCCACATATACGGATTCGAATTCCACCGGTCGGCCGAACGCCAGGGCCGCCAGGATCGCCAGCTTATGGGCGGCGTCGATGCCGTCGACGTCGAAGGATGGGTCCGCCTCGGCATAGCCAAGCTTCTGGGCGTCGGCCAGGACGTCGGCGAATTCTCGGCCGTGCTCGCGCATTTGGGTCAAGATGTAGTTGCACGTGCCGTTCAAGATACCCGCGACGCGGGATATGCGATTGGCGGCCAGGCCCTCGCGCACGGCTTTAATGGCAGGGATGCCGCCGGCGACAGCGGCCTCGAACGCGAGGGACACGCCTTTTTCCTCGGCGGCGGCGGCCAGTTCGGCGCCATGCACCGCGAGCAAAGCCTTGTTGGCGGTGACCAGCGGCTTACCGGCGGCGATAGTGGCATTGGCCAAGGCGCGGGCCTGGCCCTCCGACCCGCCAATGGCTTCGACGACGACATCGACGCCGGCATCGCCAGCCAATGCCACGGCATCGTCGTACCAGCGCAGGCCACCGACGGGTACGCCGCGGTCGCGCGAACGGTCGCGCGCGGATACGGCGGTCACGACGATGGGGCGCCCGGCGCGGGCAGCGATAAGGTCGGCGTTCTCGCGCAGGACTTTCAGGACCCCGGCCCCGACAGTGCCAAGGCCGGCGACGCCAACAGAAAGGGGACGGGTCATCTTACATTCTTTCAAAGCCAGAAACGTCGCGCTCGCGGACGAGGCGATCGGGATGGACGTCACGCGGCAGCGACGTCCGCGACTGTTTCCTCGGCCACATTCGATCCGCCTTGCAAGAAGCCCCGAATGTTGCGTACAGCCTGGCGCAGCCGGTGTGTGTTCTCCACCAGGGCGATGCGGACATAGCCATCGCCGTATTCGCCGAAGCCCAGCCCCGGTGCCACCGCAACTTTCGCCCGCGCCAACAGCAGTTTGGAGAATTCGACGCTACCCAACGAGGCATATTTCGGCGGAATCGGCGCCCACGCGAACATCGACCCTCCCGGGCTCGGCATGTCCCATCCGGCCGACACCAAGCCCTTGATCAGCACATCGCGACGGTCGCGATACAGAGTGCGCATGTCTTCCACGCAATCCTGCGGCCCATTGAGTGCGGCGGTCGCGGCGACCTGGATCGGGGTGAAGGCGCCGTAATCGAGATACGACTTCATCCGCGTCAATGCGTTGATCAACCGCGCGTTGCCGGCCGCGAAGCCCATGCGCCAGCCCGGCATGGAGTAGGTTTTCGACATCGAGGTGAACTCCACCGCGATATCCTTCGCTCCGGGCACTTGCAGAATCGACGGCGGGATTTTGTCGCCGAAATAGATTTCCGCGTAGGCCAGATCGGACATCACCCAGATCTCGTGCTTTTTCGCAAAGGCCACGATCTCCCGGTAGAAATCCAGATCCGCCAGATAGGCCGTCGGGTTCGACGGGAAATTGACAATCAGCGCCGTGGGTTTGGGTACGGAATGGCGCACCGCCTGATCCAAAGCGCGCAACATGTTCTCGTCCGGCGTTGCCGGCACGCTGCGCACGCCCGCTCCGGCGATGATGAAGCCGAACTGATGGATCGGATAGGACGGGTTCGGCACAAGGATGGTATCGCCCGGGCTGGTGATCGCCGAGGCCAGATTGGCCAACCCCTCTTTAGACCCGAGGGTCGCGATAACCTCCTTGTCCGGGTTCAGCGACACGCCGAACCGACGCTCGTAATACCCGGCCAGCGCCTTACGCAGACCTGGGATGCCCTGGCTGGAGGAGTAGCGGTGCGTTTTTGGGTCCTGCACCGCCTTTACCATTGCCGCCACGATATGCGGCGGAGTCGCGCTATCGGGGTTCCCCATGCCGAGGTCGATAATATCCTCCCCGGCGGCGCGCGCCCGAGCCTTGGCCGAGTTCACTTCGGCGAAGACATAGGGCGGGAGACGACGGATGCGGTGGAACTCACCGGAGGTATCGGAACTCATGACGGGCCTTTCGGGCTTGTTAACGACTTAGTGTAGCAGACGGATCGACACGCCGCGACCGTCGGCTTCCGCACCCATTTGAATCGCACCTGCGGGAACGCCGGAGGCTTGCAGGGCATTGGATATGGCCTTGGCGCGCGCGACCGCCAAGCCCATGGCGGCGGCCTGGGCGGCCGGATCGCTGGACGCCGCGTCGCCGTAACCGGTCAGGGCAATGGCACCGCCCTTCCGCTGCACTGCCAACTGCTTGACTGCATCGGCCGAAGCCGGCGTCAACACGGAAGACCCGGGATCGAACGCGACCGTAATATCGTTCGGCCCGACCGCTGCGGGGGCCGCCGGCAAGGGATTGCCGGCCGCCACCTGCGGCGCGACGCGAGCAGGCGCAGCACCGGGACGCGGCGGCGGTTCGACCGGCAGCGCGGGCACCTCCGGCGCGGCGGCGGCGGTGTCCGGCGCAGTCAATGGCGCGGCCTGCACCGATTTTCGCGGTGCAGCCGACGGGGGGACGGCCGGTTGCTCAGGGACCGCCGAGGCAGCCTGCAACGACGCACTCGCAGCGACCGGCGTTGCGACCTTCGCCGGAGGCGGCAGTGTCCCGGCACCGAACAGCGACGGCGACGCGCTCGGCGACGACGGGTCCGCCAAGGGATTGGCGGCGTTGGTGTAACGGGCATTCTCCCGATCGGAAACAAGCCCCTGCGTCAGCCGCTTCATCGCATCCCGATCCGGGGGTGCCGGCCTCGCGGGTACGCTACCGAGATTTGGATCGGCCTTATCGGACCCCGGCAGCGGCGGGCGCTGCTCGGCGATTTTGCCGCCCTCGTAATCGTGCCACCAATTGACCGGGTTGAGCGACGCCATGGTCGAGCAACCGGACAGCAGCAGTGCCAGCGCCGACGGCACCGCGCCCGCACGCCAACCCTGCAATAACCGGCCTTGAACGCGCATCCGCACGCCCCTAGGTTCCGCATGTCTCTCGCCGATCGTCATTTGTCGGAATCCGCTCCACGCTTTGCGCGGCCTGTGTAGCCGCTGGGTGGGCCGACGCAAAGGATAGCCGCATGGCCAAAGCCGAAAACGCGACCCCGACGCCGAATATACCGGAGTTCAAGCTCCCCGACCCCGAGGTCGTCGGCCGCACCATGGCCGATGTCGCCGAGCGATCGCAACGAATCGTCGGGGATTGGCTCAAACGCCAAGCCGAAGGCGAGGGCGGCGACAGCGGCGCCGACGCGATGAATATCGGCCGCGCATTCCTAGAAATGACGTCCAAACTGATGGCCGATCCGGCCGCGTTGCTGCGGGCGCAGATCGGGTTTTGGCAGGACACCATGACACTCTGGCAGAATACCACCCGCCGGATCATGGGTTTCGAAGCACCCGAGACGATCGACGCCCCCGGCACCGATCACCGTTTCAAGGATAATGCCTGGAAGGACAACGAAGTCTTCGACTTCATCAAGCAGTCCTACCTGCTATCCGCGCGGTTCATCCAAGACACCGTCGGCCACGTCGAAGGGCTCGAACCGAAAACCGCGCAGAAGGTCGATTTCTATACCCGCCAATTCATCGACGCGATGAGCCCCAGCAACTTCGTCGTGACCAACCCCGAAGTGCTGCGCAAAACCGCCGAAACCGGCGGCGAAAACCTACTCAAAGGCCTGAACAACCTGCTGGGCGATCTCGAGCGCGGCAAGGGCCAGCTTCGTATCAAAATGACCGACACCGATGCGTTCTCGGTCGGCGGCAATATCGGCGTTTCGCCCGGTAAAGTCGTGTTCCAGAACGACCTGATGCAGCTAATCCAATACAATCCCACGACCGAGAAAGCGCTGAAACGGCCACTGCTGATCGGTCCACCGTGGATCAACAAATTCTACATCCTCGATCTGCGGCCGCGAAACAGCTTCGTGCGCTGGGCCACGTCGCAGGGCCATACCGTGTTCGTGATCTCTTGGGTCAATCCGGACGAGAAACTCGCGGAGAAAAACTTCGCGGATTATATGCACGAAGGCTATCTCGCCGCACTCGACGCGATCGAGGCCGCAACCGGGGAACGAGAGGTCAACGCGATCGGCTATTGCCTGGGCGGCACGCTGCTTGCCTCCACCCTCGCTTACATGGCCGAGAAGGGCGACGATCGCATCAAGACCGCGACCTTTTTCGTGACCATGATGGATTTCGCCGAGGCCGGCGAACTAGGCGTTTTCATCGACGAAGAACAGCTTCGCTCGCTGGAAGACAAGATGAACAAGCGCGGCTACCTCGAAGGCAGCGAGATGGCCACCACATTCAACATGCTGCGTGCCAACGATCTGATCTGGTCGTTCGTGGTGAACAATTATCTGATGGGCAACGACCCCTTCCCCTTCGATCTGCTGTATTGGAATGCCGATTCCACGCGTATGCCGGCGAAAATGCACAGCTTCTACTTGCGCAACATGTATCAGGCCAATTTGCTGAAAGACCCCGGCGGGATCGAGCTTTCGGGCGTGAAAATCGATCTGGGGAAGGTGAAAACCCCGGCCTATTTCCTATCGACACGCGAAGACCACATCGCGCCCTGGAAATCCACCTATCGCGGCACCCAATTGCTGGGCGGCAAGAAACGCTTCGTATTAGCGGCGTCCGGTCACATTGCCGGCGTCGTGAACCCGCCGGAGGGCGGTAAATACAACCACTGGATTAACGAAGCCCTGCCGCCCGACCCCGACGCTTGGTTCGCCGGCGCCACCGAACTAGCAGGCTCCTGGTGGCCGGATTGGCAGCGCTGGATTCTGGCGCATGGCAAAGCCCAGGTACCCGCGCGCACGCCGGGCGACGGCAAGTTGCCGGCGTTGGAAGACGCACCCGGCAGCTTCGTCCAAGTGCGGCTGACCTAGCCGCCAGTGGCCTCCTGGCGCTTGGGGGGCGGCAAGACGCGCAGAACGGCGAACAATGCGATCGCCCAGAACGCAATGCTCGCGGGCAGAGTCCAATGCAGGCCCTCGCGGCCGGCGAAAAAATCGCCGGTCGTCGTCGCAAGGCAACGGACAATCGCGACAGTTCCCCAATAGGGTACCCGACCGATCGCACCGAGCATCGATCGAGCGATCAGAGCTAGCGCGAGCAGAATGCCGAGTGCGAGGGAGCCCAGGCCGACACCCAAGCCGATATCTTCGGCGACAAAATCGCCAACCACGGTCCCCATGGCCCCGGCCACCAGCAGCGCGGCCCAGTAGAATGGGTCGGTATTCGGAATACCTGTGACCAATTCGCCGGGATGGCGCGGCACGAACCGCTTCTCGGCCGCCTGCACAATCGCCAGCGCCATCGTCAAACTGCCTAATGCGACGTACCACGGCCGTCCGTGCTTCAGCATATCGCCGAGTCCGGTCGCGGCCGAGAACACCGTGACAGCCGCTAACCAGTAAAACGCCTCCGACCCGGTGCGCAGCCTCCGCTCCGCCAGCAAGATCGCGGCGAAGACCGAGGCCATCGCGATCGGGCCGGGCAAACGGTCCAGATCGAAGTTGGCGGACATGAAATCCCCCATCTTGGTTCCGACAACGCCGGCCGCCAACAAAGCAGCCCAATACCGAGCACCGGCAATCGGAGTGTTACCGATTTTCATACCGAGCCCCGGTGCTACCCCGTCCAAACAATCTCATCGGTCCATACGGTAAATCCGCGCAATGTGTTCGGGCCGAAGGTCGTGCTGATGGCGACATCCACCGCATCCCGGCCGCGCGCGATCAATACCCGGCCGATACGGGGAATATTGTTACGGGCATCGAAGGTGTACCACTGGCCGCCAAGATAAGCCTCGAACCAGCCGGCGAAATCCATCGTACCGTAAGGCGGCGGCATGCCGATATCGCCGAGGTAGCCGGTACAATAGCGCGCCGGGATATTCATGCAGCGGCACAGGGTAATCGCGAGATGGGCAAAATCGCGACAGACGCCGACGCGTTCGTTGTAAGCCTCGAAGGCAGTGCGGGTATTGCGCGCCTTTTGGTAATCGAATTCGATATGATTATGCACGAAATCGCAGATCGCCTGCACTCGCGCCCAGCCGGGTTTGGTATCGTTGAACAGGATCGCGGCGATATTGCCGAGCAATTCGGTTTCGCAATAGCGGCTAGGCAGCAGGAACAGCAGCGCCTCTTCGGGCAATTCCTCCACCTTGTGCTGCGGCGCATCGGGCACGACGATGTCGGGAATACCGGTATCGCGCACCACGGCGGTTGTGCTGATCCGCGTCAGCCCGGCGGGCGCGACGATACGGCTGCACCAATTACCGAAGGAGTCGCGATAGGCCGTCACCGGCATCGACGGTGCCGTCACCAGATGGTCGGGCATCGCGAGGTCCCCGGCGCGACTGTAGTGAATATTCAGCATCAGCAGCATCGGCGTCGGCTGGGGACAATCGTAGATTAGCTCGTAACCAACTTTTATGTGCATGACGCAGGACTTTCGGGTGAATGGCAGACACGATTTGGCGCCGCGTGGTTCATCCACCGATCGCCTCGGCCCGGTAGAGGAACACCGAACCGGCCGCCACGTTCTTCCCTATCCTACCGACCGAAACTTTGTCCGAAACCGCAACGCCAAATCGCGATAAACGCGGGCATTTCGCGCGAATTTTTCCAACTCGGCGTCATCCATCGTGCGGCGCAATTTGGCCGGAGAGCCGGTCCACATCTCGTTCGGGCCGATAACTTTCCCCGACGTCAGCAAACCGCCAGCCGCGAGCATGCCGCCTTCCTCGATGACAGCGCCATCGAGCACGGTCGCGGAAATGCCCACGAAAGCGCGATTTTTCAGCGTGCAGGCGTGGATGACCGCATTATGCCCGACAGTCACGTCGTCGCCGATATGCGTGTCCATGCCGCCGGAATCGACATGGATAACCGTGCCGTCCTGGATATTGGTGCGGTCGCCGATACGGATAATACCCATGTCGCCGCGCACCAGGCAGTGGAACCAGATACCGGTTTCCGAACCGACCCAGACATCGCCGATCACCGCCGCCGTGGGCGCGATGAAGGCATCGGCGGCGATTTTCGGAACGATCCCTTCGTATTCGAAGATCGGTCCGAAACCACCGTAGTCGTGCTCAGGCATCGGCCATTTCCCGCGCACCGACACCGGTGTGCAGACCCAGCATCAGCGCGATGTTCTGTACCGCCGCGCCGGACGCGCCCTTGCCGAGATTGTCCAGCCGCGCGACCAAGACCGCTTGGCGATGCTTTTCGTTGGCATGAACGTAGAGTTCCAGGCGATCGGTGTCGTTCAGCGCCTCGGGCTCCAACTTGCCGTCGGCTTGCGGGGACAGGACTTTCACCAGCGCGCAGCCGGCGTAATGGGCTTCGAGCGCGGCTTGCAAATCGGCTCCCGTCGGTTTGCCGTGCAGCGCGTCCAGATGCAGCGGAATCGACACCAGCATACCCTGACGGAAGTGGCCTACCGACGGCACGAAAATCGGTCGCCGCGTCAGCCCGCCGTAAAGTTGCGTTTCGGCGACGTGCTTGTGCTCCAGCTTTAGGCCGTAAAGTTCGAATGCCGGCCCGCCGGAGGCTTCATGATCCCCGATCATAGCTTTGCCACCGCCGGAGTAGCCCGACACGGCATTGATGGAGATCGGATAATCGGTCGGTATGAAGCCGGCATCGATCAGCGGACGCAGTAGCCCGATGCCGCCCGTCGGGTAGCAACCGGGATTGGCGACGTTCCGGGCGTTGGCGATACGCTCGGCATGTCCTGGCAGCATTTCGGCGAAACCGTAGACCCAATCGGGATCGACGCGATGCGCGGTACTTGCGTCCAGCACTTTCGGCGCGGCGTTACCCAAGCTCGCCGCCATCGCGGACGATTCCTTTGCGGCGTCGTCCGGCAGGCACAGCACGACCAAGTCCACCTCGGCCATCAGGTCGCGCCGCGCAGCGGGGTCGCGGCGTCGTTCGGACGGAATGCTGCGCAGAGCAACGTCTGGCATGGCCAGCAGACGTTCGCGAATCCCGAGGCCGGTTGTGCCGGACTCGCCGTCGATGAAAACTTTCCCGAACGCCATTGCGACTCTCCTACGCGGCGTTACCCATTGTATGCGGTTTCAACATCGCATGCAGCACATTATGCACCGGTGTGGGGACATCCAGTTCCCGGCCCATCGCGACGACTTTACCCGACAGCCAGGGTAGCTCGATGCGCCCACCACGAATCAAATCGTGTGCCATCGAGGCCATCATCGTGTCGGGAAATGCCTTGGTCGCCTTCACCATGTTTTCGACGGTGTTATCGGGTAGTGCAATGCCTTTGGCCTTACCGACGGCGTAAACCTCCCGAAAGCCGGCCTCGAACATGGCCACGATGTCGGCGTCGCCGCGGAGCTTACCGAAGGGCTGGCGGGTGGCGGCGGTGATGGCGCTGTTGGTGGCTAGCAGAATATATTTCAGCCAGAGGTCGGTCAGGATGTTGCCGCTGTGCGTCGCATCGAAGCCGGCTGCTTTGCACATCGCCAGAAAGGCGTCGCCGCGCGCGCTGAGGCCGCCGGCGACCTCGCCGAAGACCAGCCGCATGAAGGTACCGGTCTGATGCACAACGCCCGGCGCCGTAATCGTCGCACTGATCTGCGCCACGCCGCACATGACGTGATCGGCGCCCAGAATGGGGATCAGCCGCTCGAACGAATCGATTCCATTTTGCAGGGGAATCACCGCTGTATTCGGCCCGATCAAAGGCTTAATGGCTTCGCCGGCGCTTTCGACGTCCCACAGCTTTACGCAGAACAGCACGAAATCGACCGGTCCGATGGTAGCCGGGTCGTCGGTTGCCTGGGTCGGAACGATGTGCGTTTCGCCACGCCCGCCCTCGATTTTCAGGCCATTGGCTTTCATGGCGGCCAGATGTGCGCCGCGCGCGACGAAGGTGACGTCCGCACCGGCCTTTGCCAGCGCTGCCCCAAAGGCGCCGCCGACACCGCCAGCCCCGATTACCGCGATCTTCATGATGGGTCGTACTCCCGGTCTTTGCTTGGAATGAGGTCGTAAGGAAGCGCGAAACGCGGCAGCGCTTTCAGCCGATCGGACCACGCGAGAACGTTGGGCCAGCGGTTGATGTCCAGCCCGCCCTCGTGCATGAAAACCATCCGTCCCCAGCAGCCGATATCGGCGATGGTAAGGGCGTCGCCCACCAACCATTCGCGGCCCTGAAGGGATTTGTCGACAAAACCGATCGCAGCCTCGGCCAGCGGGCGGAAATAATCCATCACGGCCGGATCGACCTGCCGGAACCGGCTATAATGGCGTACTTTGGCTACGTTGGAGATCTGATCGGCCTCCCAATCCAGCCATTCCCGAGCGGTCCAACGGTCTTGTTCGGTTTTGCCCTCGAAAACACCGGTCGTGCCGGCGAGGTAGCTCAAGATCACGTTCGATTGGACAATGGTCAGCCCGCGATGCTCCAGCACCGGCACTTTCCCATAACGGTTGCGCGCGAGATGCTCGGGTTCGTTCTGCTTGCCGATTTTGAGATTGACGGTGCGAAAGCTGAACGGCAGCCCGGACAATGCCAGGAACAGCATCGGCTTGTAGCTCGAGCTGGACGTAAAACTGCCGAACAGGGTCAGGCGTTCCATCGTTGGGATTCCTTGTGGACTCTGCACATACAAGAAAGGGGGGAAGCGGAAACCGCAACCCCCCTTGCCCGCAGGACAGATTGTGGAATCAGCGCTTGGAGAACTGGAAGCTGCGGCGGGCCTTGGCCTTGCCGTATTTCTTACGTTCGACCGCACGCGAGTCACGTGTCAGGAAACCGGCGGTTTTCAGAATACCGCGCAATTCCGGCTCGTAATAGGTCAGCGCGCGGCTGATACCATGACGAACCGCACCGGCCTGACCGGACAGACCGCCACCGGCGACCGTGCAGACGACGTCGAATTGATTGTGCCGGTCGGACACCAGGAAGGGCTGGGCCAACAACATGCGCAGCACAGGGCGAGCGAAATATTCGACCACCTTCTTGCCGTTCACGGTGATCTCGCCCTTGCCGGGCTTGATCCAAACGCGGGCGGAGGATTCCTTACGACGACCGGTGGCATAGGAACGGCCTTGCGCATCGCGCTTCGGCTCGACCTTCGGACGGTCGCCAGCGACATAGTCGGGGGTACCCACAACGGCCTGACGCGCGTCGAGCGCTTCCTTCAGGTCGGCAAGGCCACGAATTTGAGAACCGGACATCGAGATCAGCCCCTCTTGTTCTTGGGATTGAGGGCAGCGACGTCGAGCGCCACCGGCTGCTGGCCGTCGTGTTTGTGTTCGGCGCCACCGTAGATATACAGATGCTTCATCTGCGCGCGCTGGAGCGGGCCACGGGTGATCATCCGTTCGACCGCCTTTTCCAACACCCGCTCCGGATGCTTGGACTCCAAGCGCGAACGGATGGTGCGGCCCTTGATGCCGCCGGCATATCCGGTGTGGTAATAGAACACCGATTGGTCGAGCTTGTTGCCCGTAACCTTCACCTTCGCGGCGTTGATCACGACGACATTGTCGCCGCAATCGACATGCGGGGTGAATTGCGGCTTGTGCTTGCCACGCAGGCGGTTGGCGATAACGACGGCAAGACGACCCAGAACGATGCCCTCGGCATCGATCAGAATCCAGCCCTTCGTCACCTCCGACGGCTTGATGGATGGGGTGGTTTTTAACATTGGAATTTGGCGTCCACGGTTTGGAAGGCCCGCGTTATGGGGTGGACGCACAGTCCGGTCAAGGGTTTTATGTGTGGTATTATAATACCGCATGGCCACAAATGCTCACTGAAGATGCGGGTTCGTCGATCGGACGACCGGTTCCCCCGCTGTCGGAGTTGCAATGTCCGCCGCATTGTCGATCTACCTCGATACGCTCCGCTTCAGTGGCGGCCTGCTTATCCAAGGCTCCTACACCACCACCCGGGACACAACTTTTTCTGTCGCCGTGTCCTCGATGTTGAGGGGCACGACGATCTTCCTAGGCAGAAATTATTATGCAAGGAAGGTCGTACGCCTCGCGGGGTCGCGCAACCGAAGACCCACGGGTCGCAAAAGCTACCGACCGGTTGACATCCCGGCCGCGGCCGGTATCCGTCTGTCCGAACGAGTAGCGAAGGACCGAATAATGACCGAAACTTCCCCCTCCACCGTGGACGCCGTCATCGTTGGCGCGGGCTTCGGCGGCATGTACATGCTCCACCAACTCCGCAAACAGGGGCTGACCTGCCGCGTGTTCGAAGCCGGGACGGGCGTTGGCGGGACCTGGTACTGGAACCGCTATCCCGGCGCGCGCTGCGACGTGGAAAGCATGCAGTATTCCTATTCCTTCGCCGACGATTTGCAGCAAGAATGGTCCTGGAGCGAATTGTTCGCCGGCCAGCCGGAAATTCTCAAATACGCCAACCATGTCGCCGACCGGCTGAATCTGCGCAGCGACATGCAGTTCGAAACCTTGGTAACCGAAGCTGTGTTCGACGAGGCCGCCCATCGCTGGACCGTGCGCACCGACAAAGGCGACGTAGTCACCGCCAAATACTGCATCATGGCGACCGGCTGTTTGTCGACCGCGCGCAAGCCGGATTTCCCCGGCATGGATCTATTCAAAGGCCAAACCTATCACACCGGCCACTGGCCGCACGAAGGCGTGGACCTGACCGGCCTGCGCGTCGCGGTCATCGGCACCGGATCGTCCGCCATTCAGGCGATTCCCGTGATTGCAAAAGCGGCGAAACACCTGACGGTGTTCCAGCGCACGCCGAATTTCAGCATCCCGTCCCGCAACGGCCCGATGCCCGCCGCTTACGAGCAAACGTGGAAGACCACCTATCCCGAACAGCGCGCCGCCGCACGGAAAACGCAATCGGGCGTGCTGCGCGATCCGAACAATTTTTCGGCCTTGTCGGTATCGGACGAACGGCGCGTCGAAATTCTCGAAGAACGCTGGCAGCGCGGCGGCACCAGCTTCATGGCGTCGTTCAACGATCTCGTGCTCAACAAGCAATCGAACGACCTCGCCGCCGATTTCGTGCGCAATAAAATCCGCTCGATGGTGAAGGACCCCGCGACGGCCGAATTGCTGGCGCCGAAAGGCCATCCGATCGGCACCAAGCGCATCTGCGTCGATACCGACTATTTCCTGACCTACAACCGCGACAACGTCACCCTGGTGGATGTCAGCAAAGCCCCCATCGAGGCAATGACCGAAACCGGCCTGCGGCAAGGCGAAACAGAATACGCATTCGACGCCATCGTCTTTGCGACCGGCTTCGACGCCATGACCGGCACCCTGACCCGCATCGACATTCGCGGCCGCGACGGCGAAACGCTGGCGCATAAGTGGGAGGCTGGGCCACGCACCTATCTCGGCCTGATGACCGCCGGTTTCCCCAACCTGTTCATGATCACCGGACCCGGCAGCCCCTCGGTGCTGTCGAATATGATTGTCTCGATCGAGCAGCATGTGGATTGGGTCGCCGATTGCATCGCCCACATGGGCCAGCACCGACTGGATTGCATCGAGGCGGATCGCGACGAGGAAGACAAATGGGTCGATCACGTCAACGAGGTCGCTTTCAAGACGCTGTACCCCTCGGCCAATTCTTGGTACATGGGCGCCAATATTCCGGGTAAGCCCCGGGTATTCATGCCCTATATCGGCGGTGTCGGAGCGTATCGGCAGACCTGCGACGAAATCGCTGCCCAGGGCTACCGCGGTTTCCGCCTCGCCCCCCCGGCCCGGCAAACCGTCGCTGCGGAATAACGCCTCTAGGCGGCCCCGTACGCCTTCAGAGCCCCGGCCATCGACTGGGTGGGCGGGCTCTGCAC
>JBAXFK010000044.1:0-22721 GCA_037139955.1 Rhodospirillales bacterium
AAGGGGACATTCTAATTGGGCACGGAGGGGACATTCCTATTGAGCGCTAACACCCGATGGCTCGTACCTGGACAAACCGGCCGATCGGAGGAACCCTCTCTTAAAGGAAAGCCACGTCCGGAAAATCTCATGCCGCCGATCCCCCCAGGTGCCATCGACTGCGACGTTCACGTTTCGGTGCCCAATATCGCGTCGCTGCTGCCTTATATGACCGAGGCTTGGCGGGAGATGATCGTCTCTCGCGGCACCGATGGGTTGGAATTGGCCAGCTATCCCAAGGGCGCACCAATCGCCTGCCGCCCCGACTGGCGGCCTTTGGGCGATCTGGGGTGGTTCCAGCAACACGCACTCGACGGGTTCGGGATAAGCCGAGCGATTTTGACATGCCTGCACGGCGGGCAGGCGGTGCATTCGGAGGATTTAGCGCAGGCGTTATGCGGCGCGGTCAACGACTGGCTCGTCGATCGATGGCTGGATAAGGACGATCGCTTGCGCGCCGGCATCGTGGTGCCGTTCCAAAGTCCGATTTATGCAGCTGCGGAGATAGAAAAGCGCGCGGCCGATCGGCGTTTCGTGCAGGTACAGTTGCTCGCCGCCGGGGAGATGCTGTTGGGCCGCCGGTATTACTGGCCGATCTACGAAGCGGCGGTGAAGCACGATCTGCCTATCGCCATCCATGCCGGCAGTGCGTTCAGGCATGCCCCGACCTCGGTCGGTTGGCCGTCGCACTTCACCCAGGACTACGTCCATCAGACGATGGGGTTCGAGGCGCAGTTGCTTAGCTTGATGGGCGAGGGCGTGTTCAACCATTTCCCGACGTTGCGTGTCGTGTTGCTGGAATCCGGTGTGACGTGGCTGCCGGCTTTTCTGTGGCGGGCGATCAAATCCTGGCGCGGGCTGCGCGGCGAAACCCCTTGGTTCACCCAATCGCCCGCCGATTTGGTGCGCAAACACGTGCGCATGACCGCACAACCCTTCGACGCCCCCGGTGCGGCGGAGGTTGCGCGCACGATCGAGCACATCGGCGCCGACGATATGCTATTGTTCGCCACCGACTTCCCGCACCATCATTTCGAGGGGACCGAGGTGCTGCCCCCCGGACTGTCCCGCGACTTGATTCACAAAATGGCCATCGACAACCCGATCGCAACTTACCCGCGCCTGAAGGAGACAACGCCATGAGCGACGTCCTGGAACGCCCCGCTATCGTGCAAGCCGGCATCGTCGATTGCGATATCCACCCGACGATGAAGTCCAAATCGGAACTCTATCCGTGGTTGGCCGAGCGCTGGCGCAAGCATTTGGAAGAATACGGCGCGCAGCCTCGGGTGCCGTTTACGACCGGCACCCAATACCCGAAGGCCGCGCCCGCCACCGCTCGACGTGATTCCTGGCCGACGAACGGGGGGCCGCCCGGTTCCGATCTGGCGTTCATGCAAGCGCAATTGCTGGACGCTAACGACATCGCGCTCGGCATTCTGGCGCCGCTGTCGGGGGCCACGCGGAATACCGATCTGGGTGCCGCCTATTGCCATGCGGTGAACGAATGGCAGGTGGAAAATTGGGTGAAGCCGGAGCCTCGGTTCCGAGCCTGCGTGACGGTTGCGCATGAGGATCCCGATCTGGCGGTCGAGGAAATCGCGCTCCGCGCCGGGGATCGCAATTTTGTCCAGGTGCTGATGCCGTCGAAGACCAACGAGCCTCTGGGACGCAAGCGCTATTGGCCGATTTACGCGGCGGCGCAGGCATCCGGGTTTCCGATCGCGATCCATGTGAACAGCGTGGGCGGTGGCTATGCGTCGACCCCCGGCGGGTGGCCGAGCTATTATCTGCAAGATCATCATATCAACGTTCACAGCTTCCAGGCGCAGGTGGCGTCCTTGGCGCTGGAGGGTGTGTTCGAAGAATTCCCCCGTTTGCGCTTCGTGATGATCGAGGGCGGCTTCGCATGGCTGCCGTCGTTGTGCTGGCGGTTGGACAAGCAATGGGCGCTGAATCGCGACGAACTCCCCCGGTGCAAGCGGCCTCCGTCCGAATATATCCGCGAGAATATGTGGTTCACCACCCAGCCGATGGAGGAGCCGGAGGTTGCCGAACATTTGCGGGATACGCTGGGTTGGATCGGCTGGGACAGGGTGATGTTCGCGACGGACTACCCGCATTGGGATTACGACGATCCGCGCGGCGCCTTTCCGATCCGACTGAGCAACGCCGAGCACACTATGGTTTTCCGAGACAATGCGATGGGGCTGTACGGCCTGACTTGATTCCGCTTGACGGGTCAGCATTGCTGTCCTATTTCGCTGCCAACGTCCATCCTAGAACGCGCGAGTACAAAAGTGACCGAGATCGCCATCACCCGCACCACGTCGCCCAAGCAGCCGCCGGCCGATGACACTCTGACGTTCGGGACGGTCTTCACCGACCATATGTTCATGATGGAATATCATGAAGGCCAGGGCTGGCACGATCCGCGCATCGTCCCATATGCGCCGTTCTCCATGGACCCGGCCACTTGCGTGCTGCATTACGGTCAGGCGATTTTCGACGGCTGCAAGGCGTTCCGCGGTGCCGATGGGCAAATTCGTTTGTTCCGTTTGAAAGATCATGCCGCCCGGTTGAACAAATCCGGCCATTATTTGTGCATGCCGGAGATCGACCCGGCGATGGTCGAAGAATCCATTCGCGCGCTGGTGGAAGTCGACCAACGTTGGGTGCCGCACAAGGCGGGCACATCGCTGTATATCCGCCCGACCATCATCGCGACCGAGGCCTTTTTGGGCGTACACCCCTCGCACTCCTATCTGTACTACGTGATCGTCGGACCGGTCGGCGCCTACTACAAAGAAGGCATGAATCCGGTGCGCATCCTGGCCTCCGACACGCATGTGCGCGCGGTAAAAGGCGGGCTGGGCGCGGCGAAAACGGCCGGCAACTATGCCGCGTCGCTGTTCGGGGCCGAGGAAGCGCAGAAGGCCGGCTATACGCAGGTGCTTTGGCTGGACGGCGTGGAGCATAAATACCTCGACGAGGTCGGTACCATGAACATCATGGTTAAGATTGGCGACGAGGTGATCACGCCGCCGCTGAACGGTGCGATCCTGGCCGGCGTGACGCGCGATTCCGTGTTGTCTCTGCTGCGGTCTTGGGGCCTACGCGTGTCGGAGCGCCAAGTGTCCATCGACGAAGTCCTCGCCGCCGCGAAGGCTGGCAATCTGGAAATGTGGGGCACTGGCACCGCTGCCGTGATCTCCCCGGTGGGCGAACTCGGCTACAAGAATGAGCGCTACGTCATCGGCGACGGCAAGACTGGGGCGCTGACGCAGAAGCTTTACGACACCATCGTGGGGATTCAGTACGGCACGGCGCCGGACACGCAGGGTTGGACTCGTTTGTTAGGGAACCGCGTCGGGGGCTGACCTTGGGGTAGGTGTCTGATAAAGTCCGCTCCGCACCCGCGCTTGGCTGGTGTGGAGCGGACCGCAATGCTGACAGACGACGAACTCCGCCGCTATCTGCGCGATTTGGAAGCCGACAAACCGATGTTCGCGCTGCGGCCCGGCGACGGGGCCTTCGGTGGGCATCAAGCAGCGGTCGCCGATTGCAAGGCGGATTTCAACCGCCTTGCCCATCGCATCATGGCCGCATGCGGGATGCCGCTTACGCCGTAGCGACGGCCATTGCCGCCCGTCATGGTGTAATGTTATACCATAACCATGACGGACCCACTCGCCCCGACATCCAGTGCCTTGTCCCGCCTGATCCTGGCCTTTGCCACGATCGCAGCGGTGTGGTTGGGCGTCGTTTGGGCGATCCGGTGATCCCGCCGCCCATCCGGCTGGATCGTTTGGCCCTGCGACATGGGGGCCTGGACGTTGTGCGCGACCTGACCGGGGCGTTCATGCCGGGGAGCCTCACGGCCTTGATCGGCGACAACGGTGCGGGGAAAACGACGCTTCTCAGGGCATTGGCCGGATTGCATCCCCCATCCTCTGGCACAATCGACCGGGGCGGCCTGTCGCCACCCGATATTGCGCTGCTGCCGCAGGGCAGCCAACTCGATCGCAGCTTTCCGATTGCCTGCCGCGATGTCGTAGCCCTCGGGCTCGCGGGTCGAGCGGGTCCATTCAAAGCGATCGACCGATCGCAACTCGAACGCGCCGACCAAGCCCTCGCTGCGGTCGGGCTGCCCGATTTGGGGCGCCGAGCGATTGGGGCGATGTCGGCAGGGCAGTTTCAGCGCGTGTTGTTTGCTCGGCTGATGTTGCAGGACGCACCGGTGCTGTTGCTCGACGAACCGTTTTCTGCCGTGGACACGGCCACTGCGCGCGATCTGCTGACAATTTTGCACGGTTGGCACGCGCAGGGGCGGACCATTGTCACCGTCCTGCACGACCTCGACATGGTTCGTGCCTATTTTCCGGACACGCTGCATCTCGATGGCATGCAAACCACTTGGGGTCCCACCCCCGCTTCGGCCCTGCGCGCGGCTGCTTGATGCACGACCTGACGATTGCGCCTTTTGCACTGGGGTTCATGCGGCGTGCCTTGATCGGCTGCCTCGCGCTCTCGGTCGCTGCCCCGCCGCTCGGTGTGTTCCTGGTCCTCCGCCGCATGAGCCTCATGAGCGACGTCATGCAACATGGCGTACTCCCCGGCATCGCGCTGGGCGCCGCCTTTGCTGGTTTGTCGGTTTGGGCAATGGGGTTGGGCGGAGTCGCGGCCGGACTGGCCGTCGCGCTGCTGGCCGGCTGGCTCGCTCGTGGCAAAGGCGCTCGAGAGGACAGCCAACTGACCGGCGTCTATCTGATTGCCTTGGCTTTGGGCGTGGCGCTGATCTCGGCGCAGCGGGGTGTCGATCTAACGCATGTGCTGTTCGGCAGCGTGTTGGCGGTCGACGATCCCGCGCTGTTCGCGATGGCAGGTGTGGCGACGATCGTACTGCCCGCTCTGGCGGCGATATGGCGTCCTTTGATTATGGAGAGTCTCGACCCCGGCTTCGTCGCTGCGACTGGCGGAAAGGGCGGATTATGGCATCTGACGTTCCTGGCTTTGGTTGTGCTGTGCGTGGTCGCGGGGTTCGTCGCGCTGGGCACATTGATGTCGGTTGGACTGATGATGCTGCCAGCAATTGCATCGCGCCATTGGTCCGTTTCGCTGCAAGGACAGGTACGCGCGTCGGTGGTGCTGGCTATTATTGCATCCGTCGCGGGCTTGCTGCTGTCGTTCCACACCGATATTCCGGCTGGACCTGCTATCGTGTTGACCGCCGGAACCTTGTGGATGATCGGTCTGGCACGCGACACATTCTGGAGACCGTCATGAGCATTCGCCGCCTGCAACAAGAAGCGCGCCTGTCTGGCGCCGTTGTCCACGGTAACACCGTGTATCTCGCGGGGCAGGTGACCGACGATCCGACCCTGGACGCCGAGGACCAGACCGCAAATGTTCTCCGCCAGATCGATGCTCTGCTGGTCGAGGCCGGCACCGACAAATCCAAACTCCTATCCTGTCAGGTATTCTTGTCCGACATGGCGGATGTCGCAGCGATGAACCGCGCCTGGGATGCCTGGTTAGATCGATCCAATAAGCCGGCGCGTGCGACCATCCAGGCGAAATTGGTCGACCCCCGCTGGAAAGTCGAAATCACCGGGATCGCCGCCCTCGGTTAAGCACCGTCGCTGCCTTGAACCGTTCATGAAACTGCCATCATCCTCGGTCTGAATGGTGGCTCCCAACATTCAGGAGTCACCATGGACTGGTCCGGCCGCAGGGTATTGGTCACAGGGGGCGCCGGGTTCCTCGGCGCCAATCTCTGCCATGCGCTTGCAGAACGCGGTGCGCGCGTCAGTGCGTTGGATGGGTTCCTGTTCGGCGGTGGCGCCAATCCGCGCAACCTGGATGGCGCCAACGTCGAACTGGTGCGCGGCGACATTCGGGAGATCGACCTACGCCCGCTCTGCGAGGGCGCGCATACGATTTTCAATCTCGCGGCGCAGACCAGCCATATGGGCGGTCAGGCCGATCCACTGGCCGATATCGCCGTGAATGCGGTGGCCCAAGTCCGGCTGATCCAGGCTGCGCGGGAGGCAGCGCCGGACGCCATCGTGGTGCATGCCTCGACCCGGCAGTTTTACGGGCGGACCCAGAAACTGCCAGTGGATGAAAGCCAGTCGGTCGCGCCACCCGATGCCAACGGCGTGTCGAAATTCGCCGGCGAGCAGTATTGGATGATCGAGAACCGCGTTCGCGGGCGGCCCGTCGTCTCTCTGCGGCTAACGAATTGCTACGGCCCGCGCCTGCGCATTCGGGACGCGCGGCAGACCTTTCTCGGTATCTGGCTTCGTTGCGTGCTGGAGCAGAAACCGTTCGAGGTTTGGGGCGGCGCCCAATTGCGCGATCTGACCTATGTGGACGACGTCACCGAGGCCTTTATCAAAGCCGCCGAATCTCCCGCCTGTCATGGTGGCATCTTCAATATCGGCGGCCCCCCGCCGATCTCGCTGCACGATTTGGCCGAGATGGTGGTGCGCCTCGCCGGCCCGTCCGCGCAATATGCCACCCGCGAGTTTCCTGCCGATCGCGCCCAGATCGACATCGGCAGCTATCATGCCGACGATCGAGCTTTCCGAGCCGCTGCGGGGTGGGAGCCGAAAATCGGTTTGGAAGAAGGCATTGCCCGCACCATCGAATGGTACCGTTCGCGTCTGGGAGATTACTTATGATCGTTCCCGCCAATCCTGGCGCCGGCTATCGCGCGCTGAAGACCGAAATCGACGCCGCCGTCGCGCGGGCATTGGAATCGGGTTGGTACATCCTTGGCCAGGAAGTCAAAACCTTCGAAGCCGAATTCGCCGCGTGGCTCGGTGCCGGCAAAACGGTCGGTTGCGGCAATGGCACGGACGCGATCGTATTGGCCCTGCGCGGTCTTGGCATCGGTCCGGGCTGCGCGGTTGCGACGGTATCGCACACGGCGGTCGCAACCGTTGCTGCTGTGGAAATGGTCGGCGCGACGCCTGTTTTGATCGATATCGAACCAGACCATTTCACGATGGATCCGGCCGATCTCGCGGCGACGCTGGCGTCATCGAAACTGCCGATCAAGGCAGTGCTGCCCGTGCATTTGTATGGGCAAGCTGCGGACCTCGATGCCATCGGTGCCTTATGCCGCACAAATGGTCTGGCATTGATCGAGGATTGCGCGCAGGCGCATGGGGCCACTTGGCGCGGCCAAAAGGTCGGCACCTTCGGCGATGCCGCGACGTTCAGTTTCTATCCGACCAAAAATCTGGGGGCGTTAGGCGATGGCGGTGCGGTCGCGTTGCCGACCGACGATATGGCCGGCCGGGTCGCCGCGATCCGCCAGTATGGCTGGCGGACGCATTACATCAGCGACGACGTCGGTATGAACAGTCGCTTGGATGAGCTTCAGGCGGCGATTCTACGGGTGAAACTGGCGCATCTGGATGCCGCCAACGCGCGCCGGCAGGCGATCGCGGCGGTTTACGATGAAGCCCTACGCCATACCGCCATCCGTCCGCCCGCTCGGCGTGCGCATGCCGGTCATGTGTTCCATCTCTACGTTATTCGTAGCCCGAATAGGGACGCGGTGCAGGCCAAGTTGCGCGCGGCAGGCATCGGGTCGGGCATCCATTATCCGATGCCGGTGCACCTCCAGCCGGCGTATCGCGATCGCGTCGCCCTCGGTGTTGCGGGCTGCGTCCAGACGGAAATTGCGGCGTCTCAGGTGTTGAGCCTGCCGCTTTATCCCGAACTAACCGACGATGAGGTTGCGCAGGTCGCGACGGAACTCAAAAACCTCTGACACTGGGTCGAAGATCGGCGTCCCATTCGACCCAAGCCTTCGACGCCTCAATGCCCAAGAGCGCGATTGGATTGGCCGATGCCAGCCCGATTGCCTCCGACGGTGAGGCCAATCCCCAGGCCACGACATTGCGCACGGCCTGGTCCAGGCTTAACGCGGATCCGGCTAGTACCGTGCTGCCGGGTTCGCGCACCGATCCGTCCGCAGCGTGCTCGATTTTCATGCCGGCGAATTCGTAAATCCCCGACGGCGTCGCGGCGGCAGCCGTAGCATCTGTCACGAGGATACTGCGCGCCAACCCCTTTGCCCTTAGCATGACCTTCAACGCCATGGGCGGAATATGGATGCCGTCGGCGATGAAGCTGGCGTGCAGCCGGTCCTCGTACAGTTGCGCCATTAGCGGATTCAGAAATTTCGGCTGCGGTTGCGGCAATGCGTTGCCGAGATGGGTACTCAGCGCAAGCCCTGCATCGGCTGCGGCTGCCACCTCGGCCGCGTTCGCGGCCGTGTGCCCCATCGCCACGACAATGCCGCGCGACCGAGCCCAGGCGATAGTCGATAGGGCACCCTGCCGCTCGGGGGCTAGGGTCAATAGCTTGATCGGTCGCCGCAAACCGGTGGAAATGCGCTCTAATAAAGTGCTGTCGGGCAGAACCATGGCCGTGGACGGGTGACAGCCGGCATACCCTGGCGTGGGGTTCAGGAACGGCCCCTCCAGATGATAGCCCGGCACCATGGCGGAACCGAGCCGGCTCCGGTGCACGGCGGCATCCAAAACGGCGAGGCGGGCGGTGAGAATATCATCGGGCGCGGTAATCAATGTCGGCAGGCAAGCAGTGACGCCGCTGCGCAGCATCGCCGCCAAAGCGTGGTCGAGCGCATCGGGCGTCAGGGCCGTGCTATTGAAATCCACCCCGGCATAACCGTTGATCTGTATGTCGAACAGGCCAGTGCTTCGCATCCCGCCTTATGGCCCATTGTTCCGGGTCGGTGCTATCCTCGGTTGCGATCGGAAGCAGGAGTCCTCAATGCCGGCACCCACCAAGCCCACGATCCCCCCCACCGTCTGGATGATTTTGTTCGGTCTGCTCGCGATGGGTGGGTTCAGTTTTTTCTCGGCTATTGGCGATGTCGGCGTCATTCCATACAGCCAATTCCAATCCTATTTGGACGCCGGCAAGGTCAAACAAGTCGTGGTCAGCGGCGAAAGCCTCCGCGGCACCCTGACCGAGGCTATGCCCGACGGTAAAATCCAGTTCGCCACGACGGTCGTGCAGCGCGACCTCGCGGCCTCGCTGGCGGCGAAAAACGTCGAATTCAGCGGCGTGGCGGCCGGTGGTACATTTTCGACCGTCCTGTCCTGGATCGTTCCGCCGCTGCTATTCGTAGGTATCTGGATGTTCGCCTCCCGCGGCATGGGCGGGGCTGGCGGGATGGCTGGCGGGCTCTTCTCCATCGGTCGGTCGAAAGCCAAGTTGGTCACGGCTGAGACCGACATCAAGGTTGCGTTCGACGACGTGGCCGGGGTCGATGAGGCCAAAGCCGAACTGCACGAAATTGTCGATTTCCTGAAGGAACCGGCGAAATTCGGCCGCTTGGGGGCGCATATCCCGCGCGGCATTTTGCTTGTCGGACCGCCCGGCACCGGTAAAACCCTGCTCGCGCGCGCCGTGGCTGGGGAGGCGGGGGTCCCGTTTTTTTCTACAAACGGCGCCGAATTCGTGGAAATGTTCGTGGGCGTCGGCGCATCCCGCGTACGCGACCTGTTCGAGCACGCCCGTACCTCCGCCCCGTGCATCATCTTCATCGACGAACTCGACGCGCTCGGTCGCGCGCGCGGCGCCACGCCCATGGGCGGGCAGGACGAGAAGGAGCAGACGCTCAATCAGCTGTTGGCGGAAATGGACGGCTTCGATCGTTCCGCCGCGATCGTTGTGCTGGCGGCAACCAACCGGCCTGAAATTCTCGATCCCGCCTTGCTGCGGGCGGGGCGCTTCGATCGTCAAGTTCTGGTCGATCGGCCCGACAAGATCGGTCGCGTGCAAATATTGGCCATCCATTCCAAGAAATTGTCGCTGGCAACGGATGTGAAGCTGGAGGATATTGCGGCGTTAACGCCCGGCTTCACGGGGGCGGACCTCGCCAATTTGGCGAACGAAGCGGCCGTTGTCGCCACGCGGCGTGGCGGTGAGAACATCGCAATGGCGGATTTCACCGCCGCTGTCGAACGCATCGTCGCCGGGTTAGAGAAGAAATCCCGTATCCTGATCCCGCGCGAACGCCGCATTGTTGCCTATCACGAGATGGGTCACGCCCTCGTCGCGCTATCGATTCCGGGCAGCGACCCGGTCCAGAAAATATCGATTATTCCCCGGGGCATCGGCGCGCTGGGCTACACAATGCAGCGCCCCACCGACGATCGTTTCCTGATGGGCCTGCACGAGTTGGAAGATAAAATGACCGTCCTAATGGGCGGCCGTGCGGCGGAGACTCTGCTGGGGGACGATATTTCGACCGGCGCGTCCGACGATCTTGCCAAAGCGACCGACATTGCGCGCGGCATGGTTTTGCGGTTCGGCATGGATAAGGGTTTGGGACCCGTCGCGTGGGACACCGAGCAGGGGCAGTTCCTCGGGCAGCAGGGGGCATTTTGGCAGCCGCGTCGGTTCAGCGAACAGACGGCACACGAGATCGACCGGGCCGTGCGGACCCGCTTGGAAGCCGCGCTCGCTCGCGCCATCGGGATACTGTCGGACAATCGTGCTGCTCTGGATTTGGGCGCCGAATCGTTGTTGACCCGCGAGACCCTCAATGGCGATGAGTTGCCAGCCGTGCGTTCCCCCGTCACCATCCCATCGAGCGAAGGAGGACACGCATGAACATCGATTTTACCGGTAAGAAGGTTGCGATCTGCGGCGGCAGTCGGGGCATCGGCCGAGCGATGGCGCTGACGTTCGCGGCGGCCGGCGCGGATGTATCGATCTGCGCCCGTGGCGCCGGGGCATTGGAAGAAACCCGCCAGGAAATCGCCGCGCTCGGCCATATCGCCCATGCAGGGTCCGCCGACATGAGCGACAAGGCCGCCATCGAGGGCTACATTGCCAGCGCCGCCACCGCACTCGGCGGGATCGATGTGCTGATCAACAACGCCTCGGCATTCGGTTCGTCGGACGACGAAGCGGGATGGATGAGCAGCATGGCGGTGGATATGATGGCGATCGTGCATGCCACGCATGCCGCGTTGCCGTTCCTGAAGGCCGGGAAGGGCAGCGTTATCAATACATCGTCGATTGCGGCTTTACGCTCCGCCGCGCGGCAGCCGCCGTACGGCGCGATCAAGGCTGCGGTGATTCATTACACCAATAGCCAAGCCGCGATGTATGCGCGCGACGGTATTCGGGTGAATGGAATCGCTCCCGGATCGATCGAATTTCCTGGCGGGGTGTGGGATCGGCGCAAGACCGAAAATCCGCCGTTGTATAACGCGGTGCTGAAATCCATTCCGTTCGGCCGTCTCGGACTGCCGACGGAAATCGCTAACGTCGCGCTGTTTTTGGCCTCGCCGATGGCATCTTGGGTGACTGGTCAGACCATCGTGGTGGACGGGGGACAGATGCTGTAGCACCATCCGGTCGCACTGCCGGAGGAAACGATCATGGGTTTGCATATCGACTATTACGCGTCCTTGAATTCGCCTTGGACGCATCTCGGTGCCGCGCGCATCGAATCCTACGCGTATGCCCATGGTGCGACCATGCGCATCTATCCCGTCGATTTCGGGGAGATTTTCGCGGGGTCCGGCGGGCTGCCGCTTCCCAAGCGATCCGCGCAACGGCAGGCGTATCGGCTACAGGAGCTCGCCCGCTGGCGGGATCGAGTCGGGGCGCCGATCCACATCCAGCCGAAATTTTTTCCGTCCAGCGAGGCGGTGACGGCGTCCTGCGTTATCGGATTGCGGGAAACCGTGGGCGATATGCCGGCAATCAAGCTCGCGCATCGCGTACTGAAGGCGGTGTGGCAGGACGAATTGAATCCGGCCGATCCCGAAACATTAGCCGGCCTGATTCGCGACTGCGGTTTGAATGCCGATGCGGTGATGAAGCTGGGTGCCGATCCGCAATGGGCTGCGATGCGGGAGGCCGATACCAAAGCCGCTCTGGCGCGCGGCGTTTTCGGGGCGCCATGTTATGCGATCGGGGACGATATTTTCTGGGGCCAGGATCGGTTGGAATTCGTCGAGCGGCGCTTGGCACAGGGGTAGCCCATGCGCGGATTGCTCGGAAAGCGAATCATCCTGACCGGCGGCGCAAGCGGTATCGGTCGCGCAACGGCACTGCGCCTTGCGGATGAGGGTTGCATCGTGGGTATTTTCGACCTGAACGAAGCGGGTGCGGCCGAAACCGCTGCATCGTGTGCCGGTGGCCGGGCGATGGCGTTCAAGGTGGATATCGCCGACCGCGCCCAGGTTACCGCCGCGATGGAAACATTCGAGCGGGAGCGCGGTCCTACAGACGGTTTGGCGAACATCGCCGGGTGGGACACGCCGGTTCCGTTTCTCGATACCGACGACACGTTTTGGGAGAAGGTGATCCGCATCAATCTCAATGGCCCCATGACGATGCACCATGTCGTGGTGCGCGGCATGGCGCAGCGCGGTTCGGGGCGAGTGGTGAACGTTGCCTCCGATGCCGGGCGTGTGGGATCGTCGGGCGAGGCGGTTTATTCCGCCTGCAAAGGTGGGATCATCGCATTCACCAAGACGTTGGCACGCGAATTGGCACGTAAGGGCGTAACGTTGAACGTCCTGTGCCCCGGCCCGACCGACACCCCGCTGTTCGAAAATTTCACCAGCGGCACAAATCTAGGCGATGCGTTGGCCAGGGCCATTCCGCTGCGGCGGATCGGTCGACCGGACGATTATACCGGAACGATCGCTTTTTTGCTGTCCGACGATGCAGCTTACATGACCGGCCAGACGATTAGCGTCTCGGGCGGCCTGACAATGGTTTAACGATATGCGCGTATATACGATCCTGCCTCAGCGCCATTGGCGCGACGTTCCCCAAGCGGCCCGAGATGCCGAAGCGGCAGGCTTCGACGCTTTGATGACGGTGGAACTCGGCCACGACGTTTTAACCCCGTTATCGATCGCCGCTTTGGCGACGGAGCGGGTGGAATTGACCCCGTCGGTCGTCGTTGCCTTCCCGCGCAGTCCGACCGTTTTAGCCGGGCAAGCGTGGGACCTGCATGCCAATTCCAACGGTCGTTTCGTTCTGGGGCTGGGTAGTCAAGTGAAGGGGCACAACGAGCGCCGGTTCGGTGTTCCGTGGACCGCCCCGGCCCCGCGCATGCGCGATTACGTGTTGGCGTTGCGAGCGATTTGGAAATGCTGGGAAACGCGCGGCAAGCTGGGTTTCGATAGCCCGCACTACAAACTGTCCCTGATGACCCCGGATTTCTCGCCCGAACCGACGGGCTTGCCGATGGTACCCGTGACGATCGCGGCGGTGGGCGAAGCGATGTTGCGCGTGGCGGGACAGGTCGCGGACGGGGTGCGGCTGCATCCGATTTGCTCGCGCAAATATTTGGAGGAAGTGTGCATGCCGCAAATGGCCGAGGGTATGCGCCGCAGCGGCCGGTCCCGGCTGCATTTCGACATTCACGGCGGCGGTTTCGTCTGTACCGGACCCGATGAGGCAACGGTCGCGGCGGAAATGGAAAAGGCCCGACGCCGCATCGGGTTTTACGCCTCGACACGCAGCTATTTGCCCATCCTGCAATTGCATGGGCTTGGCGATCTCGGTCTGAAGCTGCATCGGATGTCGGTCGAGGGCCGCTGGAGCGAAATGACCGGTGAGGTTTCCGACGACGTCGTGCGTATCTTTGCCGCCTGCGGCACATTCGCCGAGTTACCTAAAGCCATCGAGCATCGTTTCGGTGGCGCCGCAGACTCCATAGACCTGCACTTTCCGGCCGGTACACCGGTTGGATTGGCAGGCGAGGTGGTCGCGGACATCAAACGCATCCCGCACACGTTCGCGGGTTTCGATACAAATTGGTAGGGAGAAACGGACATGGCGACACCGATGTTTCGGTTCGATCCGGTGGAATTGCCGCCCGAGGCGATAAAGCTACGCGGCGAGGTGCGGGAATTCATCCGGGAACATAAGGATGCGATGGGATTCACCCGCGGCGAGCACAATCCCGAGTTTAGCCGAGCCATGGGTAAAAAAGGCTGGATCGGGATGACTTGGCCAAAGCAATATGGCGGTCACGAGCGGTCGTCCTTCGAACGTTATGTCGTGATCGAGGAAATGCTGGTGGCCGGTGCACCGTTGTCTGCACACTATACCGGCGACCGGCAGAGCGGTCCGAATATTCTGCGGTTCGGCACCGAGGAGCAAAAGAGCTATTTTTGCCCGAAAATTGCTGCTGGCGAATTGACATTTTGCATCGGTATGAGCGAACCGAACTCCGGCTCCGACGTTGCGGGGACGCGTACACGGGCGGCGAAGGTCGATGGCGGTTATCGGATCAACGGGTCCAAATTATGGACGTCGAATGCGCATAACTCGGACTTCGCCATCTTGTTCTGTAAGATGGCGGTCACCGAGGAACAGGCGAACGACCGCCATGCCGGCGCGACGCAATTCCTGTTGGATTTGAAATCCCCCGGCGTCGAAATCCGCCCGGTGATCAATCTGCTGGGCGAGCACCATTTCAACGAAGTTTTCATGACCGATGTTTTCGTTCCCGACCATTTGTTGTTGGGAAAGGAAGGTAACGGTTGGAACCAGTTGACGAGCGAACTCTCGTTCGAACGTAGCGCTCCAGATCGTTTCCTCGTCTTCTTTCAGATGTTGCAGCAAATGCTGCGTATGGCGGGCCCGGATCCGGATAAAGCCACCGCAGTGGCACTCGGGAAGCTGATTTCGCAACTGGCGACGTTGCGATCCATGTCGGTTTCCATCGCCGGCATGCTGGCCGAAGGGCTGCAACCGAATAACGAATCGGCGGTCGTGAAGGACCTCGGTACCCGCTACGAGCAGGATATTCCGGTGGTGGCCCGTCAGTTATTTTGGTCCGAACCGGAACAGGAGGCGATCGACCTATACGCATCCATGATCGCCCGCACCACGATGAACGCGCCCCGGCTTTCCATCCAGGGCGGCACACGCGAGATTCTGCGCGGGATCATCGCCCGCGGCCTCGGCCTGCGATAGGGAGCAAGTACCATGGCAATTCGCGAAGAGACCAGGATGCTCCTGGAAAGCATGGGCCGGTTGTTCGAGGACCTGTGCACCAAACAAGTCGTCGATGCCGCTGAAACCGGCATTTTCGCAGCGGATCTTTGGCAAGCCGTGAGCGAAACGGGCGTGCCGCTGGCCGCGCTGCCGGAATCTGCAGGCGGTGCCGATGCGGAATGGTCCGATCTTTATGCGGCGCTGCGGGTGGCCGGTCGGTATTCGGCACCGATTCCGCTCGCGGAAACGATGCTAGCCGGTTGGATCGCGTCGAGTGCCGGATTGGAACTCGCCGATGGCCCGATGACGGTTGGTCCGGTGCGGGCGTCCGACAAGCTGGTATTAACCCGTGACGGCAACGGTTGGCGGCTCAATGGCACCGCGTCGCGTTTGCCCTATGCTTCGCATGCCGAGCGCATCGTGCTGATTGCGGATGGGCCCGACGGGGAAATGGCGGTATCGCTGGAAGGTTCCGCTGCGCCGACCCCGGAGAAAGGGAAAAACATCGCCAACGAAGCCCGCGATACGTTGGTGTTCGACAATTTTCACGTGGCGACTGCCGCACGGCTGCCAAACGGCGTCGGCCGAGCGGCGTTGTATCGACGGGGCGCGTTGGCTCGGGCAACGATGATGTCGGGCGCTTTGGAACGTGCGATGGACCTCGCGGTGAGCTATGCGCAGGAACGTGTGCAGTTCGGCCGTCCGATTTCTAAATTCCAGGCGGTGCAGCAGAATCTCGCGGTGCTGTCGGAACAAACAGCGGTGGCCGTCGCGGCGTCCAATCTCGGCATCCAGTCGTTGGGTTGCGGAGACGTAGAGCGCGAGGAATTTCAGATCGCGATTGCCAAAGCCCGTGTTGGCGAAGCGGCAACGTTGGCTTGCGAATTGGCGCATCAAGTCCACGGTGCCATCGGGTTTACCAAAGAATATTCATTGCAATTGGCAACGCGGCGGTTGTGGTCCTGGCGGGAGGAATTCGGATCCGATCCGGAATGGGCAGCCAAGGTCGGCACCTATTTCTGCTCTAAAGGTGCCGACAACCTCTGGCAAATCTTGACCGGCGACTGACGCGGGAATGCATAGAAAAGACTGCATCGCGGTGCGCATTTCGCCGGCCGAAGGCGACAGCGCATAGCCGGAAAAAGGAACGATTTTATGACTTCTGTCGTTGGGACATATCGTCTTGTTAAAGCAGTAGCGCGCGATGCGAGGGGCACGCTGTTGCCACCACCTTATGGGGCCAATCCGTTGGGCCGTGTTGTGCTGGGTGCCGACGGGCGGATGATCGCGCTGACATGCGATGCGTCGCCCGATTTGCCTGCGGGGACGAAACGAGAATTCAGCTCCTATACCGGGATGTATACGTTCGACGGCAAGACGCTGGTGACGCGGGTCGATGGGGCGTCCGATCCATCTCGTATCGGGTCCGATCAGGTAAGGGGAGTGCGATTCGAAGATGGGGCGATGGTCTTGCAGCCGCCGTTGCGCCCCTATGGTGCAGCCCCGGAACAGCGTGAGTTGTATTGGGAAAAAATCTCCGACGTGTAGTCAGAGATACGGCAGAACCTGCGTTTCCAATTCCCGTAAAACGACATCCAACGGCTTAGCGCCGGGGCCGACAATTTGCGGGTTTAGGATGACCCGATCGACACCGGGTTGGTCTAACAGGCGCGCCAGTCCGTCGCGTATTTGTTCGGCGGTGCCAGCTAGGGCGTAACGATCCACCAGCGAGTCTGGCACGGATGCAGCATGGTCTGCGGCGGCGGAAGCGTGGTGCCCGACGTCGTAACCGGCTTGCAGGCGTTCCACAGCTTCCCTTTCGGCCCCCTCGAACCACGCCGCATTAACGTTGACCAACGCCCCGGCGACGCGGGACCGAACGCGATCCCGAGCCTCGGCCGGTGTCGCGCCCAAACTATAGGGGGCCCAACAGGATATTTCGGCAGTTGAGTTGCCCAACCATTCGAACGCACGGGCTAACAAGTCCGGCGAAAGCCCCTGATGTAAGATGACACCATCCCCGAATCGTGCCGCAGCCCGGGTCATGCGCGGACCTGTCGCCGCGACGACGATCGGAACATCGACCGGCGCGTCCAGCCACGACATGCGCCCGTCTTCGTTGCGCAAAAGGCTGCGGACCTCGCGGGAAAATGCCTCGACCTCGGTAATGCGGGCAGGTTTCATGCCGATGGTGCGTAACGACGAAAATCCGGTGCCGATCCCCATAATTGCTCGTCCGTCGGACATTTCCGCCAGCGTTGCCATCATGCCGGCGGTCACGCTGGCATGGCGGGTCATCGGCTGCGTGACACCGGTTGCCGCCCGCAATGTCGTGGTCGCGGCCAGAATCGCTGCCAAGGATACGGTAACGTCTCGGCATAGCAATTGCGAATCGATCGTCCAGACGCTGTCGAAGCCGATTTGTTCCGCCAGTGCCGCATGCCGCGCCATCGCCGCAACCGGCTCGGTGCCCCACATCGTGAGGCCGAGCCGTTTGCCGCGAAAAGTCATTCTGCCGCCAAATTGGGGGCGAAGGGTGCGACGTCGGCGCGTAGGGTGTTATCGATCGGCTGCGGCCACCATTTGTCTTCCCACTCGGCGAACAAGGGTTGCAGACGAGGCAACACCTTTTCCGCGAATAGTTTGGTGTTGTACTTCGCGAGGTCTTTGCCCATGTTACCGAATTGCAGCAGCAGCATCAGGTGACCGACATTCAGTTCGGTCGCGACTTCGGTCAGTTGCTCCACCACTTCATCGGGGGACCCGATGATGATGTAGCCCTTGTCGACGATATCCTTCATTTCGGTGGCACGGGCCTGGGTGCGCGCGCTTTGCGTCGCGGCACGGCCGACCTGACTGGTCAAGCCGGCGCGCTGTGTTGCTTCGGTGACATACCCCGGCGGGCTTGCCCACATTGGGTCGGTGAACAAGCACCGGCCGTAAAAATATTCGGCTGCTTCGGTGTAAAGTTCCATTGCCTGCTCTTTGGTTTCGGCGACACCGACGAATTGCAGGAAGGCAGCACGGTTCGGATTGCGGTCTTTGCCGATCCGAGCCATTTCCTTCCAAAATCCGTCCATCGTTTCTTTGCCGTCTTTGTAACCGAAATACGACAAATAAGCATAGACATAGTCCATTTGGGCGCACCACTGCCACGTCTCGACCGATCCGCCGCCGGGAATCCACACGGGCGGGTGCGGCTGTTGCAATGGGCGAGGCCAGATGTTGACGTAGCGTTGCTGGTTGAAGCGGCCGTTGAAGGCGAACGTTTCCTTCTCGGTCCAGGCCTTCATGACCAGATCGTGCGCTTCGTAATATTTGTCCCGCAACTGACTGGGATTGGTGCCATAGGCGTAGCAATCGTCCATCGGCGTGCCGACAGGGAAACCCGCGATCAGCCGCCCGCCGGAGATGACGTCGATCATCGCGAATTCTTCCGCGACGCGGGTCGGCGGGTTGTACAGCGCCAGCGAGTTGCCCATCACGCAGATTTTGGCGTTGCTGGTGCGGCGCGCCAGGGTGGATGCGATCAGGTTCGGGGATGGCATCAAGCCGTAGCCGTTGGAATGATGCTCGTTCACGCACACCGCGTCGAAGCCGCAATCGGCCGCATATTCGAGCTCATCCATGAAGTCGTTGTACATCAGGTGCGCGCGCTTCGGGTCGAACAGCGAGGAGTGGATGTCCACCCACACCGAATGATGTTTCTCCCGGAAGTCGTCCGGCAGTTCGGTGTACGGCATCAAGTGGAACCACATGAGCTTCATGGCGGGCATCCTGTGCAGGGGTACGATACCCGTGAGTATGACAAGAAAACCAGCGGGTTCGTCAAGCGTGTCGGACGCGATCGACGAGACAGGACTGGGAACGCGGCACGGAAGGGTGTTAGCTTTCCGTTCGTTCAGCCAATAGGAATTCCGCCTATGCGTATCCGTCTCGCCGCCCTGCTTGCTTGCCTCGCGATGCCCGCGACGGCGCAGACATTGAATGTCGGCACCGGCGGTGCATTCACCTCTATGGACCCGCATTATCACAACCTCGGGCCGAACAACGTTCTGGCATCTTATGTCTTCGATCCCCTCGTTCGGTTCGACCGCAAATACCAGCCAGAGGCTTCGTTGGCCGAGTCCTGGAAAACGGTGAACGACACGACCTGGGAGTTCAAACTGCGCGAGGGGGTAAAATTCCACGACGGTACGCCGCTGGCGGCGGAAGATGTGGCCTTCACCTATGCTCGTGTCCCGCAGGTTCAGAACAGCCCCGGCAGTTTCACATTCGCGACTAAGCCGATCGCCCAGGTCGAGATCGTCGATGCCCGCACGATCCGTATTCATTCCGCCAATCCGCTCCCGTTGTTGGCGTACAATTTGTCCAACGTGCAGATCGTGTCGCGCAAACATGGGGAAGGCGCGGCGACTTCGGACTATAACTCGATGAAAGCGGCGATCGGGACGGGGCCGTTCCGGATTACCGAATTGACGATCGGGGAACGGGCGGTGTTCGAGCGGAACGATTCCTGGTGGGGTCCGAAGCCCGCTTGGGCGAAGGTCGTCTACCGGTCGATCACCAACGGCGCGTCGCGTAACGCCGCGTTGCAAGCGGGCGAGGTCGATATCATCGATCAGGTGCCGCCCTCGGATGTCGAGGATTTGCGCAAGAATGCGAAACTCGCGGTTGTGTCGATGTCGGGACAACGTTTGATCATGCTGGCACCGGATGCAAGCCGAGCGACGACGCCGTTCGCGTTCGATCTGCAAGGTAAGCCGCTGGCGGTGAACCCGTTGAAGGATGTGCGGGTGCGCAAGGCGTTGTCGTTGGCGATCAACCGCGAGGGCATTCGCGATCGCGTCATGGACGGGTTCTCGGTGCCGACCGGCCAGATCATGCCCGAGGGTGCGAGCGGTTTCGACTCGTCGATCAAGCCGGACCGTTACGATCCCGAGGCGGCGAAGAAGCTGCTGGCCGAGGCCGGGTACAAGGACGGTTTCGCGATAAGCTTGCACGGGCCGAACAACCGCTATGTGAACGACAGCAAGATCGTGGAAGCGATCGCCCAAATGTGGACACGCATCGGCGTTAAAACCTCGGTCGAGACAATGCCGGCTGCGGCGTTTTTCAGCCGAGCGGTGAAGGCGGAATTCAGCGTGCGCCTCACGGGGTGGGGAAGCGATACGGGGGAGGCCAGCAGCAATCTGACCGAATGGGTCGCGTCGTCCTCACCGGAAAAGGGTCGCGGCGCGATTTTCGATCCGTCGAAATATGCCAACCCCAAAGTAGATGAAATCGTCGAGCGGTCCCTTATCACCATCGACACCGCTGCTCGGGAAGCACTGTACCGCGATGCCGAGCGGATGGCACTGCCGGAATTGCCGATTATTCCCTTGCACTTCCAGGTGAACGTCTTCGCGCTGCGCAAGGACCTGACTTTCAACATGCGGATGCAGGAAGGTGTGCGGGCCTGGGATGTGACGCCGAAGTAGCGGGCATTTCCGTCCCACCACTGGCCAAACGGGGGCGAACACCCCATCTTCCGGCAATGCTCCCCTTGGGAAGGAACCCCGTATGACTGCCCTCGCCGCCACCGACGCGCTGTTTTTCGATCGGCCCGATTCTGCGCTGGATCGAGATACAGCGCGGAAGCTCGTTGCCGACGCCTTGAACGGCAGCGACGACGGCGAGTTGTTCCTGGAGTATCGGGAAAGCGAGAGCATCGGCCTGGACGACGGGGTCATTCGTAGCGCCGGGTTCGACACAACATATGGCTTCGGCCTGCGTGCCGTCGCGGGGGAGGCGACCGGATATGCGCATGCCGGCGAAATCTCGGAGGCGGCGTTGCGCCGCGCCGCGACGAGCGTGTCGGCGGTGGCTTCCGGGCGTCAGGGGACGATCGCCGAGCCGCCGCGTGCAACCAATAGCCGGTTGTATTCGGATGCGAACCCGCTGAAGGAGATGGATTTTTCTGCACGTACCGGTCTGCTGACCGAGATCGACGCCTATGCGCGCGCTAAGGACAGTCGCATCGTGCAGGTCATGGCCTCGATCAGCGGGGAATGGCAAGCGGTGCAGATCATGCGCGCCGATGGGGAGCGTTTGGCGGATATTCGGCCGCTGGTGCGCCTGAATGTTTCGGTCGTCGTCGAGAAAGACGGGCGGCGAGAAACCGGTAGTTTCGGGACTGGTGGGCGCTTTGCCTACGACGCGGTAACCGGCGAATCGACATGGCGTAACGCGGTCGATCGGGCCCTGCATCAGGCTCTGGTCAACCTCGAATCCAAGCCCGCACCCGCCGGGGAGATGGAGGTCGTGCTCGGCTCTGGCTGGCCCGGCATCTTGTTGCACGAGGCGATCGGCCACGGCTTGGAAGGGGACTTCAATCGCAAGAAAACCTCCGCCTTTGCCGGTCTGATGGGTCAGCAGGTCGCCAGCCGCGGCGTCACCGTCATCGACGATGGCACAATGCCCGATCGACGCGGCAGCCTGACTATCGACGACGAAGGCACCCCGACCAGCCGTACCGTGCTGATCGAGGACGGTATCCTGGTCGGCTACCTGCACGACCGGCTGAATGCTCGGCTGATGAACATGCGCGCTACCGGCAACGGCCGACGCGAGTCATATGCCCACGCACCAATGCCGCGCATGACCAATACCGTCATGCTCGGTGGGAAAAACACCAAAGAGGAAATGATCCGGTCGGTGAAGCGTGGCCTGTACGCGGTGAATTTCGGCGGCGGGCAGGTGGATATCACGTCGGGCAAGTTCGTGTTTTCGGCGAGCGAGGCGTATTTGATCGAAGACGGCAAAGTCACGACACCCGTGAAGGGCGCCACGCTGATCGGTAACGGGCCGGACGCGCTGACCAAGGTGGAAATGATCGGCGACGATATGGCGCTGGATCCCGGCATCGGCACCTGTGGCAAGGCCGGTCAGGGTGTGCCGGTCGGCGTCGGGCAGCCGACCATCAAGTTGTCCGGCCTGACGGTGGGCGGCACCGCATAGGGGAAGCAGCCCGGCGACGCGCGTCCGATTGTTGGAAATCGAGTGGACGTCGTGAAAATCGGATTTAGCCTCGTTGCGCTCGCGGTTGCTTTGGGGGCTCACCGCCAGCCACAAGATAGCAGAATAGCAGACATGCTGAGATAATTAGCGTCGATCCGCTTCGAACAGGCCGGCGAGTTCTTCGGCGGCCTGTTGGGTGTTTTGGATCAATTGCTTCTCATCGGCGTAGATTGCATGTGCGGCTTGCAAGGCTTGCTCGTCATGGTCTCTGAACAATTCGATGGCCCGCGCGGCTGCTTCGGGTGGTATATCCAACGCGGTGAGCGATAATTCCGCCAATTTCAAACTGGAGTGGAAGGTGTCGCGCACGAGCCCGTCTACCCCCCGATCCATCAATAAGTGTGCATGCCGGCGATTGCGTGCTCGGGCCAGGATCGTCAGATGCGGGAAGTTGCGTTTGGCGACTTCGACGGTGCGCACTACGTCCTCCATATGGTCCAGGACCACCACCAGTAGCTTTGCTTGCTCTGCCCCTGCGGCACGCAGCACGTCCAGGCGGGTCGGATCGCCGAAATAGACCGTGCCACCGAAACGGCGTACAACGGAACGTGTCAACGACTTTGATACACCGGGTTCGGCAATTTAAGCTCGCT
>JBAXFK010000045.1:0-22163 GCA_037139955.1 Rhodospirillales bacterium
AAACTGGAAATTTTTGGACGCTGTTCCCTGGAAACTATTCAACGCTGATTGACAGCCAAGCACCGGCGGCAAGGGCGATGCCCTCCTCCTCGGTCGTGAGGACGACGGGTTTCATGTCGGGGTCGGCGTGGGCGGCCTCGATCAAATGGGCGTGTCCGGCATCCGGCACATAGCCGATCTGGGTGACGCCGGCGGCCTTGAGGGCGGCGTAAACGCCTGCCTGCCAAGTTGGGTGTTCCATGGGTGCTCCTTCTCCCAGGCTTTTTGCCTTGGGTTGGGCGGAAGGGCAATCGGCGGGCCGAGCGTTATCGTGTATCGGGACCATGTTGGATTAGGCCAGCAGCATGCGATCGACGGCTGCCATGAGGTGCCTTGGCAAGAACATGTACCGGCAAGGACTTCAGCTAACCCCAGTCCGCCCGCGTCCCGATCGCATACAGCCCGGCCGCCGCCGCATCGCCATCGTGTCGCTCGGCGTGCCCCCCGCAAGCTGCGATCGCGTCGGCGTAGAGCCGCGTCAGTTCCGGTGCACCGACGACATGCACCAGAGCGCCCGGCGGCATTGCGGCTCGGATTTCGTGACCGATCAGAATCCCGCTGAGGTAGGCGGCCGAATCGGCCTCGGCCAGCGCGCCCACCAGTGTTTGGGCACGCACCCCGAAGATATGGTGCAACAGCCCACCGGGATCGGCCGAGCGGCGCAAGCCGGCACCGAACGCGGCGCTATCGACAGGGCCGTCGCGCATGGTGCGGCCGAGGATCGTGTGACCCTTCAACGCCGCATAAGCCTCACCGGTCATATGAGTGGCGAAACCGACAATGCGTCCGTTTTCCACTGTCGCCCATTTCGAATGCGTGCCGGGTAGGCAGGCGATGCCGCCCTGCACCATCAACGCGGGCACGCCGAAAATCTGAGTTTCCTCGCCGCGCATGACCTCGGCCACGCCGCCCGCGTCGATGCCGGTCAGGCCAGGCACCAGTTTTACCCGCGCCCATTCGAAATCGATGTCGGTCAAACCGGCGGCGACGTCGGCGATTGCGGCGGGGTTCGGCAGGTATGGGGCTTCCCGCCACCCCTGACGACTGCCGATCATACCGGACAGTAGAATCCGATCCTCGCCCAGGGCCAACCAAGGGCCGACTTCATCCCGCATTGTATCGCCGAAACGGCCGTCCGGCACGGCCAGGATGCCGCGCGCGCTGGATCGGCGATCGCGGATAGCGCCGTCGGGGGCGATGCGGAAGGCTCGGAAACTTGTCGTGCCCCAGTCGATGCCGATCATGGAACCACCTTATGGGTCAGAGCGGCGACATCGCGTACGCCGTCTCGATCAGCGCGACCGCAGCAGCGTTGTCGCTCAGATCGGCGACCGGTTTCTGGCCGTTCCGCACCCTGGACAGCGTATCGCGCACAAATTCGGGATAGAACCAGACATTGATCAATTTCATCTCCCGCGTGGTCCGAACCCGGTCGTTGGTCACGATTTCCAGCAACCCGTCCTCCCGTGCGGAGAAGTAATGACCTTCCGTGCGGATACTGTAGTGCATGTCGAAGACAGAGTTCGGCGCCGGATACAGATATCCCGTTTCCACCATGCACGACGCGCCGCCGCCTTGCATCAGCATCACCGCATGATCCTCGATATCCAGATGCTCGGCGCGGTTCGACATCATCGCGGCGGTCACGGCGAAGTCGGCGGCCGGCAGCAGCACACGGCATAAATCGACAAAATGGATGCCCAAATTCAACAACGGCCCGCCGCCCGACTGCGCGCGATCGAGGACCCAAGTAACATCCTGCCGATGGTAACGATTCACCATCCCGCCGACGAATTTGAACATAAGGTAATGCAGCGCCTCGTTGGCCGCGATCTCCCGGATGGTGTCGATAATCGGACAATAGCGGAACACCATCGGCACAGCGGCAAACACATGCGCGGCCGCCGCGCGATTGGCGATATCCCAAGCCTCGGCCGCGTTCAGCGCACAGGGCTTTTCCATCGCGAAAGGAATGCGGCTATCGATGAGAAACCGAGCCTCCTCGGCCATGTCGCAGTGGCGGCCGAGGGCGAAGGCGAAGTCGGGGCGCAGCTTGGCACACATCTCCCGATAGTCGGCGAACACCGGACAGCCGGCGCGTGCGGCATATGATTCCGCTCGGGATGGGTCGGGATCGGACACACCGACGATCTGAACGTCCTTCATGTCCAACGCGGGGTCGAAATAGAATGGAGTATGCCAGTGAGACACCCCGATCAACACAATTCGCATGGTCCGATCCTCATTCCTTTGACGCGAGGCATGATAGGCGCGGCGATACAGACGATACAATTCTCCCCCATCGCGACACAATCTAGATACAATCGCCCACTTACAATCGAAGCACCAGCCACATCGGCTCGGGGTCGCGGCAGATGCGAGCGGAGCCCCATACCGCCGCATCGATCCGCCACCGGCCAGGGTGTTCGAGTTTCCGGCGGTTTACCCCTCCGTCGCGAGACGTACGATCGGAACCCTGGCCGGATCTTTTCCATATCGCTACGATGAACGGCGAAGCGACAGGGGACCCCGCGATGATCGTGCTATCCGAGAATTTCCGCGCATTGTTTTATGCACCGTTTTACGCCGCGCACGCGATCGGGGCATTCGAAGCCGAGGGCGTGGAGGTCGCGCACCGCGACACCGCCAATCCCGGCGCCGCAACCGCAGATCTTCTGGCTGGCCGCACCGACGTCATGTGGGGCGGGCCGCTGCGGGTACTGCTGACCCACCAAGCCGACCCGGCATCGGACCTTGTGTGCTTCTGCGATGTAGTCGCGCGGGACCCGTTTTTCGTGATCGGGCGGGAACCTCGGCCGGGGTTTTCCGTCGCAGATTTAGCCGGGTTGCGGTTCGGATCGGTGTCGGAGGTGCCGACGCCCTGGCTGTGCCTGCAAGACGACATACGGCGGGCCGGCGTCGATCCGACGCGGTTGAACCGCGTCGCCGACGCATCGATGGCGGACAACGCGGCGGCACTACGGGACGGCCGGCTGGACGCGGTGCAATTGTTCCAACCCTATGCCGAGGAACTGCTGTCGTCCGGTGCCGGCCACATCTGGTACGCTGCGGCCGATCGCGGCCTGACTGCCTACACCACGCTCGTCACCCGCCGCGCGACCCTCGATACCCGGCGCGACGAGTTGGCGGCGATGGTACGCGCGCAGTATCGCGCCCTGCAATGGATCCGCGCGACCGCCGGTGCCGAAGTCGCGCGCGTCCTACGATCGTATTTCCCGAACGTGCCTCCTGCTTTGTTCGCCGCCGCAATCGATCGCTATCGCGGCTTGCAGCTCTATGGGCCCGACCCGGTCACACGACGGGAGGGTTTCGATCGGTTGGCGGCGGCCATGTTATCGGGTGGGGCACTCGAAGCACTGATTCCGTTCGAGGATTGCGTCGACAATAGCCTCGCCGAAGCCGCAGTGGCATAAGCGACGCGACTTTTACGGAGCCACACCATGCCCGACGGTTTTTCTTTCCATGGCGACAGCATCATTGTGGACATGGTGCGCAAATTCTCCCAAGAGCGCCTAGGACCTCTGGCCGCCGAACGGGAGAAGGCCGGACGGATCGAACCGGAAATCGTGCGGGAATTAGGGGAACTCGGTATCCTCGGCGCCACGACATCCGCCGATTGGGACGGGTCGGAGATCGATCCGGTGACCTACGCGATGTTGGTGGAAGAAATCGCGGCCGGCGACGGTTCGGTCTCGACGCTGGTTTCCGTGCATAATTCCCCGACTTGCATCGTGGTTGGGAACTTTGGCTCCGACTCGCAAAAGGACCGGTGGCTGCGCCCCCTCGCCCGCGGCGAGCATGTCGGGTCCTTCGGGCTGACCGAACCTCAGGCCGGGTCGGATGCATCGGCATTGCGCACGCGGGCGGTGCGCATAGGCGACACCTATGTCGTAAACGGCGCAAAGCAGTTCATTTCGAATGCTGCCCATCCGGGAAGCCTGGTGTTCTTCGCCGTGACCGATCCATCCGCCGGCAAGCGCGGCCTGTCGGCGTTTATCGTGGACAAAACGACACCGGGATTCTCGATTTCTCGAATCGAAGAAAAGCTCGGTCAGAAAGCGTCCGATACCTGCGCGCTGGCCTTCGACGACATGGAAGTACCGTTGTCGCAACGGATCGGCGCGGAGGGCGAGGGCTACAAAATCGCTTTATCCACACTGGAATCCGGGCGTATCGGCATAGCATCCCAGGCAGTAGGCATGGCCCGAGCAGCGCTGGATTATGCGATCGGCTATGCACGCGAACGAAAGGCGTTCGGCGGTGCGATCGTCGACTTACAGGCGGTAGGATTCCGGTTGGCCGACGCTAAGACCCGACTGGAGGCAGCGCGGCAGTTGACGCTGCATGCGGCGCGACTGAAGGCGGAGGGGAAGCCGGCACTGGAGGCCGCTTGCATGGCCAAGTTATTCGCGAGCGAGGCTGCCGAGGCAATCTGCACGGCCGCGATCCAGACGCTGGGGGGATATGGATTTCTGGCGGATTACCCGGTGGAACGGATTTACCGGGATGTGCGAGTTTGCCAGATCTACGAAGGAACGAGCGACGTGCAGAAGCTGATTTTGCAGCGGATGTTGTGAAGCAACCGACCGGTCGATAACAGGACCATGCGAGTCCCCTATATTCTCGCGTCAAACACGCTCGGCGATTTTAATCGCCACCCGGCACCCCACCGCGATCGCGCCTCTCAGTAACCGATAACCCGGAGCTTGCTCAGCCCCATTCTCCAACCCGATGTCGCGATGTTCGCGTTCCTCCGCTCGAAACTTCTCCAGCGTTTGCCGTAACGGCGTATCGTCCATTTGCTCGATTTGGTGGGTGTAGTGGGCGTCGATCGTTTCCTCCACCGCCACGGTGCAGGCCATCGCCGCCTTTTCCCCCAGCGCCGCCGTCACCGCCCCCAATGCGAAACCAGCGAGGTGCCAGAACGGCAGCAAGGCCGTGGGCCGCACCCGCTCCCGCACGATCAGGTCGCCGAACGTATCCAGATGCACCTGTTCCTGCGCCTGCATATGGCGCAGGAGTTCGACTTTGTCGCTGTTGCGCAGCACGGCCAACTGACCGGCATAAATGCGCTTGGCACCGTATTCCCCCGCATGATCGACCCGCAGTAAGCGCGACAACGGACGGACGGGATCGCCGGGTAACCGAGGACGGGTCATCGCGACTGGACCTTTGCACGCAAGGCGAGCGACACGAGGCCGGCGAACGCCAAACTGAACAAGAAATTCATCGCCGCCATCGATACGGGAACGAATGGGATCAAATATGTCGGTTCGTCGCACGGCTTTGCTGGCATAAGCGGCATCGATTTCAACCGTTCGGCGATCGTCGCGCCAGCAAATTTCGGCGCGGCGCATGCTGGGAAGGGGCTGGGCCACCAATGGAACTCCACCCCTGTATGCACGGCTGCGAGGACCGAGGCCGCCAAAATCGTCAACACCAGCAGCAAAATCGTCGGGCGCAGCAAGGAGCGCGGGGCGATAGCGACAAGCAATCCAAGGCCGATGGCGATGCGATAGGGCCAACGCTCCCACAGGCACAGCGTGCACGGCACCAGCCCACCCCACCATTCCGAGGCGAAAGCGAGCCCTAGCGCCCCGGCGGCGAGCACCGAAGCGAGCAAGCCCATAAGGCGGGGTTGGGGGAACCGCATAACGACATTATAGCTTGCTGCCTGACATAACCGAAGGGGATAAAAAAGATGTCGCGCATCGTTTGGGGTCGCAAAACGTCCAGCAACGTGATGAAAGCCCTATGGGCTCTGGGCGAGCTCGATTTGCCGTTCGACCGGATCGACGTCGGCGGTGCTTTCGGCAAAACCGACACGGCGGAATACCGTGGCATGAACCCTACCGGTCTGGTGCCGACCTTGCAGGAAGGCGATTTCACCCAGTGGGAAAGCAATGCGATCTGCCGCTATCTATGCGCGCAATACGCGCCCAACAGCCCGTTATGGCCGACGGACGCGAAAACCCGGGCGAATATCGATCGCTGGATGGACGCGCAACAAACCGTGCTGAACCGCCCCATGAGCGCGGTGTTCTGGGGCTTGGTGCGTACCCCGGCCGACAAGCGCGACATGACGGCGATCGCCGGCTCGATCGCCGAGACCGCGCGTGCCTGGGCAACGATCGAGCCGTTGCTGGCCAAGCATGCCTATATCGCAGGCGATACATTCACGCTGGCCGACATCCCCTGGGGCGTGCATGCGCACCGCTGGTTCGGGATGGATTACCTCGGGTTGGACCGTCCGGAGTTCCCCGCCGTGCGGGCTTGGTACGGCCGCCTATGCGATCGGGCGGCGTACCGGCTGCACGTCGTTGCGACGCCGATCTCCTAATTTTTCAACGCCGTCGGGTCCAAAACCGTCAGCGCTTGCCAGCCGAATCGCAACAGCGGTTCGGTATCGGCGGCAAACGATACCGCTTCGGCGATCAGCCCGGTGCCGGAGACCGTTTCGACGGTCAAAGGCCGACGCACGACGAACCGTTTCAGCCGTAACGCATCCGCCACCGGCCCATCCGCCGCGTCCTGGTAATCGCGTGGCATCCGGCTGAGGGTTTGGCTGGTGTCGAGAACCAATCCAACTGCGGCAAGTTCCTCGCGCACCGTCTGGAAGCGCGGCGGATCGATGTAAATCGCTTCCCTGATCGCCCCCAGTTGTTCGGGGTCCGGCGCATGGAAACCGGCGGCAAGCCAGCAACCCTCTGGATCGATGTGGATATAGAGAATACCCGAGGCGCCCTTGACCCCATCGCGAGTGAGCACTGCTCCGGCATGGGTTTTGTACGGTAGCTTCTCTTTGCTGAACCGTACATCGCGATAAATTCGAAAAATCGCCTTCTTCGGATCGCCCGCCAGCGGAATGCCCTTCTCGGCCAGGGCCGCAACGACATCCGCCAGCAGCAGGTGAAATGGCGCCAGCACCGATTTTTCGTATGACGCTTTGTTCGCCGTGAACCATACGCGATCGTTATGCGCCGCCAGCCCTTTCAAAAAGGCGAAAGTGGCCGGCGGGAACCCAGCGAATTTAGCCACGACCGGGCGCAATGAAGCGCCATGGCGCGGTTTCCTTGGTAATGTCCGTCATCACCTCGATCAGGGTTGGGGCATTGGCGGCGAGCGCTTCTTTCAGCGCCCCCTTCAACCCCATGGCGTCGTTCACCCGCCACGATTGGACGCCGAAACTGCGCGCGAACATCTGGAAATCCGGATTTTTCAACTCCGATCCCGAGGGGCGCCCGTCGTATAGCCGCCGTTGATCGCGCAACACGTTGCCATAAGCGGAGTTGTTGAACAGGATCGTCACCAGATTTATTCCGTGCTGTACCGCCGTCGCCAACTCCGCGCCGCCGAACAGGAACCCGCCGTCGCCGGTCATTGCGACCACCGGACGGTCGGGATGCGCGACCTTCACCCCCAAGGCCGTCGGGAACCCCGCACCCAGGGTGCCCGAGAAGCCCGAGGTCACCAAAGACCGAGGCGTATAGTAAGGAAAACCGAACCAAGACACATAGCCGGCCTGCGTCATTTCGTCGCAAAGAATGCCGTTTTCCGGCAGTTCCTCCCGAATAACGTTCAGAAACGACATTTGCGGTTGCACGCTTTGGACGTCTTCCAAGGCGGCGGCCTTGGCGGCGGCGATGCGGGCCGGCACGGGGCGGGACGCAACGATCGCGGTCAGCGCGGCCGCAGCGTCGGCGGTGTCCGCGACGATACCGACATCGGTTTTCAGCCGCCGCATTTCCGCCGGATCGATATCGATCCGAGCGATTTTCAGCCCGGCTGGCGCTTTGCCCCAGCGCATCGTCGGTACCTCCAACCGCGTGCCGAAGGCAACGATCAGATCGGTTTCCGGCCATAATTTGTATGCGGCGGCGATATTCAGACTGAGCGGATTGCGGCTATCGACCACCCCTTGCCCGGTCCGAAACGACACCACCGGCGCGCCGGTTCGTTCGGCCAGCGCCAAAATCTCCGCCCCGGCATTTTGGGCGCCGCCGCCGATCCAGATCATCGGGTTGGACGCGGCGTCCAGCAATTTCGCCACCGCCTCGATTTTCGCGGGATCGGGCGTGGGATTGGGGGCCAGCGGCAGCGGGTCGTGCGGGTTTACCTCGGCGGCGGTATGGAATTGTTCCCACGGCATTTCCAGTGCCACCGGGCCGGGTCGGCCGGATTGCATTTCCTGGAAGGCACGCGCCACCGAATACGGCGCTTGGCTGGGATGTTCGATACGTTCGGCGTATTTCAGCAGCGATCGTAACGTTGCCAACTGATCCGGCAATTCGTGCAGCGCCCCGCGCAGCCGCCCGATCAAGTCGCTGGGAACTTGCCCCGTCAAACAAAGCACTTTCGCGTTCACGCCCCAGGCGGTGGCGAGCGCGGCGGTGGTGTTCAGCACCCCCGGCCCCGGAACGACCGCGTAAGCTGCCGGCCGACCGGTAGAATAGGCATAGCCCAGCGCCATATAGGCCGTTGTTTGTTCGTGCCGAGCATTGATCAGCCGCAGGCGGTTGGCGTTGCGGGCGAAGGCGTCGAACAGGCCGTATACCTGCACGCCGGGCAACCCGAACATGGTATCCAAACCTTGCCGCAACAATCCGTCGACGATGGCTTCCCCGCCGGTCATCCGAGCCATGTTTTTTGCTCCCTAGTTTTGTTATTCGCCGGGCCGTTCGTACCAAACGCGGCCGTCTTTGATGGTCATTTGCGCCAGCAGCCGCCGTTTAGCGACGATGGTGTCGCCGTCGCTATCGATAAGCCGGTGATTGCCGTCTCGCAGTTCCCACAGCGCGATATCGGCGTTGGCACCGGGCTTCAACGTGCCGACCGTGCCCTCGTAACCCATGATTTTCGCGGGGTTGGAGGTCGAGCGACGGATAATTTCCTCCAGCGACAATCCGAAATGCAACAACTTCGACATCGTTGTCGGCATGTCCCACACCGGCCCCTGCGTGGCGCTGGTGGAGGTCAAATCGGTGGAAATGGTGTCGGGCAGAAAGCCTTGATCCAACGCTTTCTCGATCATGCGAAAATTGAAATGGTTCCGCCCGTGCGCGCAGTCGAATATAATGCCGGCACGCTGCGCTTCAACGACTTCTTTCAACAAAAACTCTTTCTCCTGGCCCATGATACCGTTCGCTCGGCCATGGTAACAATGCGTCACGATATCGCCGGCTTTCATCTCGGCGATCAGTTCGGGCAGCGGAATGGGCGAATCTGTGATATGCATCATCATCGGCACGTTCGGCCCCGCCATTTCGGCAGTACGACGGGCGAGCTTCACCGGCGCGTTGGAATATTCCCACACCAAGTTGGGACCGAAACGCAATTTCACCCCGAAGGCGAGATCGGGGTTCTCGTTAATCGTGCGCGCGCAGCCCTCGGGATCGGCATAGGGAAAATGCTGCAACTCGCCCCCACGCGACGTTCCCGCGATCCCCAAAGCCGACAGGTTCACCAGCGCTCGGACTCGCGTACGAACCTCGGTATCCAGCATGTGCCGCAATCCGGCGAAATTGGACGACCCAGTGCTGCCCGCATCGCACATCGTCGTAACACCGGAGCAGGAACAGAAATGGTCCGTCCGGTGCCCCATGTCGTGGCCGTTAACCAAAACATGGGCATGCATGTCGACCAGCCCCGCCGTGACCAACCGGCCTTTCGCGCCGATGGTCTTACGCGCCTGGGACGCGGGAATAGACGGCGCAACGGCGACGATTTTACCGCCGGAAATGGCGATATCCATAATTCCGCGCAGCCCCGCGCTGGGATCGATAACGTCGCCGCCCGTTACAAGAAGATCGTATTGCATGGTTCGGTTCCCCCTGGGATTGGGGGGATGGTCGTGGGTTTAGGGCAGGGTGGCAAGCCCGGCCACGCAGAATCGCCAGTGATGCGCCGAACCCGGTCACCTGCTAAACGACAGCCATGAATGAAAAGGAACGGAAATTGGTGCGGTCGAGAAGACTCGAACTTCCACGAGGTTTCCCCCACAAGCACCTCAAGCTTGCGCGTCTACCATTCCGCCACGACCGCACCGGTCCGTCAGGCGCGGGGATATAGCCGATGACCGCACCGCTATCAACCGCCCCATTATGGGAGATTGCCGAGGGCCTGACGCCCTACCCCGACGCGGTCGCTCGCATGACCCAGCGCGCCGCCGATATCCGCGCGGGCACAGCCTCGGAATTGGTGTGGCTGGTCGAACATCCGCCGCTTTACACCGCCGGAACGTCCTCTAAACCCGAGGAACTCACCGATCCCGACCGTTTTCCCACCTATAAAGCCGGCCGCGGTGGGCATTGGACCTATCATGGACCGGGCCAGCGCACGGCTTATGTTATGCTCGACCTGCAAAAACCGCACGGCAGCGTCCCGGCGCAGGACATTCGGTGCTACGTCAATGGGTTAGAATCGTGGATGATTCGCACCCTCGACCGCTTCAACGTCAAGGGCGAACGCCGTGCGGGCCGAGTCGGCATCTGGGTCGCCGACCCCGCCCGAGGCACCGAAGCGAAAATCGGCGCCATCGGCGTGCGCGTCAGTCGCTGGGTGAGTTGGCATGGCATCGCGCTGAACGTCGATCCCAATCTGTCGCATTTCGGCGGCATTATTCCGTGCGGGATCAGCGAGTACGGCGTCACCAGCCTAGCGGAATTGGGCATTCCCGCGACGATGCACGACGCGGATGTGGCGTTGCGGGCGGCGTGGGACGAGGTTTTCGGAGCCGAAGCAGCCCCTATTTGCTCAGCTGGATAAAGCGCGCCGCCAAGGCCACGTCCCGCGCGACGGAATTGCGGCGATCGAGCCCCTCGTGGTCTTCCCCCCATTGTTCGACTTCGAACAATTCCTCCAGGCACCCGAGTTCGTGCGCCTTGGCGGCGTCCAACGCTCCCTCGGCCAGAGCCAACCCCAGCACCAGACTGCCGAGCGAGGGGACGGCGATGCCGAGGCCGGCCAGACCGTAGGGGTCCATTTTCATCACCGCCCGGCGCAAAGCGGCAATGGCGTCCTTGTGCTGGTTGACATAGGCAATACCCTCCCCCACCCGGAGCGGCGCGCCATAGGTCGTCGCGGCCCAGTCGAGCCACGGCTGCCATTCCCGCATTTGCCGCTCCACCAGCGGAGTCGGCGCAGCCGCTCGGTAACACAACAAATCCGACTCGCCGTAGCGGGCGATGGCGTCGGCGGTGGGCAGCGGGTCGGGGGCGATCCGCTCTTGCGCCGTGCCGGCGAGGCGGGTCAGCGGGGTATCGGCGAACGACATTTCACCGCCCTTGCCGCCGCCGGCTTCGCGCCATTCGGTGGCAATGGCCTCGGCCAAGGCCTGCGGACCGACCAGCAAGCGGGTGCCCGTCGGCAGGTTCATCGGTTTGCCGTCCAACAACACAATATAACCGGCATCGGTGTGCGACACGGTCGCTTCGTCCCAAAAACGCTTCACGCGGTCTGTCCTCGGTTCAATGGAACAATTGCTTGAGCAACTGCCCGGCATTCGGGGGTTTCACTTGCTGGGCCGGGGCGGGCACCGGTCCCGCAGCAGGGATCGGTTCGGGGGCCGGTGTGGGCGCCGGTGTGGGCGCCGCCTGCCCGCGCGCGAGAGCCAACGCAGCAGGGCACGAATCGCCGGCTACGGGCTTTTCCCCGCCGCCGAGGGCTGCGGCGACATTACCGCCGAACAATCCGCCCAACGCGGCGGCGTTGGACTGGGCGATGCCGACCTCATCGACTTTGGTTTGCGGCGCTGCCATCGGTCCAAACACCTTAATCGGCACCGTGACCGCTGCGCCCCCGATCGAGGCTCGGGATTTCAACATCAGCGCCAACGTCTCCTCGCCCAGATCGACCGACCCGGTGCCGTCCACATTCAGCAGCGCCGATCCCAGCGTCATCGCTTTGGCCGTGCCACGTCCATGCTCGAAATCCAGCCGCAGCGCGAAGCAGCGCAGCGCACTGGCACCGCCAGCGCCTTTTTGGGGGTTCGCAGCTTCCAACACGCGCGATCCGGCGCCGGCGATACGTTTGGTGTCGATCGAACCGCCGGCCATCGCCAAACCGAACATGCCGTTGAGCGACGATGCGATCGCATGCGGGGACTCGCCGCTTCCGTGCAAGTCGGCCAGAATTTCGATGTTACCGGTCGCGTAGGCCGGCTCGCCCAGCGTGGCGAGCAAGGGTGCCAAAGCGATGCCGGGTGCGCGCAGGGTTATGTGAACCGGGGGCGCGGGTTTGCCGGCATCGGCGGTCAGGGTCAGCGCGACGTGGCCCTGCGGCGTGTCGGCCTTGGCGGGGTCGAGCGTCAGCACGCTGTCCTTGAGCACGGCATGTGCCTCGATAGATTTGTAGTCTGCACCGCCGAACCGCAACGTGCCGATCTTCGCTTGCAGGTTGCCGTCGATCAACTGCATCTGGCCGAACGGCAGCGGCCGATCGGGGATCAGCCATTTCGATTTCGCACCCGCCGCCGCTGTTGCCCCAGCATTCCCAGGGGTGGCCGCGCCCTTCGACGGCTCCGGGGGCATCAGCGCATCGAGATCGATTTTCTGGGATTGCAAAACCCCGGTCAAACCGGTCGGCGGGCCGAAGACGATGGCCAGATCGCCGGCAATATCGCCAACCGAACTGGCGAGTTTCAGATCACGGAGGGCCATGCCATGGGCTGGACCCTTGGGATCGGCTGCAATCTTGGCACTGAGAACCAGCGCCGCGATCCTGGGCAAGTCCATCTTAGCGAGCTTTCCCAACGCACCGAGGTCCGGGATATCGGCATTCAGCGCAATGTTCAGGCCGGCGCCGGACAGGGGATCTGCGATCGTGCCCTCGGCGCCGATTTTTGCACCGGCCGCCGTCACCGCGAGCTTCACAGGCCAGGCATCGCCCGGTGTTTGGCCGGTCAACCGCGCGAGAGGGCCGGTGTCGGCGGTCAGCGTTATCTCGGTTCCCTCCAGTTCGAATGCCGCCGTTAGATGCAGCGGGGCGTCGATCGCCGCCGTCGCTGTTTCGATCCGCTTTGCCCGCACGACATCGAGTTGTCCGCTCTTGCCGTTTCGATACGAAAATATGCTGTCTTCGAGCCGCAGCGTGCCGATTGCAAACGCCATCGGTTCCGCCTTGTTCGGCGAGCCAGCGACTGCGGCACTCGGGGCAGCAACGGGTTTCTCGGGCGGGGTAAACACCCAGTTGGGATTGCCCTTGGCATCGGTTTCCAACCGCACATCCGGCTTGCTCACGATCAGGCGATCGATCTCGATACGCTTGCTCAGCAACGGTATCAACGCGACTTGCAGATCGATCTTGCCGATCGACAGCATATCCGGTCGAGAGAATCCGGGGGGATTGGATAATGTCGCATCGGCAATCTCGATAGTCGGGCGCAACGACAAAGCCAGACCGATGCGGCCCTGGATTTTCAGATCGCGGCCGGTCGCCTGCTTCACGGCCGCGATAATACGCGGCTTCTGCGCGTCCGGGTCGAACAACGCGATACCGAGGCCGATGGCAATCGCCAGGACCGTCAGCAGGCCACCCAGAACCCAGCCGAATTTACGCATGTTATCGCCCTTCCCGCTTTGCCGGCTTGGCCGGCGGCGCATCGAAACCGAGGGTCTCGAACGTCTCTTTCATATGCGGCGGCAAATCGGCCTCGACCGTCAGGGTGCCGCCATCGGGATGCGGCAACACTAGCCGCCGCGCATGCAGATGCAATTGCCGGGATAGACCCTCGATCGTCGCGAGGAAGGCGTCGTTCTGATCCGGCTCCTGATACTTGATGTCGCCCAGGATAGGGGCCTTGATCGCCACGCAATGCACCCGCAACTGATGCGTGCGACCGGTGATCGGTTGTAGTTCCAGCCATGCAAGCTTGCGCGCGGCATGATCCAACGTGCGATAGTCGGTGACCGCGCGCGCGCCTTCGGGGTCGTCGCGATCGGCGGGCGCGGTGCGTTCCCCCCGATCGCCGCCAACACGTTTCAATGGAAGATCGATACGTCCCTCGACCGGCACGGGACGACCGGCAACCACGGCCCAGTACGTTTTCTCCATATCCCGCCCACGAAACGATGCGGCCAGCTTGGCGGCCGAACCGGGGGAGCGCGCGATCAGCAGCACGCCGGACGTGTCCTTATCCAAACGATGCACCAGCCGAGGCCGATGCGGGGAGCCGAAGCGCAATGCGTCCAAAGCCCCATCGAGATGCTTGGTAATCCCCGGCCCGCCTTGTACCGGCAGGCCGAAGGGCTTGTTCAGCACGAACAGCGCCTCGTCCTGGTACAGAATCATCTTTTGAAGCTCGCGCGACAGGCCGTGATCGACCGCAGCGATCGGTTTCAACTCCGGCGCGGGCGGCAACGGCGGGATACGCAGGAGCTGCCCCGGTTCCAGGCGCGTATTGGTATCCGCGCGCTTACCGTCGACACGGATTTGGCCGGTGCGGCACCATTTCTGGATGGTGGATTGCTGCAAGTTGGGGAAGTGCCGACGGAACCAGCGATCCAGCCGGATGTCGGCTTCGTCCTGGGTGACGATTTCGGTGGTGACTGTCATGGACGCGTTTGTAGCGCATTTCGGTGGAGCGCGCTCCCCCTGAATGCAGCATACCCAAACGCCGCCCCACTGGCCAAACACTGGACGCGGCCAAGGCGGATGCGCCATCGACGGTGCGCGGAGCCTATATCCGAAAGAATCCCCCAGGGCTTGTTGCCAAACCCTGGGGTTATCCTACGGTGATTTCGAAAAACCACCTTGCCGTGGCTTTCCTACCGATTTCCCGTTGCTGTTTTGAAGCGTTCGGCCCAGCCTGTCAAGCATTCATTCCCAGGGGAATTTGTCTTATGCGTATCTTCGGAATCGACGGCGGCATCGCGACGATCGGCTGGGCCGTGCTCGATATCGACGACGAAACCTGCTCCATCGTTGCGGCGGGAACTCGTACTTTCGACGCACCGGAAACCCCGAAGGAACGAACCCCCACCAACGCCGTCCGCCGCCTGCACAGGGGCCAACGCCGTGTCGTCCGCCGCCGTCGCCAGCGCATGAGCGAGCTGCGCCGTCTCTTTCACGCGCACGGCCTGATTTCAGACGCCGCCAAGGACGCGCTGGCGCATCAAGCCGGGCGCGATCCTTGGAGTCTGCGGGCGCAAGGGCTCGATCGTGCTCTATCGGGAACGGAAATGGCCATCGCCCTCGGCCACATCGCCCGCCACCGCGGCTTCCGCTCCAACGCCATGCGAGAGGCCGGCGCCAACGACGAAACGTCCAAAATGAAAAAGGGCATCGCCGCCACGCAAGAACGGTTGGCCGGTTACCGCTCCGTCGGGGAGCTGTTCGCCATCCATCCCGACTACCAGGGCCGCAAACACAACCGTGGCCTGAATTTCGACCGATCCATCCTGCGCGGCGACCAAGAGCATGAAGTCCGCGCCCTGTTTGCCGCCCAGCGCCGTCTGGGCAACGCCCTGGCCACCGAAGACCTGGAAGCCGACACTGCCCGCATCGCCTTCACCCAGCGCCCGCTGCAGGACAGCGAGTGGATGGTTGGCCCCTGCCTGTTCGAACCCGGTGAGAAATGCACCGCCCGCCGGTCCTACGCATTCGAAATGTTCCGTCTGCTGTCCCGCCTCGCCACCCTCCGCCTGAGTGTGCGCGGCCAGGATGACACCCCGCTGGGGGCCGATTATGTCGCCCGCGCTGCTGCGGATTTCGGCAAGCAGAAGAAGCTGACTTGGAAGTGGCTGCGGCGAACCTTGGACCTCGATCCGTCCGTGCGATTCGCCGGCGTCGCCGAGAAGGATGAGGAAAAAGATTTCGTCGCCCGCACCGGCGCCGCCGCCGAAGGCACCTATACCCTCCGCGAACTGCTTGGCGACGCCGGCTGGCGCGTGCTGATGCACAACCCGACGATGCGCGACCGCATCGCCGAGGTTCTGACCTTCCGCGAAGACCCGGAACGTATCCGCCTGGGCCTGATCGAGGCTGGCGTCGAACCGCCCATCCTCGACGCGTTGATGCACGGGGTCGAAAAAGGCACGTTCAGCCAATTCGCCAAAGCCGGCCATATCTCGGCCAAGGCGGCGCGCAAACTGTTGCCGTCCCTGCTTCTGGGCAAGGTCTACTCTGCGGCCTGCGAGGATGTCGGCTACGACCATGCCGCCCAGCCCGAGATCGGCCTATCCGACGTGCGCAACCCCGTCGCCCGCAAGGCGGTCGGGGAAATGCTGAAGCAGGTCCGCGCCATGACCCAAGCCTATGGCGGCCTGCCGGACTTCATCCACGTCGAACTCGCCCGCGATATCGGCAAAGGCGTCGAAGAACGCGACAAAATTACAAAGCGTATCGAGGACCGTAACAAGCAGCGCGACAAGCTGCGCAAGGAACTGGAGGAAACCATCCTCGGCCGCACCGCGACCTTGGACGACATGATCCGCTACGAGCTGTGGAAGGAGCAGAACGGCTTCTGCCTCTATACCGGCGATTATATCGAGCCGGGTTGGATCGCCGCCGGCGACAACCGGGTGCAGGTCGATCACATCCTGCCCTGGAGCCGGTTCGGCGACGATAGCTTCATCAACAAAACCCTGTGCGTCACCCGCGCCAATCAGGCGAAAAAAGGCCGCACACCCTTCGAATGGTTCGAAGCCGAAGGTCTGGACTGGGCGCTGTACGCGGAACGGGTCGAGCGCTGCAAAGAGATGAAAGGACGCAAGAAAGGCGCCTTCTACCTGCGCAAAAACGCCAAAGAGGTCGAGGATACCTTCCGCACCCGCAACCTGAACGACACCCGCTATGCGACCCGGCTGCTGCTCGATCTGCTCGCTCGGATGTATCCGAAGGACGGCAAGCGCCACGTTTTGGCGCGTCCGGGACCACTGACCGCCAAGCTCCGCCGTGCCTGGGGATTGGACGATCTGAAGAAAGGCCCGGACGGCAAGCGCCTGGACGACGACCGGCACCACGCGTTGGACGCCATCGTGGTCGCCGCGACCAGCGAATCCTGGCTGAACCGGCTGACCAAAGCGGCGCAGGAGGCCGAACGCCAGGGCCTGCCGCGCGGCTGGGACTTCGACCACGTGCCGCCCCCGGCACACGGGTTCCGCGATGCCGTGCGGGACGTGGTGGAGAATGTCTTCGTGTCCCGCGCCGAGCGTCGGCGGGCGCGGGGGGAGGCGCACGCGGCGACGATTAAGCAGATCCGGCAGGTCGAGGGCAAGGACGTGGTGTTCGAGCGCAAGGCGGTGGAGAAACTGACACTCGCCGACCTCGATCTGATCCCGGTGCCGGAACCCTATGGCAGGATCGCCGATCCCGGAAAGCTGCGCGACAAACTGGTGGCCGAGTTGCGGCGCTGGATCGAGGCTGGCAAGCCGAAGGGCGCCCCGCCGCTGTCGCCGAAGGGCGATCCGATCCGCAAGGTGCGGGTGGCGAGCAAGGACAAGGTCGCCGTAACCGTGCGCGGAGGCACGGCGGATCGCGGCGACATGGCGCGGGTGGATGTGTTCGCGAAGGTAAACAAGCGCGGGAAGCGGGAGTTCTATCTGGTGCCGATCTATCCGCATCAGGTGGCGGATCGGGAGAAGTGGCCGATGCCGCCGGATCGGGCCGTTGTTGCCTATCAGGATGATGCCAACTGGACTCCTGTCGACAAAACGTTTGACTTCCAGTTCAGCCTTTTCGGTAATTCGTTGCTAGAAATTTCTAAATCCGACGGCGAAGTCATTTTGGGCTATTTCAAAGGCATGCATCGGGGAACTGGTGCTCTCGCAATCGCACCTCACCAGAATGCCAGGATGATACGCGGGGGCATAGGTGCAAAAACCCTGCTCACCTTCCGAAAAATGGCAATCGATCGCCTTGGGCAATCCACCCTAATCCAAAAGGAACTCCGCACATGGCATGGCGAGGTGTGCATATAACCCAGCCGGCCCGCCTCTCGCTCGCGGACAACCAGATCGTGGTTGCACGCGACGACGGCGATGTGCGGCTGCCGATCGAGGATGTGGCCTGGATGGTGATCGACACGCCCCAGGCCGCGCTCACGACCGCCTTGGTGTCTGCTTGCATGGACGCCGGGATGGTGCTGATCGTCACCGACCGCACCCACACGCCCAGCGGCATGATCCTGCCGTTCCATCGCCACCACCGGCAGGCCGAGATCGCTGCGATCCAGGTCGGCATTTCCGTCCCGCTGAAAAAGCGGCTTTGGCAGATCATGATCCAAGCAAAGATCGGCAATCAGGCCGCGACGCTGACCGCCTGCGGCCAGGATTGCACGGCCTTGCTCGCGATGACGCGGTTGGTCGGTTCCGGCGATCCTGACAATACCGAGGCACGCGCCGCACGCGCCTATTGGCCCCGGCTGTTCGTCGATTTCATCCGCGATGACGCCAGCGACAAGCGCAATGCGCTATTGAACTACGGCTATGCCATCGTCCGCTCGGCCGTCGCGCGGGCCTTGGTCGCTTCGGGGCTGATTCCGGCATTCGGCGTCAATCACGCCAGCATTTCCAACGCGTTCAATCTGGCCGACGATCTGATCGAACCCTTCCGCCCCTTCGTCGATCGCGCGGTGTGGCACCTCACCGACGCCGGTCGCATCGCAAAAGGTGAGACGACGGTGGACGAACGGCGCAGCTTGGCCTCCCTGTTGACCGAAACGACCCAGATCGGGCGCGAAAAAGTCAGCCTGCTGGTCGCGACCGAAATGGCAGCCGAAAGCCTGGTGCGGGCGATGGAACAAAACAGCGCCGCCCTGCTGCAACTTCCGCGTCTGAAACCCTGATGCCCAGCCAGGAGACTCGATTCGTGTGGTTGTTTGTCTTCTTCGACCTGCCGGTCGGAACCAAGGCGGAACGTCGAGATGCCTCCCGCTTCCGCAATTTCCTGAAGGACGACGGCTTCATGATGTTGCAGTATTCTGTTTACGCACGGGTCTGCCGAGCCGAGGATGGCGCCATGAAACACGTCGCGCGAGTCACGCGAAATTTACCGGGAAAAGGGAGCGTGCGGTCCCTCCAGGTCACCGACCGCCAATACGGCCGGATGCGCCTGATGCTCGGCCAAGCGACAAAAACCGAGTCGCTTGGGTCCCGCCAGATGGTTCTGCTGTGATTTTCTGCTCGGCAAGAAGCAGAAAATCACAGCATTCCCAGACACTTATCGCCAAGGGAGCCTACCACAGGGAAATCGGTAGGGAAGCCACGGCACGTTGAAATAGGACTGTTTCAGTTCCACCAGCCTACCACAGGGAAATCGGTAGGGAAGCCACGGCGGTAATCCCCCGCTGGCCGAAATGGCATCGAGCCTACCACAGGGAAATCGGTAGGGAAGCCACGGCGCGATTGATGGGCGACGAGAAAACCCTACGAGCCTACCACAGGGAAATCGGTAGGGAAGCCACGGCGCCCTGAGTGACGCAGCGACAATCGACGCCAGCCTACCACAGGGAAATCGGTAGGGAAGCCACGGCGCTTTCGGCCGGATGTGTTTTTCGGCGTCGAGCCTACCACAGGGAAATCGGTAGGGAAGCCACGGCCAGGTCAAGACAGAGGATGCCGCCCGGCCGAGCCTACCACAGGGAAATCGGTAGGGAAGCCACGGCAACGAAGGCGGTGTTGGCGTCGAAGTTCGCAGCCTACCACAGGGAAATCGGTAGGGAAGCCACGGCTCCCCAGGAGATCGCCAGATGAACAGTAAGAGCCTACCACAGGGAAATCGGTAGGGAAGCCACGGCAAGTGCCGATTCGCGAACCGAGGGGCACGTGCCGACGGGCCGATTAGCAAGTTCCGTCGGCCCCTCGCTTCGCGAATCGGCGGAGGCCACGGATTCTGTGCTCAGGAAAACGCGCTCACCGACCCTTCGCCGCCCGCAGCTTCGCCCAATAATCCAGCCGCTTCCCAACCTCCCGCTCGAAACCGCGATCTTTCGGTCGGTAGAAATCCTCGCGCACCATTCCGTCGGGAAAATAGTTCTGGCCGGAGAAAGCATCCTCGGTCGCGTGGTCGTACGCGTAGCCGTCGCCGTAACCGAGTTGCTTCATCAACTTGGTCGGCGCGTTCAGAATATGCGCGGGCGGCATCAGGCTGCCGGTCGCTTTCGCCGCTGCTCGGGCCGCGCTGAAAGCCGTGTAGACCGCATTCGATTTCGGGGCGGTTCCCAGATACACAACCACTTGCGCGATCGCCAACTCGCCCTCGGGGGAACCCAACCGCTCGTAAGTTTCCCAGCCGGCCAGGGCCTGCGGCAGCGCTTGCGGGTCCGCCATGCCGATATCCTCGGCAGCAAAACGAACCAGCCGCCGAGCGATGAAGCGCGGGTCTTCGCCGCCGGTCAACATGCGGGCGAACCAGTACAGAGCCGCATCGGGATCGGAGCCGCGCAACGATTTATGCAGCGCCGAAATAAGGTTGTAATGTTCCTCGCGATCCTTATCGTACAACGCAGCCCGTTTCGCCAACAGTTCGGACAAGGCACCGGGGTCCATCGTTGGGGTACCGGGCGGCAGCGCCGCAAGTTGTTCCGCCATATTAAGGATGTAACGACCGTCGCCATCGGCCATCGCCCGCAGCGCCTGACGGGCCTCGGGGTTCAGCGGAAATGGGCGGTCCAATTCGGTTTCCGCGCGTCCCAGCAACAATTCCAGTGCCGGATCGTCCAACCGCCGCAATACCAGCACTTGGCAGCGCGACAGCAAAGCGCCGTTCAGGGCGAAGGACGGATTTTCCGTGGTGGCGCCGACCAGGACGACCGTCCCGTCCTCCACCACCGGCAGAAAACCGTCCTGCTGGGCGCGGTTGAAACGGTGGATTTCGTCCACGAACAGCAAGGTCCCCTGCCCCGTCCGACGGCGGCGGGTGGCTTCCTCGAACGCCCGTTTCAGATCGGCCACGCCTGAAAACACCGCCGATAGCTGGGTGAAGTGCAGGCCCGACCGCGCCGCGAGCAAACGGGCAATGGTGGTTTTACCGACGCCGGGCGGGCCCCAGAGAATGAGCGATGCCAGCGAGCCCCGCGCCAGCATGCGCGCCAGCGTGCCCTCCGGACCCAGCAAGTGATCCTGCCCGACCACTTCTTCCAGCACTTTCGGCCGCAGCCGGTCGGCTAGAGGGCGCGCGGACCTTGCCTCGGGAGTGTCTGGGGTCTCCGCAGGGCCGAACAGGTCGGTGGCGTTGGGGCCGATTGTCACGCGATCCGCATAATCTGGCCGATGCTACAAGCGCAGCGCGCCCGATTTGACGCTGGCGATGGCGTTTTCCAGCACGCGCACGATCGCATCGTCCGGCATGGTGCGGGCTAGCAACGATACCGCCCCGCCCAAAAACGCCGACGCGATCGCGATCGGCGGGACATTTTGCCCGGACATATATTCGATCGCCTTGTCCACCACCGAACCCGCAAGGCTCAGTTCCGGGGGTGCTTCCTCGTGCTGTTCGTTCATTCGCTTACAACCTCTTCCTGTTCCGCCGCCTGCATTGCCCACATCCGAGCATAGACCCCGTCGCGGGCCAGCAGGCCGGCATGACTGCCGCGTTCGGCGATTTTGCCGTCCGCCAGCACGATAATTTCATCGGCATCGACCACGGTGGACAGCCGGTGTGCGATCGTAAGCGTCGTCCGGTCTCGCGATACCGCCCGAAGCGCGGTTTGAATTTCCTGCTCGGTCCGCGTGTCCAGGGCGCTGGTGGCCTCATCGAGGATCAGAATGCGCGGGTCTTTCAGGATGGTGCGGGCGATGGCGACACGTTGTTTCTCCCCCCCGGACAGTTTCAAGCCGCGCTCTCCGACGCGGGTGTCGTAGCCTTCCGGTAGACGCAGGACAAAATCGTGGACCTGGGCGGCGCGGGCGGCGGCTTCGATTTCGTCCTGCGTGGCGCCGGGCCTGCCGTAGGCAATGTTGTAGCGAATGGTATCGTTGAACAGCACCGTGTCCTGCGGCACCACGCCGATCGCGCCGCGCAGGCTATCCTGGGTTACGTCGCGCACGTCGTGCCCATCGACTGTCACCGCACCGCCGGTCGTCTCGTAGAAACGGAACAACAGGCGGGAAATGGTGGATTTGCCGGCGCCGGTCGGGCCGACGATCGCCAGACTATGGCCGGCGGGG
>JBAXFK010000046.1:0-21990 GCA_037139955.1 Rhodospirillales bacterium
CGCACGGGCTGGCATGGCTGGAGCCCAAAGCACTGCACATGGTGGAAAGCGCTGTGCAGATGCAGGGGTGGCACGCTTTGGCGCTGCTAGCCACCGGCATCTGGGCGCCGCGCGGCGGGCGCTGGGCCGATGCCGCCGGCTTCGCCTTCACCGCCGGAATCGCGCTGTTTTGCGGCGCGGTTTATGCCCTGGCGCTCAAGAGCATCGCTGCCGGCGGCGTCGCCCCGGCGGGCGGCACGCTGCTCATGATCGGCTGGGCCATGCTCGGCGTGTCCGCGGTGCGCGCCCGATGATCCGCTCCACTTATCTCGCCGCGCCCGGCTTCGAGGCAAAGCTGGTCGAAGAACTCACCCGCCGCGAAGTCACCATCGATCGGTGGCACGGCCTGATGGCACTATCCCGCGATGAGCCGGTGCGCGCTGCCTGGGCTCTCGACGCTTGGACAGCCCCGGTGGAAATCGAGGTCCCGTCCATCAAAGCCGGCGCCGACGCGTTGCGGGCGATGCAGCGCAATTGGGCTGCCTATGCAGTCAAAATTTTCCGCCGCATGACCCTGATCGGGGAGCGACTGCCCCCCATCCTGGTGCGCCCCTTGATCTATCCGGCAGCGGCGCCGACCTCGCATTTGGGCGGTTGGACCTTGCTCGCGCCCGACCGAATGCTCGCCAGCCCGACCAAGACCAGCCCCTTCGTCAACGGGGAGTGCCAGTTTCAGGAAGATCGCATCGGCCCCCCGAGCCGCGCCTATCTAAAACTGTGGGAGGCTTTGGCGCGGCTGCGAAAGTGGCCAGTGCCCGGCGAAACCTGCCTGGACCTGGGGGCCAGCCCCGGCGGCTGGACTTGGGCTTTGGCGCAGCTGGGCGCGACGGTCATGGCCGTCGACAAAGCACCGCTGTCGCCGGATGTCGCGGCCATGCCCGGCGTGTCCTGGCGGCAGGACAGCGCCTTCGCACTGGCCCCCGAACCGGTCGATTGGCTATTCAGCGACGTTATCGCCTACCCAGAACGGTTGTTGGCGCTAGTGCAACGCTGGATCGAGGCCGGAGCCGCGAAACACATCGTCTGCACGATTAAATTTCAAGGCGAAACAGCGCATGAAACGGCCGAGGCATTCGCCGCCATCCCCGGCGGGCAAGTCATCCATTTATTCAACAACAAACACGAACTGACGTTCATGTGGGAGAAACCGGAATGATCGTTCTATACACTGCCCCCGGGACCTGCGCCCTCGCGTCGCATATCGCACTGGGAGATGCCGGTGCCACCTACAAAACTATCCCGATCGATTTCAGATCCGGGCAGCAACGCAGTCCCGAATATCTGAAGCTGAACCCCAAAGGCCGTGTGCCGGCGATGGTCACCGATCGAGGCATTTTGACCGAGACTCCCGCGCTGCTCGCCTACATCGCGCAGACTTTCCCCACCGCCGATCTCGCTCCCCTCCACGACCCCTTCGCCTTCGCTCGGGTGCAGGAGTTCAACCTTTATCTCTGCTCCACTTTACACATCGCACACGCCCATCGCATGCGGGGCCACCGCTGGGCCGACGATGAGGAAACGATCCTGGGCATGCGCCGCGCCGTGCCACGCGCGGTCGGGGAGTGCTGGACAGCGATCGAAAATACCATGTTTTCCGGCCCCTGGGCGATGGGCGATCGTTACACGATTTGCGATCCGTACTTATTTACGCTGGCCGGATGGATGGAGGGCGATAGCATCGACCCCGCCGACTTCCCCAAGATTGCCGACCACCGCCGTCGCATGGCAGAGCGGCCAAGCGTGCGGAAAGTGTTGGGCCTGTCTTAGCTGCCGGGTTCGCCGTGTACCAATGGCAGGAACATTTCCTTCCAATCGTTCGGTTCCGCCGCAATCGTGCCAGTGCGATGGAGGAATTTTGCTACCGTAACAATGCCGTGCGGTGCGATATCGTACACGGTCCCGGGGATTTCGATCAACGCTTGGATTTCTTCCGGTGCGGTACGCTCCCCCGAGACCGCGAGGTAGTCGGCGGCGGCGCGTTTATGGTCGCGAGCGATCAAATCCAACGCGTCCTTCAGCCCGTCGTATAGGGCAGCAACAACTTTTGGGTTGGCCTCGGCGAAGCGGGTGGTCAAGAAGATAGTACCGTTCGATACCGCTCCACCTGCGATTTCTTCCGACGTCGCCACGATATGCACGCCAGGCGCACGAAGTTCCTGCTGCAAATAGGGCGGGATGGCGAAATGGCTGTTGATTTCGGTATTGCCGAGCATCGCAGCCATGGCATCGGGATGGCCGCGACCGACAGTGATGGCATCGAAATGGTCCACCTGCGCCAGCCCGTACATTTTCTCCGCCGCCATTCGCAGGAAAATCGACTGGGTGGAGGTTTTGACACCGGGCGTTGCGATCCGATCCTTATCGGTGAAATCGGCCAAGGTTTTGACGTTGGGGTTGCGAGTCACCAGTGCGATCGGCAGAGTACCGTACGACGCCAGACCTTTGACCGCGAGTTTTCCCTTCCCCTTGGCCCAAAGTGCCAGAAACGACGGAATGCCGGTCGCGGCGACATCGATGGTGTCCGACAATAACCCATCGGTCATCGCCGGCCCGCCGGAGAAGACGTTGAACGTGACTTTCAATCCCGGCATGCCGGCGGCGGCGGCCCGCTGCTCCACGAAACGTTCGTGCTGCATGACGATGAACGGCAAGTAGGTCATGCCGCGCTGCACGCCCAGATTCAATTGCGCGGTTTCTGCCCGCACCGGCGCGATGGACACAGCCGCAACGATCGCGGCGAGGAGAAATCGGATCATCATGCGAACCTATACAAACGGGCGGCTGTGCGGCCGATTTCCTCGCGCGTTGTCGCGTCGGGGATCGCCTTTTCGAACCAGTCGACGGTGTCGCGATACGTCACCGTCGTTTCGTGTCCGACGAACGGCCAGTCGCTGCCGAACAGCAATCTTTCCGCACCCGCTTCGGTCAGTAGCCGAGCGGCCAAGGCGGGGTGGTCGCAGCCGGGGGAACGGTAAGGGCCGGACACTTTTACCCACCCCCGGCCAGAGCCCAACGCCCGCAACGCTGCCTGGAAGCCGGGGGAGTTTTCGCCAAGCTTCGGATCGGGATTACCGTAATGATCGATCACCAACTTAACGCCCGCATTCAGCAAAACCGGTGCGAGCGCGGCGATTCGCTCGCCCTCGGCATACAGATGCACATGCCAATCGAGATCTGCGACCCGACGCAGCAGCCGCTGATATTCCGGGGTGGTCAGGTCGGGTGTGCCGGCGTAGTTGCGCAATGAAAATCGGATCCCCACGATCCCTGCCGCGTCCATCGCCTGCAGCTCCGGCAGCGTCGCATTCGGCTCGACAATCGCGGTCGCTCGCAAGCGGCGATGCGCGCGCAACGCTTGCAGCGAATAATCGTTGTAGCTGCCCATGAAACTGGCGGCGGCAATAACGCCGAACAACACCCCGTTCTCATCCAACGTCCGCACGAAATCCACGTCGGTGAACGACCGCTCGGGGCGGTGCGTCGCGCCGGGGACGATTGGGCAGTTAGCCAAATAGATATGCGCGTGGGTATCGACGAGGGGGCCGGGCATGCTGCGTTTCCTGCTGGTCTTGGTTGAACGCAGGATACCGCAAGATTTAGGAGACCGCCACGTCCTCCCAAAAGCCGAACCGGCCGCCGACCGCTGCCATCCTTGGCTGGGGGGCCTCGTAACACCAAGCCGCTCGGGGCGCGCGCGTGCCATCCACCACCACGTCGTAGAATTGCACGCCGTGCGGGCATGCCTTGTCGCTGTCGGTCTTGGGCGCTTTCTCCATCCATTCCAACCGCACGGATTGGGGCGGAAAATAATGGTAGCCGCCGGATTCGACGATATCGTCGCTGTCTGCGATGACGCGGTCTTGCAGAGTCGCTTTCATGGTCGAGCCATCCTTGAAAGTGGTTAAGATACCGCCGCCAGCACTGCGTCGCAAATCCGCTCCACCGCCACATCGTCCAAATCCGGATGGATCGGCAGCGCGAGGATGCGGGTTGCCAGATCCTCCGAAACCGGCAGGGGCGCGCCGTCGTGCGCGTCGCGATAGGCCGGTTGCAGATGCAACGGCCGCGGATAATATACTGCCGTCGGCACCCCGTCCGCCCGCAATTTAGCCTGCACCGCATCGCGGTCTGCGCCGTCCTTCAGCAAGATCGCGTAGATCGCCCAGGCACTCGTGCTGTCGGGCACACGCACCGGGGTCGCAACGGCATTGCCCAGACGGGAGTCGTAATAACAAGCAATCTTCTCCCGCGCGGCGAGTTCCTCGGGGAACACGGTCAATTTCGAGAGCAGCACCGCCGCTTGCATGGAATCCAACCGCCCGTTCATGCCGGTGCGGAGCACTTCGTAACGGGTCGTGCCTTCGCCATGCGTGCGCAGGCTACGGAACAACGCGGCGCGTTCGTCGCTCTCGGTGAACAAAGCACCGCCATCGCCGTAAGCGCCTAGCGGCTTGGACGGAAAGAAACTCGTTGCCGTTGCATCGGCTTGGGTTCCAAGCATTTTACCGTGCAACGATCCGCCGAAACTCTGCGCGAGGTCATCCAATACGAACAACCCTTCCCGGCTGGCGATCGCCGCCAGCGCCGGCCAATCGGCAGGTTGGCCGAAAAGATCGACTCCGATCAGTGCGCGGGGCAACAAAAGGCCGGCAGCACGCACATCCGCGATACGTTGCTGGAGATGCGCCGGATCGATCTGGAATGTACGCGGATCGACATCGACGAAAACCGGGGTGGCGCCAAGGACCAATGGCACCTCGGCCGTTGCGGTGTAAGTGAAAGCGGGCAGAAACACCGCGTCGCCGCGCCCGATATTCTCGGCCATTAGCGCGATTTGCAAGGCGTCGGTGCCAGAACTGACGCCGACACAATGCTTGGCACCGCAGAATTTTGCCAGAGCGGCTTCGAGTTCCGCGACCTCCGGCCCCATCACAAATTGGCAGTGTTCAAGAACAGCATCGATCCGGCGGCGCAGGTCGACGGCGATCCGCGCCTGCTGGGCTTTCAGATCGAGAAAGGGGATCGGGGTACGGGTCATGTTGCCTCGTTACAAAGCTGGTTCACGCCCGAGCCTCGCCGGAGGCTCCGTCGACGTTATGTTCAAATTCGGGAATGAGGCGACCGAGCAACGATAGGGCGAGGCGCGGTTGCCCGCCACGGCAGGCGGCGGCGATTTCGTCGAGTGCGCGCCCGACGATCGCCGGGTCGGCGGTCCGGGGGGATGCCATCAGCAAGCCAGGGTGGCCGGTCGGGACGGGCGGCTCTTTGCCGTGGAACAATTCCTCGAACAGCTTTTCGCCTGGGCGCAGTCCGGTGAAGCGGATTTCGACGTCCTCCTCGGGGCGCAGCCCAGCCAGCCGGATCATCTGCCGCGCGAGGTCAACGATCTTCACCGGATCGCCCATATCCAGCACAAAAATCCCGCCGTCGTGCGATAGCGGCAGTTCGGCATCGCCCACCCGCAGCACACTGGCTTGCAGGACCAGCCCCACGGCTTCGCGCACGGTCATGAAATAACGTTGCATGTCGGGGTGGGTCACGGTCAGCGGCCCACCGCGCGCCAACTGACGCTGGAACAATGGTACAACCGATCCGGTGGAACCCAGCACATTGCCGAACCGCACCGTGATGCACCGCATGCCGGTACCGGATGCGCGTGCCTGAATATCCAACGCCTGACAATACATTTCGGCCAACCGCTTCGACGCACCCATGACACTGGTCGGGTTGACCGCTTTGTCGGTGGAAATCAGGACCATCGCCAGAGTGCCCACTGCGCGCGCGGCGTCCGCGACATGGCGCGTGCCGGCAGCGTTGGTCAGCAAGCCTTCGAGCGGATTGGCCTCGACCATCGGCACGTGTTTCAGCGCGGCTGCATGGAACAGCAATTCGGGGCGCACATCTTCGAACACCGCGCGGATGCGGGCTTCGTCGCGGACATCGGCGATCAGAGTGCGGCGGGGCACGCCCGGGTGCGTTTCCGCAAGCTCCAGGTCGATCTGCCAAAGCGCGAATTCGCCGTTATCGATCAGGATCAGATTGGACGGGCCGAACGCCGCGACTTGGCGCGCGAGCTCGCTACCGATCGTGCCGCCCGCGCCGGTTACCACCACGCGCCGCCCTTGTATCAGCCGCGCCATGCCGTCGCGGTCTAGCGGTACTTGTGCCCGATTGAGCAAATCCTCAATCGCAACCGGCTTCAGTTCGAGCGCCTTTTCCGGCCCGGTATGCGCGTCCAGCGACGTCGGCCGGGGCGCGCGGCGGACTTGCAATCCGAACCGATCGGCTTGGGTCAAGATCGTCGTCAAAAATGCACCGGACGGATCGGGAGATGCGATGACCAGCATATCGGGCATACGGGTTTCGTCCCGCAAACGCTCCAATATCCTGCCGGCATCGGCGACCGAGCCCAGAATCGGATAGCCCTGTATGCGGCGTCCGGTCAGACGGGCGGTGGGCGCCAAAATGCCCTCCACCTGGAAAGACTGGCGGCGATCCTGCGCCATCGCACGCAGAAATAGATCGGCGTCCTCGCCCTCTCCCACCAGAACGATGGATGCGACCTCGCCTTGAGCGGGCGGAGCAAATCCACGCAGGCGCATACGGCGATAGAACACGCGAGGTGCGCCAAGCAACACTAACAGGGTAAAGGCATGCACGACGGGAAATGCGAGATTGGCAGATGCCGCGCCACCGGCCACCGTCATTGCCGCGAACAAGACGGCGGCGGCCGCGCTGCTAGCGGCGACGGTCAACAGGTCCTCGATGCCGGCGAAACGCCAGTATTGTCGCGATAGGCGGAAGGGGATTCCGGCAATCGAAAGGGCAAGCGCACCGACTGGGATCAGCCAAAGCGGATTCATGGCGTTGCCGGCTGGATCCGCGATCCACCGCGCCACCGGAACCGCAATCGCCGCCAGGAGCGCATCCAAAGCGACGTTGACGGCAATACGAATGAGCGAACGCGTCGCGAGCATACCGCTTCTATACCCCAGAGCCGGCAATCGTCATACCCGGCATCCGCGCTGCCTTTCGGCGGGAACCGTATTCATTCCCGCCCAGATATGGTTCCATACCTCCGATAAGGCGCACCCATAAAATCGCGCCACAGGGAGATTCGCATGACATCCAAGTCACGCCTGGCATCTTGGCTATTCGGCCTAATACTTTTCGCCGTGCCCGTGCGGGCCGATACGACAGTCCGAGCGGTCATGAATGGCGATCTGCGGAGTTTGGACCCGCTTTGGACTATTGCACCGCAGACCCGCATTCATGCCTATATGGTGTACGATACATTGTTCGGCACCGACGCGCAGGGCGTTTCGCAGCCGCAAATGGTCGACACATGGACCGTATCCGACGACAAACTGACATACCGCTTCAAGCTGCGGGACAAGTTGGCTTTCTCCGATGGCACGCCGGTCGCGTCCACCGATGTTATCGCGTCATTAAAGCGTTGGATGCTGGTGGATTCCGCTGGCCAATACATCGCCCAAGCCTTGGCGGTACCGGAAGCCGATGGCGACAAAGGCTTCGTCATCAGGCTCAAAGAGCCGTTTCCCCAGCTCATTTTCAGCCTCGGCAAGCCCTCTGCCGTACCCACCTTTATCTACCCCGCTCGAATCGTCGACGGGCTGCCGGCCAATAAGCAAATCCTGGACCCCACCGGATCCGGCCCGTTTATCTTCAAACGCGACGAATGGGTGGCAGGGAGCAAAGTGGTCTACCTGAAGAACACGACTTACGTGCCTCGTGCCGAACCGCCTTCCAGTATCTCCGGCGGCAAGACCGTCCGTGTCGACCGAGTCGAATGGCTCAATATCCCCGATCCCACCACGCAAACCGCCGCACTGAAAACCGGAGAGGTCGATTTCATCCAATTTGCCGCGCCCGATCTGATCGCCGATCTCCGCGCGACCAAAGGGCTGACGGTGCGCTCGCTATGGCCGATCGGCATTCAGGGGCAGTTACGGTTGAATTGGACCAACCCGCCGATGGATAAACAGGGCATCCGCGTCGCCATTCAGAATTTCATCCATCAGCCCGACATGATCATGGCGGTCATGGGCAACCTCACCGATGGTCAGGTCTGCGGTGCGCTGATGATGTGCGGCTCCGCCATGGGGTCGGAGGCCGGCACCGAACTGCTGCTATCGAACGACCCCGAGGACGTCCGCCTCAAACGCGGCATGAAGATGCTGCGCGACGCCGGCTACAAGGACGAGCCTATCGTCGTCCTCGATGCAACGGACCAAGTCATGCAGCACAACGCCACCTTGGTGATGGTCGAGGCGATGCGCAAAGCCGGCGTCAATGTCGACCTGCAAACCGTCGATTGGGGCACCATCACCGCCCGCCGCACCATCAAGGGGCCGGCACCGAACGGTTGGCACATTTTCCTGACAACCGGAGGCCAAGTAGCCAGTGCCAATCCCGCCTTCTCCATCCAGGCCCCCGCCAACTGCGAAAAGGCCTTCCCCGGCTGGCCCTGCGACGAACCGCACGAAAAACTGCGTTTGGCGTGGCTAAAGGAAGCCGATCCGGTAAAAGCCAAGACGCTTGCGGTGGAAATCCAACGCCACGCGATGGAAATCGGGCTGGCCCTTCCTTACGGCCAATACCTCATGCCGGCCGTATGGCGCGATTCTCTCGAGGGCGTGTTGGACGTCCCGGAGCACGTCGTGTTTTGGAATATGCGGAAGAAGTAACCGATCGGGCCGCGCGGGCATTCGCGACGAAGGCCCGGATCGCGACCGGATCCTTCACGCCCTTGCTAAGCTCCACGCCGGACGACACATCCACCGCTGTCGCGCCCGTCGTGCGCACAGCCTCGGCGACATTCGCGGGTGTCAGGCCGCCCGCGAGAACCCAAGGACATGGCGCGGTCCAACCGCGCATTATCGACCAGTCGAAGCTGACCGCGTTGCCGCCGGGACGGGTGGCGGCGGGCGGGGGCTTGGCCTCCAGCAGCAGGCAGTCGGCGCCACGGCTGTCGGTCGGCAAATCGGTCTGGGTTTCGACGCCCACAGCCCGCCAAATCGGCAGGCCGAAGCGCACCCGCAGGCCGGCGATGTCCGGAATGCGTCCATACAATTGCAGGATGTCGAGCCGCATTTCGGCCAGCACGGCGGCGATCGCATCCTCGGTCGGATCGACGAACAGTCCGACGCGCGGCGGGCCACCCGCGTGACGGGCCGACAGTTCGGCAGCCTTGGCGGCGGTCACGTAACGGGGCGAGGGCGGGAAGAACACGAACCCCAGCCAATCGGCACCGGCTTGCACAGCCGTATCGAAACCGACGGAATCGTTGATGCCGCAGATTTTGACCCGAATCACGGGAAGGAGCCGGCGATCGCGGCTGCGGCTTCCCTAGGATTGGCGGCACCGGTAATCGGGCGCCCGACCACGATCCAGTTGGCGCCGGCGTCGATTGCCTCGGCTGGGGTCATGGTCCGAGCCTGATCGTTGGCGGCGGCGCCGGCCGGGCGAATGCCAGGGACAACAAATTTCACATCCGGGCCAAGTTCGGCACGAAGCATCGCGACTTCCAACGGACTGCATACCAACGCATCTGCCCCCGCCGCGAGCGCCATCCGCCCCAAGCGCAGCACCTGCTCGGCAGGCGACGAGGCAATGCCCATGGCGGACAAAGCCGCCGCATCCAGGCTGGTCAGCACGGTCACCGCTAAAATCGTCGGCCGCTCGGCGCCCGCTGCCTCGGCGGCCTTGCGCGCGGCCTCGATCATCGCGGCTCCACCCGACGCGTGGATGGTCAGCATTTTCGGCCGGAGATCCAATACCGCACGCACACCGCCCGCGACGGTATTGGGAATGTCGTGCAGTTTCAGATCGAGAAATACCGGTCGCCCGGCGATGGCACGCACCCCCGCAGCACCGTTTGCCAGAAAGAATTCCAGCCCCAGTTTGAACAATCCCACATGCGGTTCAGTGGCGGTAGCCCAAGCAACGGCTTGGCCGAGGTCGGTGGTATCGAGGGCGACAATCAGTTTATCGGCGGACATGACACCCTACGATGCGGGAGGAGGAAGCGCCTTGTACTGCGCGCGCAGGCTACGGATCTGCTCTTCCAGCAGGCGCACCGCTTCTTCCGACCGGCGCAGTTTCCGGCGCTGGCGGAACGAGCCGGCCCAGACCACCAGCCCGCCGCCGAGAAATGCAAAGGCGGCAGCGCCAAGAATGGCCAACGCAAGCGGCAATTCCAAACTGAGATCGGTGGGCCAGAGTTTCAACACGACCGGTACGCGGTTCGATCCGGCGAATAGGGCCAGCAAGAGCAAAGGCGGCGCGATCGCGAGCATGAGCAGGACGCGCTGCATGGATGAGGGCCTACGCCCGCGCGCGGCTGCGGGTCGGCTTGCCGGTGTTGACGCGCTCGCGCAGTTCTTTGCCAGCTTTGAAGAACGGCACGGATTTCTCGTCGACCGGCACTGCCTCCCCGGTGCGGGGATTACGGCCGGTGCGGGCATCGCGGTGCTTGATGGTGAAGGCCCCGAAACCGCGCAATTCTACGCGTTCCCCGCGTGCGAGGGCTTCGGTGATCTGGTCGAAGATCGTCGCAACGATGACCTCCACATCTTGGCCGCGCAAATGCGGATTATCGGCCGCCAGACCGGCGATCAGTTCGGATTTCGTCACGGTGCGTCCCCGTCAAAGGTCATTCGTACGCTGCCAGACGGCCCAAGCCCCGTCAAGCCTAACACTTTGGGAAACAACCGTTTTCCACACACCCTCGAACAAAGGTCCCAGCGTGCTGGACAGTGTCCGGCTCAACAGGGTCGTGGCGGTCACATCGTCGATCGGCAGGGTGACGGACACGTCCTTCATCGCCGCCAGCCATTCGCGTGCATCCCGTTCCTCCCCGATCTGGTCCACCAATTTCAGGGCCAAGGCTTGCCGGCCTGTATAGGCGCGACCGTCGCCGAGTTTGCGGACCTCATCGGGTTGCATGTGCCGGCCGGCGGCGACCATGCCGACGAACTGGTCGTACATGTCCTGTACCAAAGCGTGCAGCACCGCGCGCCCTGGATCGGACAATTTATGGGTGAGGCTGGGTTGGTCTTTCAGAGGGCCGGACACGATCGACTCCGCCGTAATGCCCACTTTTTCCAGCAAGCCGGAAACTTCGCCAGTTTCCAGCAGCACGCCGATCGAGCCAGTCAGCGTCGATTCGCGGGCAAAAATTCGTTCGGTCGAGACCGCGATCATGTAACCGGCCGAGGCCGCGACTCCGCCCATCACCGCGACCACCGGCTTCTTGGCGGCAACCCGAGCGATGGCATTGTGCAGACTTTCGCCGCCGGACACGGTGCCGCCGGGGCTATCGATCGCGACGATCAGTGCTTTGACCGATGCGTCGCTGGCCAGCTTGTCGACGGCTTCGGTCAGTTTGCGGTCTTCGGTAATCAAACCCGCGATCGACAGGCGGGCGACGTGTGCCCCGCCAACCGGCAGCCCGCTGGCGCCCCCGCGAAGGGAAATCAGTAGCGCGACACCGACGGTCAGGACGGTCAGCGTCCGCCAAAAGACAAGGCGGCGCTTGAGGCGCCGCCTGTCCAGTAGCAAGTCGGTTTCGAGAGTCATGCGACCCCCTGACACTTAGCCTTCTTGAGCCAAGTTGCGACGACGGATCGCCGCACCCAGGATGTCGCCGAGGGACGCGCCGGAGTCGGACGAACCGAATTCCTGCATCGCCGCTTTCTCTTCCTCGACTTCTTTGCCCTTGATGGTCAGCGTCAGCTTGCGCGCGGCACGGTCCACGGCGGTGATCTTCGCATCGACCTTTTCGCCGACGGCGAAACGATCGGGACGCTGATCGGCCTTATCCCGAGCCAGTTCGGCGCGACGGATGAAGCCGGTCAGAACGTCGTTGACCTTCACTTCGATGCCGTTCGCCTGGATGGCGGACACCACGCAGGTCACGACATCGCCTTTGTGGACGGAGCCGAGGACCGACGCGGCGGGGTCGTCGCGCAGTTGCTTGATGCCCAGGCTGATGCGCTCTTTCTCGACGTCGACATCGAGCACCTTCGCCTTGACGATCTGGGCCTTTTCGTAACCCGCCATCGCCGCTTCGCCGGCTTCGTCCCACGACAAATCGGACATGTGAACCATGCCGTCGATGTCGGCGGACAAACCGACGAACAGGCCGAATTCCGTGATATTGCGGATTTCGCCTTCGACTTCGGTTCCGATCGGATGCAGCTCGACAAACTCTTCCCAGGGGTTGCGCTGTACCTGCTTGAGGCCCAGCGAAATCCGGCGCTTGGAGCTGTCCACGTCGAGAACCATAACGTCGACTTCCTGCGAAGTGGCGACGATTTTGCCCGGATGGACGTTTTTCTTGGTCCAGGACATTTCGGACACGTGCACCAAGCCTTCGACACCGGGTTCCAGCTCCACGAAGGCGCCGTAGTCGGTGATGTTGGTGACACGGCCGGAGTAGCGGGCGCCCGGCGGGTATTTGGCGGCAACGCCTTCCCAGGGATCGGATTCCAACTGCTTCATACCCAGGCTGATGCGCTGGGTGTCGGCGTTGAAACGGATGACTTGCACCTTGACCGGCTGGCCGATGACCAGGGCTTCGGATGGGTGGTTGATGCGGCGCCACGCGATGTCGGTGACATGCAACAGACCGTCGACGCCGCCGAGGTCCACGAACGCACCGTAATCGGTGATATTCTTCACCACGCCATCGAGGATCTGCCCTTCCTTCAGGCCTTGGATCAGCTCGCTGCGCTGTTCGGCGCGCGTCTCTTCCAGCACGGCACGACGGGAGACAACGATGTTGCCGCGCGCACGATCCATTTTCAGGATCTGGAACGGCTGCGGATTGCCCATCAGCGGCGCGACATCGCGCACCGGGCGAATATCGACCTGCGAACCTGGCAAGAAGGCCACGGCGCCGCCGAGATCGACGGTAAAGCCGCCTTTAACCCGGCCGTAGATGGTGCCATCGACGCGCTTCTGGGCTTCGAACGCCTTTTCCAGGTTGGTCCAGGCTTCTTCGCGACGAGCCTTCTCGCGCGACAGAACGATCGAGCCGTCGCGGTCTTCGTATCGCTCGACATACAATTCGATGGTATCGCCCGGCTTTATGTCGGGGACGGAGCCGGGGGGGCCGAATTCCTTGAGGGCCACGCGGCCTTCGGATTTCAGGCCGACATCGACAACGGCATAGTCGTCGGTCAGGCGGACAATGCGACCGGTGACGACGGAACCGTCGAAGCCTGAGTCGTTGCCGAGGGTCTCGTCCAGCAAGGACGCGAAATCTTCACCCATGAAATGGTCTTGCGCGGGCGCTTGGGCCCGGGCGGCGGCGGATAGTGCCATGTGGTTGTTTGTTCCGTTACGGAGGTCCGGGTCTGGCCCCGGAGATGCCGTGGTGTGCGCGTTTCGCATCTGGGAAACACGGCTTGCCCGCGCCAAGGGCGCAGGCCGGTTGCAGATAGGGGACACATAAGCTTCGGATTGCTGGAGTCAAGAGTGCCCACGGGATACGATTGTCCACCGTCCCGGATCGCCGACGCGCAATCGGAATGTCTTCTCCCGCTTCGGCGCGGTCGGCCGGGTCGGCCTATCGAAGATTCAACCGCGCCCGCACCGCCGCCAAAGCCGCCTGGAACGCCGCTTCCGCGTCCATCTCCGAGGTATCCAGCACCACTGCATCGTCCGCCGGACGCATCGGCGCCGTTGCTCGGGCCGCATCCCGTTCGTCGCGTTCGCGCATCTCGCGCTCGACCGTCGCAAGATCGGCGTCCGATCCTTTGGCGCGCACTTCCAGCCAACGCCGACGGGCGCGCTCCGCCGAGCTGGCGGTGACGAATAACTTGGCGGGGGCGTCGGGGAAGATAACCGTGCCGATGTCCCGCCCATCGAGCACTGCCCCACCTTTGGTGGCGAAACCCCGTTGGAAATCCAGCAACGCCGCCCGCACGCCCGGCACCGCCGCGACAGCCGAGGCCGCCGCATCCGCCGTCGGCCCGCGCAAATCGTCGCGTTCGAGATCGGTCGGTTCGAGCCGCCGCGCCGCCGCCTCGGCCGTCGTGGGATCGCGCGGGTCGCCGCCGGCATCCAGCACCAGCCGTCCGACGGCGCGATAAAGCAACCCGGTGTCGAGATAGGGCAGCCGAAGCTCGGCGGCCAATCGCCGCGCCAGCGTGCCTTTACCGGCTGCGGCAGGACCGTCGATGGCAACGATCGTCATGGTGTGCGAAGGTCGGCGCCCACGCCGTTCATCAGGCCGATGAAGTCCGGGAAGCTCGTCTCGATGAAACCGGCATCGTCGGCCGTTACCGGCTGTTCGGTCACCAACCCCAGCACCAGGGCCGACATGGCGATGCGGTGATCCATATGAGTGGCGACCAGCCCTCCGCCAACCGGCGCCTTGCCGGTACCATGCACGATCAAATCGTCGCCCTCGATTTCGACCCTTATGCCATTGCCCGCCAGCAGCGCGGCGGTGGCCGACAAGCGGTCGCTCTCTTTGACCCGAAGTTCCTTCAAACCCCGCATGCGGGTGGTGCCCACGGCCATCGAGGCCACGACGGCCAGGATCGGGTATTCGTCGATCATACTGGGCGCGCGCTCTGGCGGGACGTCCACCGCGTGCAGCGAGCCATGCGACACGATCAGGTCGCCCACAGGCTCCCCCCCTTCCAGGCGCTGGTTCGTCACCACGATATCGGCGCCCATTTCCAGCAGGGTGGCAAACAGACCGGTGCGCAGCGGGTTCAACCCAACCGCCGGAATCGTCAGCCGAGAACCCGGGACCATCAGCGCCGCAGCCATCGGAAACGCGGCCGAGGACGGATCGCCCGGCACCGACACGTCGGCGGCGCGCAGCTCGGGCTGGCCCACAAGCTCGATGATTCGACCGTTGCCGGCGACTTCTACCGTCACGGTCGCGCCGAAATGGCGCAGCATATTCTCGCTATGGTCGCGGGTGGCCTCGGGTTCCTCCACCCGGGTGATGCCAGGGGCGTTCAGACCGGCCAGCAACACGGCGGACTTCACCTGAGCGGATGGGACAGGCACCCGGTAGTCCAGCGGTAGCGCATCGGTCGCGCCCTGGATCGCCATCGGCAGACGCCCTCCCTCCCGCGTCATGAAGCGAGCGCCGGTCTTGGACAGCGGATCGGTGACCCGGCGCATCGGCCGGCCGCGCAAGCTGCCATCGCCGGTCATGACCGCGAACAGCGGATGGGTGGCCAAAATGCCGCACAACAACCGCGCGGCGGTGCCGGAATTGCCCATGTCGAGCACGTCGGCGGGTTCGGTCAGGCCGCCGATGCCACGACCGGCAACGCGCCAGATGCCATCGGGATCGCGAGTGACCTCGGCCCCCAAGGCGCGCATGGCGCCGGCCGTGCGCAGCACGTCTTCCCCGGTCAGGAGGCCGGTAATGCGAGTCTCGCCAATTGCCAGCGCGCCGAACATCAGCGCGCGATGGCTGATCGACTTATCGCCGGGCACCGCGACACGGCCGGTCAGCGGCGCGGCGGCTCGGTGCGACCGGAGGGGGCGTGCGGCGGGGTGGTCCATCGTATCGATATCCTTGGCAAACACGCGCCCCTATCATGCGGGAGAAAAATTTGACAGCGGGGCGGCGGGGTGGCATGGGCGCCCGCTCTTGAATTCGACCCGCACCGACCGAAGAGGCACCCGGACATGGCTAAGCCCGAACTAGGATTGAAGCGGGTATGCGTTGCCTGCAACGCCCGCTTCTACGACATGACAAAAGCGCCGCCGGTCTGTCCCAAATGCGGGACAGAACAGCCGCTGGACCAGCCGCGCATCCGCCGAGCCGGCGGTAATGTGGCCGAGGATAAACGCGCCAAGAAGCCCGCCGCCGCGCCGGGGATCGAAGATGTCGAAGTCGAGGGCGTCGAGGAGGCCGAGGACGAAGGCGTCCTGGAGGATGCCGACGACCTGGAAGACGACGCCGACACCATCGGTGCCGACATCGAGGTCGAGACCGACGCCGACGAAGTCGAACGTTAACTCACAATCGCCCGAACAGACGCAGCCACAACACGATCGCTGCGTCGTACGGGATCGCCGGGACCTCCCGCAGTCGCCAGTACCAACGCTTCCAGCGACTGGCGGCTGCCGGAGCGGTGGAAGGCGGGCATGGCTGGGCAGCAATGCCCGCCAGCCAAAGCAGCAGCAAACAGCGCGGCATGTGGTAAGCACTGGTCGCGGCATAGACCGAACCGGTTATACCGTGTTCGCGCAGTAGGCGGCGAATCGCGCGAACCGACGAAAGTGTGTCGGTTGCGGTTTCCTCCAGCACGATCGACCAATGCGGATGCGATTCCCTCCGCAGCAGCGCCGCCATGACCGACGCCTCGGACGCGCCGAAACGCCCCACGCCGCCTGTTGGAATAAAAATCGCGGCTGAAAACCGATCCGCGAAGGTCGCCGCAGCCTCGACGCGGCGCAGCAGCGTGGCGGACGGGCGTCCGTCGGGGCGCACTGCGGCGCCGAAAATCGCGATTGTCGGCGGTTGTTTCACCCGACTCCTCCGTTGCGGCTATACGCTGCATCCCTATGCCCTGTTTTCGAGGAATCGCGATGCGTCTCGCCTTGCCCGTTCGTTCGCTTTCTATCGCGCTGCTTTTGGCAGTCGCAGCTTGCACCGGCGGGGGCGACCGCGATTCGGCGGGGCGCCAACCCGGACCGCCGCCCGTTTACGACCGGATTGGCGGGCAGGCGACACTGATCGCCGTGGCCGACGACTTCATGACGAATGTTGCCTCCGACACCCGTATCGCTCGCCGCTTCCAAGGCATCGACAGCACGCGATTCAAACAGATGCTGGTGCAGCAGATGTGCGTCAGCACCGGCGGCCCCTGCAAATACACGGGACGGCCGATGAAGGACGTGCATGCCGGCTTGGGCATTTCCGACGCCGAGTTCAACGCCATGGCACAGGACCTGCGCCGAGCGATGGCACGACGGGATATCCCGGTGGAAACCCAGGTGGAGTTCGTAGCGGCGCTCGAACCGCTGCGCGACGACGTGGTTTCGCCGCTGCGGCCGGTCCATTCCGTGGTCGCGACCCCGATGGCACAACCGATGGCGGCTCGGCCCGATGGCGGCAGGAAGCCGGTCGCGACGAAGAAGCCGGGCGGGAAGAAGCCGGTCACCGCCGTGCCGGCCAAGAAGCCCGCCGCGAAAAAACCGCCGACCAAACCCGCGCAATAGCGACGAACCTTGACTTGGATGCGCGGCACTGCTGCGCTTCCTCGATAGGCTTAGGGAGGATGCAATGACCAAGGTGCTGAGCGAAGCGGAAGTACGGCAATACCGAGAGCAAGGCTACCACGCCCCGATCCGCGTGCTGTCCACCGCCGAGGCCCTCGGTCTACGCGCAAACCTGGAAAATTTCGAAGCCGGGGCCGGCCCGCTAGAGGGAAAGATGCGCCAGAAGCCGCATCTGCTATTCACTTGGCTGAACGATCTGATCCACCATCCCACCATCCTAGATGCGGTCGAGGACGTGCTCGGCCCCGACCTGCTGTGCTGGGGCAGCAGCTTCTTCATCAAAAACCCGCGCGACCCCGGCTTCGTGTCGTGGCATCAGGATTCCACCTATTGGGGCCTGGACCCGGCGGATGTGATCACCGCTTGGGTCGCGCTGTCCGACAGCACGCCGGAAAACGGCGCCATGCGGGTGATGCCCGCAACCCATACATTGGACCAGATCGCCCACCGCGACACATTCAAGAAGGAAAACCTGCTCAGCCGCGGGCAGGAGATCATGGTGGACGTCGACGAAAAGCAGGCCGTGACGCTGGAGCTGATGGCCGGGGAGATGTCGCTGCACCATGTCCGGTTGATCCATGGGTCCGATCCCAACCCGTCCGACAAACGCCGCATCGGCTACGCGATCCGGTATATCCCCACCTATGTTCGGCAAATCGCCGGCTCCCACGACTCTGCCACGCTTGTGCGTGGCACCGATCGGCACGGCAATTTCGAGCTGGAACAACGGCCCGATTCCGACATGTCGCCCGCCGCCATCGCGCACCATGCGGCGATCACCGGCAACCATGCCGCGATCCTCATGCGGGAGACCGGGCGGGATATGCGCGCCTGATCTTCGCCAATAGCGTGTCTCCGGCGGTTCGGTTCGGACCGCCGCCGTGCGCCGTTGCCGCGATTGCATCGAACGCCGCAGAAATCGGTGGGTCCGACCGCATTGCGACGGCACCCAGACAAACGGGCCGAACCATCGTCGAACCCTAAGGCCACGACGATTCGCAATGGCGAGAAACTATACCTTTGACATCGGACAAGCCGAGGCGTAGTCCGCCGCCGCCCATATCGGGCATATTACCCATGAGGTAAGTCGTATCATGAACGCCGCGGCGCTTCGGACCTTCGCTGGGGGCCGAAACTGGCTCCCGCACGACAAGCACAGCCATGCGGTGCCGACGACCGGTGCCCTGTTGGCAGTTCTTGGCGTGGTCTATGGCGATATCGGAACCAGCCCGCTCTACGCACTCAAATCCAGCCTCCAGGTGTTCCAGGGCACAGACGTGGCCCGGCCGGAAATCCTAGGCCTATTATCGCTGATTTTTTGGTCGTTGATCCTGATCGTCACGGTGAAATACGTGATGCTCATCATGCGCGCCGACAACAACGGAGAGGGTGGAATCCTCGCGCTGATGGCCCTCGCGCAGCGGGTCACCGCCTACCCCGCGCTGCGCGGCGCGCTCGGCACGATCGGCCTGACCGGGGCCTGCCTGTTCTTCGGCGACGGCATTATCACCCCCGCCATCTCGGTGCTGTCGGCGGTGGAGGGGTTGGAAATCGCCACACCCGCGCTGAAATCTTTCGTGCTGCCGATCAGCGTCGCAGTTATCGTCGTGCTGTTCGCGGTGCAATATCGTGGCACCCACAGCGTTGGGCGGGTATTCGGCCCGGTCATGGCGTTGTGGTTCGTCGTACTGGCGGCCCTGGGCACCATCCAAATCGCGCATCACCCCGAGGTTATGCTGGCCCTTTCGCCGCAATACGCGATTGCGTTGTGCGTCGCGCACAAAGGTCTGGCTTTCGTCGCACTGGGTGCGGTCGTTCTATGCGTGACCGGGGCCGAGGCGCTCTATGCCGACATGGGTCATTTCGGCCCCAAGCCTATCCGGATCAGTTGGTTGTTCGTGGTTCTTCCCAGCCTCGTGCTGAATTATTTCGGCCAGGGCGCGCTCATGCTCTCCGATCCCGGCGCGGCCGAGAATCCGTTCTTCCTGATGGCACCCGCGTGGAGCCGGTTGCCTTTGGTGTTGCTGGCGACGTTGGCGACGGTGATCGCCAGCCAAGCGGTGATCTCCGGCGCATACTCCGCGACCCGGCAATGCATGCAACTCGGCTATTTGCCGAGGTTGACGGTGCTGCACACCTCGAAAACCGAGGAAGGTCAGATCTACATCCCGCAGGTCAATTTCGCCCTGCTGATTGGGGTGTTGTTGCTGGTGGGCATGTTCCAGACCTCGGACGCGCTGGCATCGGCTTACGGCATCGCGGTCACCGGCACATTCCTTTGCACGGCGATCTTGGCCATGGTGGTATTCCGCCGCCAATACGTTTGGTCGCGCTGGTTGGCGGTATCGGTGTTCGGCGGCCTGTTCGCGATCGACGGCGTATTCTTCGCCGCCAACACCCTCAAGATCGTCGAGGGCGGCTGGATGCCGCTGGCGATGGGGCTGGTGCTGCTGGCAATGATGACATCGTGGAAACGCGGACGCGATCTGCTGTTGGAGCGTTGGCGCCAGGACAGCTTGCCGCTCGATGGGTTTCTCGACCGGTTGCCGCATTCCAAGAGCATCGTACGCGTTCCCGGTCAGGCGATCTTTCTGACCGGGAACACGGATTACGTCCCCTCGGCCCTGCTGCATAACCTCAAGCACAACAAGTCGCTGCACGAGCGGGTGGTGTTCGTCACGATTCAAACCACCGACCGGCCGGAGGCCTTGCCGCGCGAACGCGCCTCGATCGAGCAACTCGCGCTCGGTATTCAGCGGGTTGTGCTGCGCTACGGCTTCATGGAAAGCCCCAACATCCCAAAAGCGTTAGAGGAGATCGGGCCCGCCATTCAGTTCGACCCGATGCAGGCGAGTTATTTCCTCGGTCGCGACGTGTTGGTGCCCGGCATGACTTCCACTATGTCATGGTGGCGCCGCCCATTATTCTTATGGCTAGCCAACCATGCGGTCCCAGCAACCGAGTTCTTCCGCATCCCGAGCGACCGCGTCGTGGAACTGGGCGCTCGGGTGACGATTTAACGGCGAGTCTTCGCCATCACCTCGGTCGCGAACCAATCCATGCGGTCCAGCGTCTCGGTCAGCGTTGGGCGGCGGAAGTCGAAGCTCAGGTGCGATACACCCAGGGCGCGGTAGGTTTCCACATCCTCGATCAGTTGTTGCGTGGACCCGGAGAACGGCATCCGACTGTTATCGGAGATCGACTCCTTCGTGTCCCGCAGCCGCGCCACGAAGGCCAGGGTAATATCGTTGAAATCGCGTCCGAACCCATCGGTCATCCGGCGGATGTCGTCGCGCATTGCGGCGAATTCCGCAGGGCGCAGTTCGGCGGTATCGACGGTGCCGAGCGGGTGCCAGCCATCGGCATAGCGCGCGGTGCGGCGAAGGGCCGGCACGCTGTGTCCGCCGATCCAAATCGGAGGGTGCGGTTTCTGCACCGGCAGCGGCTCGCACCGCACGGGGCCGAAACTGTAGAATTTGCCGGCGTGCTCCACCGGGCCGGGCGACCAGAGCTTCTTGAAGATCGTCACCCATTCGTCGGTGACCGCCCCGCGACGCGCGAAATCGGGGGAGGCCAGTGCCTCGAACTCCTCCTCCATCCAGCCAACGCCGACGCCCAGCGTGATACGGCCTTGGGATAGCACGTCGATGGTCGAAACCATTTTCGCCGTCAGCACCGGATTGCGATAGGGCAGGATAAGCACCGACGTGATCAGCCTCAGCTTCGTCGTTTGCCCCGCCACGAATGCAATCAAGCTCAGCGCCTCCATCGCGTCGCCATGGCTCGGGTGCCGGCCGGAGGCGTCGTAAGGGTAGGCGGATTCAACCCGGGCGGGGATCGCTATGTGATCGGCGACAGTGGCGGACGTGAAGCCTAAGCGCTCCCCATGCCGCGCCATACCGCCGATGCCATCGAAATTGGCTAGTTCGCCGCGCACCGGCAGGGTGAATCCGTATTTCATGGGGGTCCTCCATATTTCGGCGCCATCATCCGGCAGAAGCTGTCCCGTGCCAAACGCAGGGCTGGTTGGAGCGATCGGCATTGGCATTATGTTGCACCGCACCATGGCGCGAAATATATGTAGGCGAACATATTTTGCATGGCGGCAGGAGCATCCGATGCAGCTCGGCGATCACGAACACGACGATAGGCACGACGATAGGCACGACGACGGCCAGGACGCCCGCTGGGTGGCGATCGGACCGGCGATCCTGGCGACCACTGTTATGCTAGTCGGATGCGTCGCAACGTTCCTGCTGATGAATATGGATATCCTGCGCCCCAAAATCGGCGACATGGTGGTGTTCCAGCCCAACACGCAGGAACAGGACATCTGGCAAATCGAGGTGCCGGCTTACCGGCCGACGCCGAGCGGTCGGACTAGCTGCCTTATGGACCCGGCGACGATCGTGCATCACGGTGGCAGTTTGGTCATTGAAGCGCGCGATCGCACCACCCCCTCGGCGGAGTATTTAGTGCACTGGGCCGGCGCACATACCGCCAAGGGCGCGGGCGATTGCGCCGGTTCCGCCGACCTCGCGGTGTCGCGCACCGATCTACAAAAGCTGGCGAACGCGGCGGGCGGGTTCGGTATTCAGAACCGAGTGGTTCGCTAACCCCCCTCTGCGAGGTCGCCAACGCATAGGCGCGCGCAAGCGGCGGCTC
>JBAXFK010000047.1:0-21767 GCA_037139955.1 Rhodospirillales bacterium
ACGCCGCTGCCCTCGGCGATACCGGAGGCCACCGCCAGTCGCGGCAGCAGCGTCACCCCTAAGCCCCCGGCGACCATTTGCACCAGTGTGTGCAGGCTGGTGGCGGCAAAACCATCTTGGTCGCCGCGCTCCCCGGCCAGCAAGCCGCACACCGCCAAGGCTTGGTCGCGTAAGCAGTGCCCATCTTCCAGCAAGAGCAGGCGCTCGCTGGATAGGGCGCTGACCGGGATCGTTTCCTCGGCGGCCAAGCGATGATCTGGGGGTAATGCGACCAGGAAGTTGTCGCGTGCAACCTGCAACGCATCGGCCCCGCCGCAATCGCAGGGGAGGGCCAAAAGCAGAAGATCGAGCCGATTGGCGGCGAGGCGATCGACAAGCCGCGCGGTGGTGTCCTCCCGCAAATAGAGCCGCAGGCGAGGGAAGGCGGCGCGGAGGGCGGGCATCAGCCGGGGTAGTAGGAATGGGCCGATGGTGGGGATGACGCCGAAGCGCAGCGGGCCGGACAGGGGTTCGCGGGCAGCGGCGGCAGCTTCGCTGACGGCTTCTAACGCGGCCAAGGCGGTGCGGGCACGATCGACAAGTTCCAACCCAAGGGGTGTGAATACCACGTGTCGCCCGGCGGCACGGTCCAAGATGGGGGCATCGAGCTGCCGTTCCAGTGCCAGCAGACCCGCTGATAGGGTGGATTGCGTCACCGCGCTGGCAAGCGCTGCTCGCCCGAAATGCCGGGTTTCGGCAAGGGCCACGAGGTAGCGAAGCTGCTGCGGGCTGGGAAGAATTGTCATCGTTCGCCGGATTTTCGATCCCGCGTCAGTCCTTTGTTCGCGGGTTGCAGCGCATATGGTAAATAAAGACGAAATATTAAACGAACGGTCGAAGCTCCATACGCGAACGTTATCTTAGCTTTGCTGGGCGTAAAAGTCAAGACTTTCGGGCTTTCCGGAAGCCATGACCGTAATGGAATCGGACTGAATCGCACGCGCCCGCAGCTCGGCGTTGGACACGGTCTTCTACTGGCGACAGAAGCCCCCTACAGGCATCGGCGCCGTGCCATGCCAGACTCTCTGTGAAAAAAACTAAAGCCGGCGTTGACGCGCCGAGCCAAGCGCGGCGGTTGCGAGCCTGAACAGTGCGGGGACGCCTGGTTCCGGGGTCTCGAGCGACGCGTGCCAGTAATACCGCACCCCACCCGCATGCGCCGGCATCGTGGGCCTGGATATCGCCATGGGCCCAGCCGTCAGGCCGGACCCAACGTTGCCGATCTTATCGCACCTGAGCTGCAAGGCGGCGCCGGCGCACCGCGCCAACGGCTGCCAGGCCAACGCCAAGCACTGCCAAGGATGCGGGTTCGGGGGCTGCCAGGTCCATTCCGACGTTCGTCCCGATCGTCGCGAGGGCGAAGCAATTGTTTCCTGGTACGCCGGAGCAGGTGGTCTGATTGTGGTTGTTCGGGTCGAAGAGGGCGACTGTGGCCGATGAACCGGTGCCCGTGACGTCGAGGAAAATATCCGCAGGGCCGTTGGGAGTGCCGGTGCTGTCGAAGCCAGCCGATGTATTGAATTGAAATCGGTTGCTGGTGGTTAAAAACTGCACCGAGTTGACAGTCAGGTTGTTCGTATGACCCGGTGCATTAAAGTAATAGTTGCCACCCCCGATGGCGCAGCAGCCTGCGGTTTTGGTGATGTTGACCATGACGGCCGCCGTGGCGGCGCCGGTGGTGTCGTCGAAATGATACTCGATCGACCCTGTCATCGAGCCGGCACTCTGGCCGATGAAGGTGAATGTCGCATTGGTGAAGGTCAAAAGTTCAAGGCCGGCCGCCGCTGGACGAGGGGCCGCAGTGAGCGCGAGGATGGCGAGAAAGGCGGCGATGAGCGGCAGACCGCGCCGTCGTGTCCCCGCCGATAATTGTATAATCGGTACGGAGTGCGCCCGCCGCGACACGGTTCCGCGAAGCACGTCGAGAAAGGGAATGGGCATGGCGTGAATTCCTATTGTATTTTGATATCATATCGCATTCAAGAAACATGCCAGAAAATTAATTGATTAATTTCAATATATTATATTGAGCGTCTCCCATCCCGCCGTCGTACTGTAAAAATCTCCGACAATCGCGGCCACTGATGAGGCAACTCGGGAGACCCCCACCGTCTCGCTCCTGGCGGGCCCCCCACACTTTCGTGCTTCCAGAGCATTCGTGCCGCCATTTTCGGCACTCCGGGGCCGAAAGGGGAGCGGTGCGAAGTGGTCAGGCTTGTTGCCCATGGCCAAACTGTAAAGTTTTCCGACAGTCGCCTCCAAGAGTTTCGGCCAAGGATGGATCCGACCGCAGCCATTCCGGTTGTTCACTGTCGTCGCCCGTCCATGCACTGTTCGGGAAACGGCGGCGTGCGGGTGGGGCGATAAGCAAGACTTTCGAATTCCTCGAAAGATGTGACTGTAACCATACTGCACTGAATCTGCCGCTTGCCCACACAAGGGAAATCCCGTCACCTATGGACGATGGGCTCCGACCGGATGCCGCGATGCGGTCGTAGGTTCGTGTCAAACGGCTTCACCCGCCCGTGCACATGAGTTGGCCTGTCGTACGATCCGAAACAAACCCACCGGATGGTCCGGGGATGCAATCTGTTCGTCGCTCAGGCGGGCTGCCGTGCGGCGATGCGGGTCACATGCGCTTGGCAGCGCGACGCCGAATCGCGAGGCCAACCAGCGCGGTGCCAAAAATCGCGATGGACGCAGGTTCCGGGGCTGCAATTTCGGCGGCACCGCCGAAATTCAAGGTCTCGCTGTTGCTGCCGTTGGCCTGCCTGACAACGATGAAGTTGCCTACGTGGTTCGGCAAGATTCCGCTGAGATATGAATCCACGGCAGTCTGCGAAAGGAGGCCGTTGTTGGAGACCCAGGCGGCGGACGTATCGAAATCCATCAAGACAAGCTGTGGCTGAGACGCCCCGGTATTTTCGTTGATGAGCTGCACGTTCGTATAGCTGCCGCCGATATTCTGGTCCGTCATATTCGATGTCCCAAGTAACGACAGGGTAACAGTCTGATAGCCGGTGACCGATAAGGTCGACTGCATGGCACCGGTGGTACTGCTTCCGTATTGCGTGTAGGTGGGATGAGCGCCGGCGTTCGAACTGTAAGCGCTCGGGTTCCACGATGCGGTATAGCTGAACCCGACGCCGGCCAGGGAAGTGCCGGCCGTCCCTGTCAGATAACCGTACGTGTCCGTTTGCCCCGCAGAAAAAACGCCACCCAAGGACATCTGGATGGTGGTGGCGTTCGCGACGCCGGCCGTAAGCGTGACGGCGGCTAGTGCCAGACAGGCCGTGAGGTTCAGACGAGAATGCTCCCCCCCCCCGCGATGATGATACGTCCATAATCGGAACTCCTCGCTTGTTGTCGCATGTGGCTTTGCCGGCATCGCGTAGCATGACATCGTGGGATACGGCAAAGCTCCCGCAGGAATTTTTAGCAAAAATCATGCCACATAAAAAATATTAACTTATATCAATGTACTATATATTGTGGTTCGGTGGCCAAATGGTCGGGATGTAAAGAATTCCGACACTTTTCCAGGAACGAACGAGGCGATCGCATTGCGGCATTGCTACGCTTGGGCCAGACCGGTCCTCTTGATCGTCGCCCAAATATGGACGCCACTCTTTCCGGCACCACGGGTGGGAGCTGTCGAGTCCGACTATCAAAACATACGCAACAGAGATATCTCCGCGCTACCGTGGAACAACATTCGACCGAACGTAATCGTCCGATCGAATACCGCTGCTCCCAAAATAAAGTTCTACAGCGCACCGCGATCCCTTATCGAATCGCGGTGCGCTCTAACGCGCAACCACCGCGCGCCGACGAACAAACCCGAGCGCGACCACCCCGGCACCGAATAGCACGAGCGAAGCTGGCTCGGGCACGAAGCCATATGGGGTATTGCCGCCTTGCGCGAGGGCAGCGCCGATCTCGCTCCCGGTCAGGGCGGTGTTGTAGAGCGCGACGTCCTGAATGTAGCCGTTCGTGTGAAAGCTAGCGAGATTGCCTCCATTCCAGAATGCGCCGAACGCAAGGCCGTTGGTGGCGGAAGTCAGGGACGCGGATAAGGACCCCGAGGCGATCTGCACCGCGTCCAAATATATCTTCGCCGTCGTGCCGTCGAACGTGATGGCCTCCTGATGCCATGCATTGGCGCTGACCGCGCTGGAGGCGCTGGCGATACCCGTGCAACCCGATCCTTCCAGGTTCGCGGCGCCACTGCCGGTGGTCCAGAGACCCATCGGGCCATTGCCGCAGCCCGGGTTCTTGCCAGCGACCAGGATCTGGTTGCCGCCGATGTTCGTTAGATATTGCCAACCGATAATCGTGAATGCGGACCCGAGCGCGAGGGGACTCTGGGTCTGCGCCCATCCCGTGGCGGTAGGTTGCAGGACGCAGGAACCGAAATCGGCGACACCGGCTCCACAGTTATATCCAGCGTTGCCGTTCAGCACGGCATTGTTGGTTCCGACGGAATCGAGGCCGTTTCCGTTGAAGCTCCAGAAATGGGTCAACGTCGCGTGCGCGGAGGTGGGGTTGAATGCCATGATCGCTGTCGCCAGGGCCACCATGGCCGGAATGCGGCGCACGAACGACGACACAAGGGATCGGCTCCGCGTCGGCCTCGCCTTCGTGCCTGTAGCAGCGAATCGCCAAACGGCGGCGATCGATGGGCGGTTTCGCATGCGATTGACTCCCGATTACATTTTCTGATTTGCAATAGGCAAATTTCGTGCCGCAAAAAAATTCCGCCATATCAATTCATTACAAGATATTGCCCTAAGGCACTATCGTCACACTGTAAAATTCTCCGACATTTATGCTCAACATGAGTCGAGGCGGGAGGCCGGAACGCCGGGACCGCAGGGTGCCCCACCCGTTATGGGCGCTAAGCCCGGCGGCGGCGCAGCATGCCAAGAACCGCGACGCCGACGCCAAGCAGTGTAAGCGACGCGGGTTGCGGAACGTCATCGTACGAGACGGTTCCGCCGGAATTCGTGGCGGTGTATTGGAGGGACGATCCAAAACTTCCCTGCACGTAGAACAAATAGAAATTGTGTTAGCCTGCGGTCAAAAAAAGCGTCGCGCTGGACGATGCCAATGCATTGGCAAATACAGAGTTTTGGGCGGTTGCTTGAGCACCGGCCGAGAGACCGAACGCGGCGCACATATCGGAGGCACGGAAATTCGTCGGGATTGTGCGCGCTTAAAGGTCGCTCCTGCAGAGGGGGGGGCCAATTCCTGACGCCAGCCGACCTCGTTCGAAGGAGGGTACGAGGGGAAGAAGGCGATCTACGTGCTGCCCAATCGGTCGAATTGAGCGGCGTCTTGTCATTGCGCCTGACCGTCCCTCAGATTCGCTTCCAAGCCATCTTCATCGTCGGCCCGAATGCATAAATCGAGAGATTTGGACGGGTCCTATCGCCAAACAAGGCATGTTCGTTCGCGGGCCGGGGCGCCGTTGCGGCGCTTCGCGTGCGCCCCATTCTCATGCTACCGGCAGGGTAGGAGGCGAAATTGACCACATTGTTCGCGATCGGCGATGTCCATCTGAACCACCCCGCCAACCGGGAGTTCGCCGGGGCGCTATACCCCGACTCCCCCGACGCTTGGCTGGCAGTGGCGGGGGATGTGTCGCACGACGCCGAGCACTTGGTCGACTTTCTGGCGACGATGCGATCGCGGTTCGCTAGGGTCATTTGGGTGCCGGGCAATCACGACCTTTGGAGTCGCGCGGGCGATCCATTGCGCGGGGTCGATCGCTATCGCGCTCTGGTCGATCGTTGCCGCGCGATCGATGTGCTGACGCCCGAGGACCCGTTTCCGGTCTGGGACGATATCGTCGTGGCGCCGCTGTTCGTTTTGTACGACTATTCGCTGCGACCTGAAGGCGAGTCCAAGCGTGACGCCATGGCCCGTGCCATTGCGGCGCGGGTGGTGTGTACGGACGAGCATTTCCTCGATCCGTTCCCCTATCCCGACCGTGAATCCTGGTGCGCCGAGCGCTTGCGATACACGCGGTCTAGGCTGGATGCGATCCCGGCGGGGCAGCGTACCGTGCTGATTTCGCATTGGCCGCTGCATCCAGGGCCGGTCTCTAGGCTGCGGTACCCGGAATTCAGCCTTTGGTGCGGCACGCGGGAAACGGCGGACTGGCATGTCCGTTATCGGGCTGTCGTGGCGGTGCACGGTCATCTGCACATTCCCCTGACCGAGGTCTACGATGGCGTCCGGCACGAAGAAGTGTCGTTGGGCTACCCGCGCGAGCGAGCCGCCAGAACCCGTCCGATGGTTTATGGATTACGAAAAATTTTGGTGCGCCCGGTAGGACTCGAACCTACAACCGAGCGGTTATGAGCCGCCAGCTCTAACCAATTGAGCTACAGGCGCACCGTGCCGGGCAATTTGGCCCCAGCTGCGGCAGTGCGCAAGGCTGCTATTTGCGTCGGGACGACTGTTCTGGCATACGCCGCTCCACTTCCACCCTGGTCGGGGCGGATGCGCTCGCGCGTGCCCGTCGCACCGGCTGCAATAACTGATTCGATAAGAGGAAAACCTCGGATGCAATCGGCCCAAATCGCGATCCTTGCCTGCGGTGTGCTGGCATTGATCTACGGCCTGATCACTGCCAAGCAGGTTTTGGCGGCTGACGCCGGCAATGCCCGCATGCAGGAGATCGCGGCCGCCATTCAGGAAGGCGCGAGCGCGTACCTGAACCGGCAGTACACCACCATCGGTATCGTCGGCGTCGTGATCGCCGTCGTGTTGCTGGCGCTTCTGGGCGTGAAAACCGCCATCGGCTTCGTCATCGGGGCGGTATTATCCGCCGTTGCCGGCTATGTCGGCATGAACGTGTCGGTGCGCGCCAACGTGCGCACGGCGCAGGCGTCGCGTCAGGGCCTCGCGGCCGGGCTGGACATCGCGTTCAAATCGGGTGCGATCACCGGGATGCTCGTCGTGGGCCTCGGCCTGCTCGGCGTTGCCGGCTACTTCTTCGTGCTGAAATCCGGCATGGCGCCGGGTGCGGACATGCGCCCGACCATGGAAGCGCTCGTTGCGCTGGGTCTGGGCGGCTCGCTGATTTCCATCTTCGCCCGTCTGGGCGGCGGTATTTTCACCAAGGGCGCCGATGTGGGCGCCGATCTGGTGGGTAAGGTCGAGGCTGGGATTCCGGAAGACGACCCCCGCAACCCCGCCGTGATCGCCGACAACGTGGGCGATAACGTGGGCGATTGCGCCGGTATGGCCGCCGATTTGTTCGAAACCTATGCCGTGACCATCGTTGCCACCATGCTGCTGGCAGCCATCACCTTTACCGGCGCAGCGCAAGCCAATCTGTTGATGCTCCCGCTCGCTATTTGCGGCATCTGCATCGTCACTTCGATCGTCGGCACCTATTTCGTGAAGTTGGGCGCCGATAATGGGATCATGAAGGCGCTGTACAAGGGCCTGATCGTAACCGGCCTGTTGTCCGTCGTGGGCGTGGGTGCGGTGATCTCGCAAACGGTCGGCTTCGGCGAAATCCAGAACGGCATGACCGGCATGCAACTGTTCGTCTGCGGCTTGGTCGGATTGGCCGTCACCGGCCTGCTGGTGTGGATCACCGAATATTACACCGCGACGGAATATCGTCCGGTGCGTTCGATCGCGCAAAGCTCCACCACCGGTCATGGCACTAACGTGATCCAGGGGTTGGCGATCTCCATGGAGGCGACAGCCGCCCCGGTGATCGTGATCTGCATCGGCATTATCATCACCTACATGCAGGCCGGCTTGTTCGGCACTGCGATCGCCGCGACGACGATGCTGTCTCTGGCTGGTATGATCGTAGCGCTCGATGCGTACGGCCCTGTGACCGACAATGCCGGCGGCATTGCGGAAATGGCGGAGCTGCCGAAGGACGTGCGCGTCACGACCGACGCGTTGGACGCGGTGGGTAACACCACGAAAGCGGTGACCAAGGGCTATGCCATCGGTTCCGCCGGTCTGGCGTCGTTGGTGCTGTTTGCGGCCTACACGCAGGACTTGCAGCATTATTTCCCGAAGCTGAAGGTCGATTTTGCGCTGCAAAACCCGTATGTCGTGGTCGGCCTGATCGTCGGCGGTCTGCTGCCGTATCTGTTCGCGGCGATGGGCATGACAGCGGTGGGACGCGCGGCCGGTTCGGTCGTCGTGGAAGTTCGCCGTCAGTTCCGCGAAATCCCGGGCATCATGGCCGGCACTGCTAAGCCGGAATACGGCACTGCGGTCGATTTGCTGACCAAAGCTGCGATCAAAGAGATGTTGATCCCGTCTTTGCTGCCGATCGGTGCGCCGATCGTGCTGTGGATCGTGATCGATGTCATCGCCGGCCGGGCTGCGGCGTTTGCGTCTTTGGGCGCGATGCTGCTGGGCACGATCGTGACGGGGCTGTTCGTCGCGATTTCCATGACCTCGGGCGGCGGCGCTTGGGATAATGCGAAGAAGTATATCGAAGAAGGCAACCACGGCGGCAAAGGTTCCGACGCGCACAAGGCGGCGGTGACCGGCGATACCGTTGGCGACCCGTATAAGGACACCGCCGGCCCGGCGGTGAACCCGATGATCAAGATCACCAACATTGTCGCTCTGCTGTTGCTGGCGATTTTGGCGGGGATTTTGAAGTAAGCTTCTGCCGATCGGCGGATGGGAAACGGCCCTGGGCGCAAGCTTGGGGCCGTTTTTCGTTCGGGCGATATATCGTGTCGAGCGGCTTCAGCGTCGCGCGTTTGCCACCGCACTCAGCGGCCACAGCGCCGCGCGCCAATGGAAAGCGATTGCCAAGGTTAGCACGAAGCCTCCCGCGCAGTACCCTACTGCCAGGGCGGTGAATCCGATGCGTTCGATCAGCCATCCCGCCGCCAGCAGGCCCATCGGAAGGCCGTAGACCGCCATCATGCGGACGCCCATAACGCGCCCTCGATATCGTTCTCCGGCGACGCGTAGCAGCATAGCGAAGAGCGGGACTTGGCAAAAATTCTGGGCGATGCCGGCCAGGATCAGGAAGATACCTGCGCCGATCGGGTTGGGCATGAAGATGTAGATTTGCACCATGGTGCACCAGGCCAGCACCGCCGCGATGAAGGTCCGCGCGGCTGGGAGCCGAGACCCCAAGAATCCGACGCCAATCGACCCGCAAAACGCTCCGACGGAAAAACAGGCCAATAAGCAGCCCAGGCCAAACCGATCCAAATGGTAAATATCCCTGGCGATGTATGGCATCAGCCCACCGGTCAACGGGATCACAGTGACGTTGACTAGCACGGCAAGCCACATGCCGGCGTGTAGGCACGGGGTCCGCCGAACGTAGCGCAATCCGTCCCCTACCTCTCGCACGAACGACGCCTGTCCGACGCCCTCGGCACGGCGGTGTGCCAAATCCTGACCGCCCATCGCGGTTAGTATGGTGGCCACAGTGTAGGCGGCCGCGATCGCGAGAAAAGCCGGACCTAGGCCCGTCGCCGCGACGAAGGCGGCCCCGGCCAGGGGTCCTACAATACGCGACACGTCCGATGTCGTGCCCGCTGCCCCCATCGCGGTCATCAGTTGCTCGGGTGGCATAATCGCGCCGATCAAAGCGTTGCGCATCACCAGATCGGACGGTTTGACTATTCCGGCGAACACGGCGGCAATGAAGATCGGGATGGGGCCGAGTAAGCCGGCGAAGGTCAGCACGGTCATGATGGCGGCGGTTGCGGCGTAGCTGGCGCGCATCGCGCATAACAGCCGCCGATGCCCGAACCGATCTCCCGCCATGCCGAACATTGGCGCGATCGGGGTGCCGAGGTAGCGCAGCGCTGCGAAGACGGTCAGCAGCAGGACGGACTGGGTTTCGGTCAGGATGAACCAGCCGAGTATCGGGACTTCCATCTCGATGGCGCAATTGGTGAGGAGGTCGGCGGGCCACTGGAATAAGAAGCCGCGCACTTTGAACGGCGCAGGAATCACCGAGCGGCGTTCCCTTGCGCGTCGAGGGGCCAGACCGCGCGCCACCACCAACTCAGGATCGCGGCGGCGGCGGCGAAGCCGGCCACGCAGTAGCCGACGGCCATGGCGGTGAAGCCGACCTGCCCGATCAGCCAGCCGGCCAACAGCAAACCCATTGGCAGGCCGTAGATGGCAAACATGCGGACGCCCATGACTCGGCCGCGGTATTGTTCGCCGGATACACGCAGCAGCATGACGGCCAGCGGCACCATACAGAAACTCTGGCATATGCCGGACACCACCAGCATCGCGCCGCCGCTATAGGGGTTGGGCATCAGCACGAAGGCCAGCACGGCGATGTGCCATACGAGCGTCGATAGCAGCATGACCCGCGCCGCCGGCATGGCTTGGCCGACAAGGCTGACCCCGATCGACCCGATCAGCGACCCCACGGAGAAGCACGCGGCCAGCACGCCGAGACCGATGCGGTCCATGTGGTAAACATCGCGGGCGATATAGGGCATCAGGCCGCCTGTCAGCGGTAGCACAGTGGCGTTGACCAGCACCGCCAGCCACATGCCCGCATGCGCGCAGGGGGTGCGCCAGACGAAGCTCACGCCCTCCATGACCTCTTTCGTGAATGATGCGTTGCCGACACCCGCTGCTTTTCGGTGAGTGAGGCCAGCGCCGCCCATGCCGGTCAACGCGCCGCCGCCGATGTAGCAGGCCGCGATGACGAGATAGGACGTGCCGATGCCGGTCGACGCCATCAGCACGGCGCCGAGCAGCGGGCCGAAAATACGGGAGAAATCGGCGGTGGTGCGTGCCACGCCCATGGCGCCCATGAGTTGGTCCCCCGGCATCATGACCGCGACCAGCGCGTTGCGCATGGCCAGATCGGACGGCCTGACCAGTCCCGCTAGGGTGGCGGCGATGAAAATGGGGATGGGACCCAGCAGTCCGGCGAAGCCCAAGACGGTCATGCAGGTGGCAAGGGTGGCGTAGGTGCCACGCATCGCGCACAGCACGTTACGATGCCCGAGCCGATCGCCGGCCATGCCGAACAGCGGCGCGATCAAGGTGCCGAGGTAGCGTAACGCGCCGAAGACGGTGAGCAGCAGGACAGACTGGGTCTCGACCAGGATGTACCAGCCGAGGATGAGGATTTCCATCTCGATCCCGACATTGGTCAGCAGATCGGCCGGCCATTGTATCAGGAAGGCTCGTACCCGGAACGGGGACAGCAAGGAGTGGCGCGCTTGGACGTTCATTGCGCAGCAGGGTCCGGGTGTTCCCGCGCTGTGTCAAATCCAGCCGATTGTGGGACATCTCTTGACGCAGCGCAGCAAACGGCCAAATACCCCGTCATGCGCAACTTCTCCGATCTGACCGAACGCGAAGTCCTCGCCCTCGCCATCGCCAATGAGGAAGAAGACGGCCGCATCTATGTCGATATCGCCGAGGGACTGCGCGGCGAATACCCTGGCAGCGCGGCGATGTTCAGCGAAATGGCCGCCGAGGAAGCCGATCATCGGCGTATGCTGCTCGACCTCTATCGGGAAAAATTCGGCGAGCACATCCCGTTGATCCGCCGTCAGGACATTCGCGGCTTCATCCATCATAAACCGATTTGGCAGATCCAGCCGCTGCAACTCGATGCCGTCCGCGACATGGCCGAAAGCATGGAGGGGGAGACCCAGCTCTTCTATCGCCGCGCCGCCGCCCGCAGCGAAGACGTGTCTATCCGCAAGTTGCTCGGCGATCTTGCCGACGCCGAAGTGCGGCACGAACACATGGCCGAGGGCATCCGCGAGCGCAATCTGCCCGAAGACGTCCGCGAACACGAGGACGACCATGCCCGACGGTCTTTCATCCTCCGCGTCATTCAGCCAGGCCTTGCCGGATTGATGGATGGGTCGGTGTCGACCTTGGCGCCGGTTTTCGCCGCCGCTTTTGCCACTGGCAAATCCTGGGACGCGTTCTTGATCGGTCTGGCGGCATCGGTCGGTGCCGGTATTTCGATGGGCTTCGCCGAGGCGCTGTCGGACAACGGTAGCCTCACGGGCCGAGGCGCGCCCTGGATTCGCGGCCTGATTTGCGGGCTGATGACCATGGCAGGCGGTATTGGGCACACATTGCCGTTTCTGATCCCCGCGTTTTTTACCGCGACCGTGGTCGCGGTGGCGGTGGTGGTGCTCGAACTGGCCATCATCTCTTGGATTCGTTGGAAATACATGGACACGCCCCCCTTATCGGCCGCGATGCAAGTCGCGTTCGGTGGCGCGCTGGTATTCGCCACCGGGGTGCTGATCGGCTCCTCGTAATTCGCATTTGTGCGACGCCACGCCGACCGGCTACCAACACGCCCATCGTGAAGCATGCTCCGATTCGGAGCCGAGGAGACGATCATGAAGCCTTGGACCATGGCCTGTCTGGCCAGCGTGGCGCTGCTTGCAGCGTGCGGTTCGGATAGCAATGCGGACAAGAATGGCGCGGGTGGTGCCAACGGGTCTGGCGGTTTCGGCGCAGGCGGAGCCGGTGGCGCGGGTGGCGGTGCGGGACGGGCCACGCCGGGCTCGCAAGAAGACCTAGTGCAGTTGGCGGGCGACAAGATTTTCTTCGATTCCGACAAAAGCACCGTGAACGAGAAGTCTCGGGCAACGCTCGATCGGCAGTCGAATTGGCTACAGCAGAACCCGAACGTGCAAGTCTGGATCGCTGGCAACTGCGACGAACGCGGCACCGAGGAATACAACCTCGCCCTCGGTCAACGTCGCGCCAATGCCGACAAGGCCTATCTGATGGCGCACGGCGTGACGGCGGCTCGGATGGAGACGATCAGTTACGGCAAGTCCCGCCCGGTCGATCCCGGCACCGGCCCGGAGGCCTACGCCCAGAACCGCAATGCCATCACCTCGGTGAAGTGACGTCCGACGTCGTCACCCGTCGTAGATCGCGTGGATAGGATTCATCGAACGGCATACCTCGGTGCAACGTGCATCGGTTGTCCCACACGACCAGATCGCCCACTTGCCAAGCGTGGCGGTAGACCAAATCGGGTTTGGTCGCCGCCTCGATCAGGTCGGCTATCAAAAGACGCCCTTCGGCGATGGGCATGTCCAAGACGTGCGACGCGTGGGACGCCACGTAGATCGCCTTCCGCCCCGTCGTCCGACTGACCGACACCAACGGATGCACCGACGGCGGCAACGCCGCGTGTTCTTCGGGCGTAAAATCCGCGAACCCCAGCGTTGCTCGGGAATGCATCAGCGAATGCTGAGCCTGGAGGCTATCGATTTGCTGCTGCGTCGCGGCGGGCAGGCGGTCGTACGCGGTGCGGCAATCTCCGTACTCGGTCTCCCCGCCCGAAGGCGGCACCGTGTGCGCATACAGCATCGATAGGGCACCGCGCATTTGCTTGAACGAACTATCGGTATGCCATAGCCGATTACCAAGATTCACCATCCGGTGGCGGGCGTGACGGTCCTGCGGTTTGCCGGTGGCGGCGTCCAAGTTGGACACATCCACCATCTCCGGTTGGCTCAGCCGCAATGCAATTCCCGGCCGATACGACAGTACAAATCGCTCGGGAGGTCCAAACAACCGAGCGAACGCTATTTGAGAGGTATCGTCGAGATGCTGACCGCGAAAGACCAGCACACCGTGCCGGTCGATCGCATCTTGCAGCGCCGCAACGGTTACCGCGGGCAATGGGTGCCCGAGGTCCAGGCCCAGGACCTCGTGCGCGAACCCTTTGTGCAATTCCCGTAGCGACAGCGGCAAGGTCGTTATCCCACGATGTATTCGCACTTGAACCCATTGCCCCAGCGCTTGACATAACCCCGGGACGGCGAGGGGAAATGGGCGAAACAGCACTGCGTGTCCGTGTCGCAATAGCGCTCTAGGAACGCCCGTCGGCTCGCCGCGCCTTGTGCGGGATCGTAATCGACGCGCATTGTCAGTTCCGGGTACAGCGCCTGCAACGGGGAATGGATCAGGTCGCCAGTGAATACCGCATCGTGCCGTCCCTTGCCGATGGCAACGGCGTAATGGTCGATCGTGTGGCCGGGGCTGGGCATCAGGGTCACGAGGTCGCTGAGTTGATGGTCGGAGGTGACAATGTCGCAGGCTTTGGCCTCGACGATCGGGATCACACTATCGACGATCGGCGGAATCGCACCCTTGGCATTTTCCGCCAGCCAATAATCCAGCTCGATTTTGGAGAATAAATACCGAGCATTGGGGAAGGTCGGGACCCAGCGGCCATTTTCGAGCTTGGTGTTCCAGCCGACATGATCGACGTGCAAATGGGTACACATGACGAAGTCGATGTCGTTCGGTGTCAGCCCGGACCGCTTCAACCCGTCCATGAAGGCGGTGTCTTTCTTCTTATTCCACAACGGGCGCGCGGCACGATCCTTATCGTTGCCGATGCAGCTGTCGACAAGGATGTTCTTGCCGCCGATTTGCACGACATATGACTGGAAGCACAGCACCAGATTGTCGTTGGCATCCATCGCGGCGGGTTGCAGCCAATGGCGATTTTCCTCCAGCACGTCTTTTGTCAGGTTCGGCAGGAATTCCAACGCCGGCGTAAAACCGCATTCCATCTCGATAATACGGTGAATGATGGCGTCGCCGGCTTTGAATGTCAGGCTCATGGTGCGGTCTCCCCTCTGGTCGTGTGCGTCTGGCCGATGTTAGCTTTACCCGAGGCCGCCGACAAACCGGGCGGCAACGGGGGATATCAAATGGCCGAGGCGAATTCGCTCAGTCCCGAGACCGTGATCGCGCAAATGAAGGCAAACGGTGTTACCGACATCGTGTGGCTGCCGGACAGCGAGACCAATTTTCTATACCTGCTCATGAGCTCCGATCCCGATCTGCGGCTGGTTGGCGTGACGCGGGAGGGTCATGCGATGTCGATCGCTGCCGGCTTGTTCGCCGGTGGGCGCAAGCCGATGATCCTGATCCAGAATACCGGCATGCTGGAGTCCGGCGATTCTATTCGCGGTTGGCTGATGGGGTTGGACGTGCCGATCGTGATGCTGGTCGGCTACCGTGGCTATACCCGCCACGGTGTCGTTACCGATACAGTCGCGCATTATACCGAACGCTTCCTGATGGCGTTCGATATTCCTTTCTACTTGGTGGAGAACGACGACGATGCGGATCGTATTTCGACCGCGTTCGAGGTGGCGGAGAAGACGAAAAAGCCCGTCGTCGTATTAGTCGGCGACGAGTTCCACGGTTTCAATCGCTGAGGAAAATTCACAATGATGAACACAGCCGATTTGATCGAAGCGTTCGCTAAGCACCGCGGCGACGCCATTGTTATCTCCGGCCGCGGCGGGCGGCATTGGATCCAGCAATCCGATACCGCGCTAGACATCCCGCTTGGCGATCCCGCCATGGGCGGGCATGCCGGCTTCGGACTCGGTTTGGCCTTGGCTCGGCCGGACAAGCGTGTGGTGCTGTTCGACTCCGAGGGCGACATTCTCATGAGCCTGGGGCAATTGCCGACGATTGCCGAACAGGCGCCGGCGAATTTCTATCATTTCGTGCTGGATAACGAGGTATACGCGACGACCGGCGGACAGCCGGTGCCGGGTTCGAAAGTCATAGATTACGCGGGTATCGCGCGGTCGTCCGGCTACCCGAGGGCGATGAATTTTTCCGAGATCGACGAATTCACTGCGGCGCTGCCGGCAATTTTCGCGTCGCCAGGGCCGGTGTTCGTCTCCTGTAAGGTCTATCCCGAGGTCGAGAACACGCCGATCAATCAACGGGTGCGGTGGCGGAAGAAGTCGGCCTCGCAGGTGGTGCGGGAGTTACGCGGGGCGCTGGAGGTTGGGTGAGGAGGCTCTCCTCTTCGCCGTAACCGTCCGTATTCCTCTGCCGGGCGTGCGCGCGTTTCAGGAGTACGAAGCGTGTGTCTTGTCTTTGCTTGCCGAACATGGCGGCGTGCTGCAACGCCGTGTTCGGACCGAGGACGGTACGATGGAAATCCACTTGGTCGCATTTCCGTCGCAAGCAGTATTCGAGGCATATCGATCCGATCCAAGGCGTACGGCGTGTGCGCCGCTTTTGGTCGCGTCCGGGGCAATATCGGAATTGTCGAAGGTCGACGATGTCGATCCGCCAACGTTGGACGAAAGGACCCGACCGATGGCGTGTCGTTCCGCCGTTCGATGTTCCGGCGTGGCCTAGCCGTAACCTTTGGCAACACGCCGAACCCTTCCGTCGACTGCCCCCCCGTGCTACCGGCGCGCGGATGAAAGCGCTGCTTCGGCACCCCACCGCACAGGCCATTTTGGCCCGCTCGATCGGCTGGTATCTCAGCCTCGCGCTCCGCACCACGCGGTGGACCTTGGTCGGGCGGGAGAATATCGCCCCGCGTGCCCTCGGGGTGCCCGCCGTTATCGCGTTCTGGCATGAATATCTGCCGTTGATGTCGATGCTGATGCTGATGGCCGACGATCTGCCCGGCGGTCGCCCGGTCGTGCATACCCTTGTCAGCTACCATCGCGACGGGCGTTTCATTGGGGAGGTCGTGCGTCGCTTCGGCATCGCACCAGTGTTGGGGTCGTCGTCTAAAGGCGGTGCGAACAGCCTACGCGCTATGCTGAAATTGCTGAAAAAAGGCGACATTATCGGAATCACGCCGGACGGCCCGCGCGGCCCCCGGCGGGAGGCCGATGCCGGTGTGGCGCAACTCGCGGCGCTCGCGGGCGTGCCGATCGTGCCGTGCGCCGCACGCACCAACCGCAACATTGTCCTGAACACCTGGGATCGTATGCGCGTGCCGTTGCCGTTCGGTCGAGGGGTCATGGTGTGCGGGCCTGAACTGACCGTTCCGCGCGACGGCTGGCGGGATTCCGTCACGGACATCGTGGCCGCCCTTAACGATGCGGCCGACTGCGCGGACCGGCTTTGCCCCACCTAACCCCGCCCTTCCTGGCTCGACTGTGGGCGGGGGCAACGACGCTGGCAGTTCCCGTGTTGCGTCTGAGCCTGCGACGCCGCGCGGCGCGTGGAAAGGAAATCGCCGCCCGCTTGCCGGAACGGTGGGGGGACGATGCGACCCCTCGGCCGGCGGGCCAATTGCTGTGGCTGCATGCCGCGAGCGTTGGGGAAACCATTTCGCTGCTGCCGGTTTTGTCCGCCCTGGCCAAAGCGGATGTGGGGATCTTGATGACGACCGGCACCGTGACCTCGGCCGATTTGTTGACACAACGTCTGCCCGAGCTCGGCTTGCAAGACCGCGTGCTGCACCGTTTCGTGCCGCTGGATGTGCCGGCTTGGGTCGCTCGATTCCTCGATCATTGGCACCCCGACGCCGTCGCCTTCGTCGAGAGCGAGTTGTGGCCCAATCTGCTCGGTGCCTGCCGGGTGCGGCGCATTCCGACCATGCTGATCAATGCACGTATCTCCGCCGGCAGTCTGCGGGCATGGCAGCGCGCGCCGGCCATGGCGCGATCGATCTTAGCCGGTTTTAGCCGCATCCATGCGCGTGGGCGGGAAGACGCGGATCGCCTGCTCTCCTTAGGTGCGCGCGACGTGACTAGCCCCGGCGACCTGAAATTCGCCGCCCCCGAACTGCCTGCCGAACCTTCGACCCTGGCGCGGCTGCGAGGGCTAATCGGCGACCGCCCGGTCTGGGTTGCCGCCAGCACCCATCCGGGGGAGGAAATCGAGGTCGCGGCAGCCCACCGGACCCTAATTGCCGATTTCCCGAACCTGCTCACTATTGTCGCCCCCCGCCATCCGGATCGCGGCGCCGAACTTGCGACGGCGTTGCAAGCACCGAGGCGTGGAGCCGGGGAACCGCCGCCGGAAGGGGCTGGTATTTGGATCGCCGACACGATGGGCGAACTGGGTCTATGGTACCGTCTGGCCAATGCCGCGTTTGTCGGGCGTAGCCTGTTGCCGCCCGGCGGCGGACAAAATCCGCTAGAACCGGCCCGCCTACGCTGCCCGGTTGTCGTCGGACCCTACACCGATAATTTCACCGATCCGATCGCCCGCTTGCGGGACGTCCATGCCCTCGTCGAGGTCGCCGATGCCGCTGGGCTAGCGGCCGCGATCGCGGTGCTGTTGCGCGATGGCCCATCTCGCAGCGCCCAAACGCAGCGGGCTTGCGACGCTGTCCAACTCTACGCCGGCTTACCCGGCCACACCGCCGAAGTACTGCTCGGTCTCCTGCCCCGATGACTCGCGTCCCCGATTTTTGGTTCCGCGATGGGTGGCTACCGCAATTGCTAGCCCCCCTCTCCGCGATCGGTGCCGCCCTCACCGCCCACCGCGTCGCCCGGCCCGGCTGGCGTGCGGCCGTGCCGGTGATATGCTGCGGTAATGTAACGGTAGGCGGGGCCGGTAAGACCACGGTCGTGCTGGACCTCGCGCGGCGGCTCATCCTTCGGGGGGAGGCAGTGCATGTGTTGCTGCGCGGCTACGGTGGGTCTTCGCGCGGCACCCATCGCGTGTTGCCCACCGACACTGCGGCCGAGGTCGGGGATGAGGCGCTGTTGTTAGCCGAAATCGCGCCGACCTGGACCGGTGGAGATCGAGCGGCGAGTGCCAAAGCAGCCGTGGCGGCGGGGGCGACGGTGTTGCTGATGGACGACGGTTTGCAGAACCCATCGCTGGTCAAAAACCTGTCGTTGCTGATCGTCGACGGCGCCACCGGCTTCGGCAACGGCCGTGTTCTGCCGGCCGGACCGTTGCGGGAGCCTGTGGCGACCGGCGCGGCGCGCTGCCAAGCAGCGGTGGTTATCGGTGCGGCGGTGGCGCTGCCGCCGGGGTTGCCGGTGCTCCGAGCATCGTTGGTCCAGGGGCCGGAGATTGCGGCGTTGCGCGGGCGCCGGGTCCTGGCCTTCGCCGGCATCGCCTATCCCGCGAAATTCTTTGTCCCACTGGCCGAGGCAGGGGTGGAGGTCGTGGAGCGGGTTCCGTTCTCCGACCATTTTGCCTATGCGCGGCGAGACCTGGACGGATTGTTGGCATGGGCTGCGCGCCTGGACGCGATCCCGGTCACTACCCCAAAGGATGCCGTTCGCCTGCCGCACGATATCCGGACCAAAGTAACCGTCGTCGGTGTTGGGTTGGCTTGGTCCGACGAAGCGGCTTTAAATGCCCTGCTGGACGGCGTTGTCCGACCCCGCCACACTGGTGCCCAAGACAGAGGATAATCCAATGAAAATGTTCGATATCTCCGGCAAGGTCGCGCTGGTTACCGGGGGCAATGGCGGCATCGGCCTTGCTATGGCGCTAGGCATCGCGTCCTGCGGTGCCAATGTCGCGATTGCCGGGCGCAACGCCGAAAAGGCCGTCTCCGCCCTGGAAGCTCTGCGCGCTTTGGGGATCGAGGCCGAGTTCATTACCGCCGACGTTACCAAGAAGGCAGATTGCCAGCGTATGATCGCCGAGACCGAGGAGCGCTTCGGTCGTCTCGATATCCTGGTCAACAACGCCGGCACCTCGATCCGTAAAATGCCGCAGGATTATTCCGAGGACGAATGGCATCAAGTCCTGGACACCAATCTTACGAGTGCGTTCCTGTGCTCGCAGGCCGCCTATGCCGCGATGATCAAGGTCGGCGGCGGCAAGATGATCAATATCGGTTCGATGATGTCGCTGTTCGGTGCGCCCTACGCCACGCCATACGCATCCAGCAAGGGCGGCATCGTGCAGATGACGAAATGCCTCGCGACCGCCTGGGCGAAGGAGAATATCCAGGTAAACGCGGTGCTGCCGGGATGGATCGATACGGAACTGACGGTGCGGGCGCGGTCGCAGGTCGACGGTTTGCAAGCCAGCGTCGAAAAGCGCACCCCGGCCGGTCGTTGGGGCGCGCCGCCGGATATGTCGGGTGTCGCTGCGTTCCTTGCGACCCCGGCATCCGATTTTGTGACCGGCACCGCCATTCCGGTCGATGGCGGGTTCTCGATCGCGATGTAAGCCAATGGTTCGGGAAGCACCTTCTTCTGTCTTCCAGCGTGCCGTCGTACTGTACCAGCAACGGCGGCTGGAGGATGCAGAGAAGCTTCTCGCGCAGATATTGCAGCGCCACGCCGCAAACGGGGATGCGTTGCATCTGCTCGGCGCGATCGCGCAAGAGACCGGCCGTCTCCAGCGCGCGGTATCGCTGCTGAGCAAGGCCGTTAAGCTCGCTCCCGGTGCGGCGCGACTGCACAACAGCCTCGCCGGCGTGCTGAACGAAATTGGCCGTCGGGACGAAGCGCTGGCGCATTGGGACAAGGCCGTCGCACTCGATCCGGCTTTCGCCGATGCCTGGGTCAATCGGGGCAGTCTGTTAAAATCGCTGGACCGCGCGGAAGAAGCGGTCGCCAGCTTCGACCGAGCGATCTCGCTGGCCCCGAATTTTATCGAAGCGTATTTCAATGCTGCCGTGGCGCTCTGTAGCCTCGGTCTGTTCGAAAAAGCGCTGCATCGTTGCGATCGCGCCATTGCCTTAGCGCCGAATTTCGCCGAGGCGCATTTCACCCGCGGTCTCGTTCTCGCCAATTTGCGACGTGACGCGGAAGCGCTGATCGCCTTCCAACAAGCCATCGCTCACAAAGCCGATCACGCCGAGGCCCATTATAATATCGGCACGTCTCTGCTGGGTCTCGGGCACGGACGAGAGGCCATCGCGTATTTCGATCGCGCTATCGCACTAAAGCCGGATCATGCCGAAGCGTACCACAATCGCGGCGCCGCGCAGCAGGACCTGGCCCTTTTCGAGGACGCAATCGCAAGCCAGGAGAAAGCGCTAGCCTTGCGGCCGGACTTGGCTTTTCTGGAGGGCGATGTATTGCAACTCCGCCTGACAGTTTGCGATTGGCGCGAACTTGCCGCGACCGTCGAACGTTTGACGAATCGAGTCATGCAAGGTGCCCATGTACTCGCACCGTTCGCATCGCTTTTGGTACCTGCCGACTCAATCCTGCAACGGCGCGCGGCGGAGATTTACGCGAGCGCGAAATACCCCGCCGACGCACGGCTGGGACCGATCGCGCAGCAGTCCGCCGGCGGAAAAATTCGCGTCGGATATTTTTCGGCCGCTTTCCGGGATCATCCCGTCTCTTATTTGATGGTCGGTCTATTCGAAAATCACGATCGAAACCGATTTCATACTGTGGGCTTCGCATTCGGACCGCAGACCCAGGATACGATGGCCGATCGCGTGGCATCCAGTTTCGACGAATATATCGACGGCCGCACGATGTCGGACCAAGATATCGCCCGAATGGCGCGTGAGAAAAATATCGACATCGCCGTCGATCTCGGCGGCTTTACGCTGCATGCTCGACCCGGCATTTTCGCGCTGCGGGCTGCACCGATGCAGGTAAGCTATATTGGCTACCTCGGCACGATGGGCGCACCGTATATCGACTACATTCTGGCAGACCCCGTCGCGATTCCCGAAACCGACAGGCCGTACTTTGCCGAGAAAACCGTCTGGCTCCCTAGCTTCCAGTCCAATACCACCGACCGACAAACCTATGGCGAGCCGATATCGCGGACCGAGGCGGGGCTGCCGGAGGACGGATTCGTCTTCTGTTGCTTCAATAACAACTTCAAAATTATGCCGCATATTTTCGATATCTGGATGCGTATTCTAACCTCCGTGCCCAAAAGCGTGTTGTGGCTTTATGTCGCCAGCGACTCGGCGATCCGAAATATGCGCACCGAAGCTGCGGCCAGGGGGATCGATCCCGCTCGGCTCGTATTCGCCAAACGCGCCCCGCGTCCCGACTATATGATTCGGC
>JBAXFK010000048.1:0-21562 GCA_037139955.1 Rhodospirillales bacterium
AGCCATCTTGTCGTCGGCGCAGGCGGCCAGGCCAGCAGTCAGGGCCAGAGCAACGATCATGCCAAAACGGGTCTTCATCCCGGACGTGGTAACAGACATTCGATTCTTCCTTTCGGTACACGCGATGCGGTGCAGCGCTGCGTGCGTGGAATTGCGTCTTATGTCAATGCCCACGCTTGCCAAAACGCCTCTACCCGCACCAATGTTACTGAAAATACCATCTGGGAACGTCGCATGTCGGAAAACAAACATTGGGTGGGAACCTGGGCCGCCGCCCCTGCCCCGGCCGAGGGCATCGCCCTGGCCAATCGGACACTGCGAATGAACCCGCGTATCGACCTGGGCGGAAACACGTTTCGGGTACGACTGTCCAATGCTTACGGCACCGGCAAGCTGCGTATCGGTGCGGCGCATATTGGCCGACGGGCCACGGGCACCCAAATCGTTCCCGACTCGAACCGCCCGCTGACCTTCGGCGGCGCGCCCGAGGCGACCGTCGCAACCGGTGCGATGCTGATCGGCGATCCCGTCGAAATGGATCTGCCAGCCCTCGCCGATGTCGCCGTCAGCATCGATTTGCCCGATACCGTTCCTGCGAGTTTTCAAATAACCGGTCGTTACGCTCGGCAGACCAACTACATCTCTCCGCTCGGCAATTTCTCGGCCGAGGACGCGATGCCGGTCGGCAAGATTGTCGACAATTAGTACATCCTCAGCGGCCTCGATGTCGTCGCCGACCCGGACGTTGGCGGCATCGTCTGCATCGGCGATTCGCTGACCGACGACAATATCTCCAGTCACGACGCCTATTGCCGATGGCCCGACCAGCTCGCGCGCCGGCTGTTCGCGCGCCACAGTGGGCGCACAATGGCGGTCATGAACCAGGGGTTGGGCGGCAATCGCATCCTGCGCGACGGGCGGGGGCAGCAGCGGCCTACGACGGTTCGATCGCGACGTATTGGCCGCACCCGGCGCCACCCATGCCATCATCTGCCTGGGCATCGACGACATCCGCAACCGTATGGGCCGAGCGGACGAGAACGTGACGGCCGAACAGATGATCGCCGGCCTGAAACAACTGGCGCTGCGGGCGAAAACACGCGACGTGACGTTCTATGGCGGCACCTTACCGCCGTTCGAGAACGAAACCTTCTTCCCCGGCGCTTGGACGCCCGAGGGGGAGGCCAAGCGCCAAGCGGTCAACACATGGATCCGCACCGGCGGCGCCTTCGACGCGGTCATCGACTTCGAGGCCGGTGTCCGCGACCCCGACCGTCCCACCCGCATGCTGCCGATCTACGATTGCGGCGACCACCTGCATCGGAGCGATGTCGGCTACAATCGAATGGGCGATATCATCGATTTGTCTCTATTCGACTGAGTGCCTGGGCCACGATATCCAACACGGTATCCCAATCCCCCGGCACCGGTTGACGAAACAATCGCGCGCTGGGGTACCAGGGGCTGTCGTCTCGCCCCAGCATCCAACGCCAATCCGGATCGTGCGGCAACAATATCCACACCGGCTTGCCCATCGCCCCCGCAAGATGTGCGATCGAGGTGTCGACTGTCACGACAATATCCATCGACGCGATCAGCGCGGCCGTATCGGCGAAGTCGCGCTCCAGCGGCTCCGGTACCAGAATATCGCGCAAGGCCGGGTCGTCTGTCGGACGCACATCGTTTTGGAGGCAGACAAAGTCCGCATCGCCTTCGACCAATCGAGCAAAGCGAGATAGCGGGATAGAGCGATTGCGATCGTTGGGGTGATCCGCATTACCGGACCAAACCAATCCCACACGCGAGCGTCCGTTGCCCGGCAGTCGATCGGCCCAGATCGCCGTCTGTGCTTGCGTCGCGGTGAGATAGGGCACTTCGGCAGGTACGGTGCCGAAGCGGACCGGCAGACTCATGAGCGGACAGGCGAAATCGTGGACCGGCAGCGGCTCGTCCGTCCCCACCACCCAATCCACACCGGGCAATGTCGCGAGCAGACGCACGAGCGAGCGCGGCACGCGAAGCAACACGGTGGCACCCAAAGCTTTCACCAGCGGCGCGTAGCGGCAGAACATGACAGTGTCGCCCAAACCTTGCTCCGCCTGCAACAACACGGTCTGGCCGGCCAGCGACTCCGGCCATGGCGCTACCGGCGGCAGACGACGGGATTCATAGTCGCGCCAACCGTTGGCGAAATCGCCCAGCAACAACCGGCACAGCCCCCGATGCACCCGCATCGCCGGCACGTTCGGTGCCCGCTCCACGGCATCGTCGTAGCTGGCCAGGGCTTCGTCCAGCCGACCGAGGACCTGAAGCGCCTTGCCGCGATGGTCCAGCGTATGGGCATTGCCGGGATCGATCCGCAAGGCTGCGTCGTAAGCTGCAAGAGCTTCGCTCGGTCGATCGAGCGCCAACAACGCGTTGCCCCGATCCGCCACGGTCGGCGCATGATCGGGACGCAGGGCCAATGCCCGATCGTAGGCGTCGAGCGCCTCGGCCGGGCGCCGCAGGTCCAACAGCAGATTGGCGCGATTGGAATGGATCGGTGCTTGGTCGGGCCGCAGAGCGGCGGCGCGATCGTAATCGGCCAGGGCCTCGATCGGGTGGCCGAGTTGCATAAGAAGGCTGCCGCGATTGACCAGAGTAGCGGGGTCGTCGGGACGTAGGCGGGCGACCGTGTCGATGCAGGTCAGCGCCTCGGCATGGCGTCCGAGTTCCGCCAGGGCGATGCCGCGATTGCCGAGCACGGCGGGATTGTCGGGAAGGATTCGCAGGGCGCGGTCGAAACAGGTTAGCGCCTCGGCGGGGTGTTGCAGTTGCCGGAGAAAACCGCCGCATTGCACTTGCAGGCGGGGATCGTCCGGCGCCATCGCGGCGGCCCGCGCCAGTCCGGCGGCGGCGGCAATCCGGTCGCCTTGCTCGGCTAGCCGCACGGCTGCTCGCATCGCGGCGATTGCTTGTTCCATCGCGCCCTCCGAAATCGCGGTTATTGCGTCGGAGGGGGTTCTACGGCGAGTTCGGTGTCGTCAGGTAGTGGGAAGGCGCGTTACTGCGGGCGACGACGACGCACGAAGCCCAAGCCGACCAAGCCGGTCGCCAGCAAACCGATCGACACCGGCTCCGGCGCGTTCGCATTACCGCCACTGATACCGCTCGGCCCAACGGAGTCGGTGATCAACTGCTGTTGGCCGTTCAACGGTGCCAGCGCGGTGCCGGTATAGGTGTGGGTGTTTGCATAGGCTTCGAACGTGGTGACGTAGGCGGTCACAGCGGCGTTAGCGACGAATGTCAGTCCGGAATATTCGGTCTGCCAGATCGCCAGCTGGATCGCGGACGATACATCGGCGCTGCCGGCATTGGCGCCTGCCAAAAGCGAATTGCCGTAGGCCCCGAGGGTCATGATCTTCGCGTTCGTGGCAGCAGAGATGGTGCCGCCGTTGCCGTCGGTCGTCAGCGCGCTACCGATCGAATATGTATACGTGTTGTTGCCGATATAGATCGCGTGGAATAGATCGACGCACCATGCCGCAGCGTCGAACGCCGGGGCCGCAGGCGTGGCCGAATTGGTCGCGTGCAGCACGATCTGCCCGGCGATGACGCCGCTCCAGGTCGTTGCGCCGTAACTGACGTTGATGCCCGACGAATAAAGCGGAACGGACACGCTGGTAACGTTGAGTTGGTCGGCTTTCGCCGGAGCGGTCAGCGCGAGAGCAACGGTGCATGCGATCGCGGCCAACGTGCGGGTGCTGCTATTCATGATACTATGTCCAACAAAATAGACGTTTAAGGCGTAGCTGATTCGGTGGTGGGTAAAGTGTGAACGCCGTGTAACCCAACGCTTGGCAAAAAAACAGAAAAAATCGAAGGGTCGAGCAGAAAAATTGATACACACCGTTGAAATGAGACAAATTCGGACACTCGTCGCTTTTATGTCGCACGAAGCCGCCTCCTACCCGAGGCGTATGGGCGACGCGATCGCGGTTGTCATGGCACGGCGCCTGCGCCAACTATGCCGCATGACCATACGCACTCGCTTCGCCCCCAGCCCAACCGGCCTGCTGCATATCGGCGGCGCCCGCACCGCGCTGTTCAATTACCTATACTCCCGCCACCACGGCGGCGCGTTCTTGCTCCGGGTCGAGGACACCGATCGCGAACGCTCCACCGACGAGGCCACCCGAGTCATCCTCGAAGGACTCAACTGGCTCGGCCTCGATCGCGACGAGCAGACGGTGTTCCAATCCACCCGAGCCGCCCGCCACGCCGAGGTCGCGCACCAACTCCTGGCCGCCGGCAAGGCATATTATTGCTACTGCACCGCCGAAGAACTGCGCCAAATGCGAGAAAAGGCCGCCGAGGAAAAGCGCTCCCCTCGCTACGACGGACGCTGGCGCGATCGCGATCCGTCGGAGGCGCCGGCCGGCGTGCAGCCCTCCATCCGCCTGAAAGCACCGCAAACCGGGGAGACCGTGGTCGACGATCTGGTTCAGGGGACCGTTCGCGTCGCCAATGCCGAGATGGACGACATGATCGTCCTCCGGAGCGACGGCACGCCGACCTACCTGCATGCGGTGGTGGTGGACGACCACGACATGGGCATCACCCATGTCGTTCGCGGCGACGACCACCTGACCAACACCTTCCGCCAAGTTCAGATTTTCGAAGCCATGGGCTGGGAACGCCCGCGCTTCGCCCATATTCCACTGATCCACGGCGCCGATGGGGCCAAGCTGTCCAAGCGCCACGGCGCAGTCTCGGTGTTGGAATTCCGCGAGCAAGGCTTTCTACCCGAAGCCGTGTGCAATTATTTGCTCCGCCTCGGCTGGTCGCATGGCGATCTGGAGGTCGTGGACCGAGACGAAGCCATCCGCTTGTTCGACATCGGCGACGTCAATCGCGGTGCGTCGCGAATGGACTACAAGAAGCTTGAAAACCTAAACGGCATTTACATCAGGCAAGCCGACGACGACCGGCTGACCAAGCTGGTGCTGGACCGGCTGGCACACCGGCACGAGTTGGCGCTGGGCTCGATCGCCGCGCATCGCATCCGCACGCTGATGCCGCAGTTGAAAGAACGCGCCAAAACCCTGATCGAACTCGCCGACGCCGCCGCCTTTCTGGCGCATCCGTTGCCGCTGGCGATGCAGCCGAAAGCCGAGGCTATCCTGACCGCCGAGGCACGCTTGCTGTTGCGCGCTGTCGGAACCGCGCTGGCGGCATCCGATTTCACGATCCGCGGCATCGACGCCGCCCTGCGCGGGTTCGCCGAATCCGCCGGCCTCAAGCTCGGGCAGGTCGCGCAACCCCTGCGGGCCGCCTTGACCGGCAGCAATGTCAGCCCCGGAATCGACGCCACCTTGGCAGCTTTGGGCCGAGAGGAATCCCTCGCGCGGATCGCCGCCGCCTCCCACTGAAAAAAACTTCGAGAAAATTCGGCGGCTTGATCTGCATCAAAGGCAAATGGCGCCGATGGGATCATGTTCCGTCTCGAGAAGCAGACCGAGCCGGTCTCGGTCCGCTCCTCTCTTGGACTCCTCCCCAAACTTGGCGGTGCCCCGCGTGGGCGCCGCCTTTTCTTTTATGGGGCGGGAAAGACCGCTATGCGGAGGCCGAAATGGACGGACCCGCACCATGATCCTCGAAACCCGCCAACTCGCCGACATCGCCAGCCTGCTCCGCGACGCCGGACAGCGGGAGATACTGCCGCGCTTCCGCAACCTCGAAGCCGGGTCCGTCCGCGCCAAGTCTGGCCCTCTCGATCTGGTGACCGAAGCCGATGAGGCCGCCGAACGCCTGATTGTCGCCGGACTACGCAAAATGTTCCCCGGCTGCGCCGTGGTGGGGGAGGAAGCGGCAACTGCCGACCCGTCGCTGTTGCAAACCCTGCATGGCGCCGATCTCGCATTCGTGGTCGATCCGGTGGACGGCACGGCCAATTTCGCCTCCGGCCTGGCGCTATTCGGCATCATGGTCGCGGCGATCGCGCAGGGGGAGGTCGTCGGAAGCGTCATCCACGACCCGATCGGCGACGATTCTGCCTTGGCACTGCGCGGCGAGGGCGCCTGGATCGAAACCGCTATGGGCACACGCCGCGACCTGCGTGTGAAAACCCCGGCCCCCGTGGCCGAAATGGCCGGCAACGTCGCCTGGCGTTTCTTGCCGGAAGCCCAGCGCGCGGTCGTCTGCGGCAATCTGCCAAAAGTCGCGGGATCGTGGGACTACCGCTGCGCCGCACACGAATACCGCATGGTGGCGGATGGCCACTGCCATTTCCTTTTCTTCAACCGCCTATATCCCTGGGATCACGCCCCAGGCTGGCTGCTGCACCGGGAGGCCGGCGGTTTCTCCGCCCAGTTCGACGGCCGGCCCTACAATCCCACCCGCATCGACGGCGGCCTGATATGCGCACCCGACCGGGAGTCGTGGCAGGCGCTTCGGGATACGCTGCTCACTTGACACTGCACCGGCTCGCTTGCATGAGGCCGCGCCTATTGCCCTAGCCCGGAGCTTTTCATGCAAATCGGCCTGTCCCGCCGCACCCTTGGCACATCCGCTGTCGCGACCGTCGCCAGTTTCGGCATTCTGCGTCATGCCCGCGGCGAGGAAGCGATCCGTCTGCGCTGTTCGCTGGATACCGCACCGTCGCATATCCGCAATGTCTCGATCGTGGACTATCTGGAAAAGGTCAAAGCCGCGTCCGGCGGTAAAATCGCCGGGGAAGTGTTTCACGCCGGCCAGTTGTTCGCCGATCTCAATGTCGGCAAAGCGCTGCTACAAGGCCAAGTGGACATGGCGGTGCCCGGCGCATGGACCCAGACCGGCATCGTGCCCGACGGCGATTTCGTGCAATTGCCCAGCTTCTACGGCCGTAAGATCGAGGTCACATGGGCCGCCTGCGACGGCAAGCCGGGTCGGCAGGTCGCCACCGCGCTGGGGACGAAACTGCGAAGCCATTTGCTGGGTCCGTGGGTCTCGTTAGGGTTCCAAAACTGGTACACCACGAAGACCCCCCTGCACACGGCGTCCGATCTCAAAGGCTTGAAACTGCGCAGCCCCGGCGGAGCCGGCATTGCGTGGCGCATCAATTTCTTCGGCGGCATCCCCAACACCACCGCTTGGCCGAACGTGCCGTTGGCGCTGTCGCAAGGCACATTCGACGGCTTCGTATCGACCGACGAAAGTTGCTTCAGCTCTAAATTATGGGAAGCCGGGGTGCGCCATTCCTACGCCGATCACCAGTATTGCGGCATGTATATCCCGCTGATCGCCGACGCCTTCTGGTCGAAGCTGGCCCCCGATCTGCAAAAAATCATGACCGACGTCTGGGCGCAGAATATCGGCATCTACCGCACCAACGCTCAAGCCGCACAAACCCGTGCTCGGCAAGTGCTGCTCGATAACGGTGTTACCATCGTCGATCCCACCGAGGACATGCTGAAAGCCGATCGCACGCGTATGCAGACCGACGTCGAGACGCTGATCAAAGACGCCAAACTGTCGCCTGAGATCGTAAAGCTGTCCGCCGAAGCCACCGGCGTCTGATCGTTCCGACATGACCCCCGCACCCCACGGTTTCTACGACCGGATCGAGCGCACGCTCGTCGGCCTGCTGGGCCTGCTGGCAATGATTGTCGGCTTGGTTCAAGTGCTAGGCCGCTATTTCTTCCCCTCCCATGCAATTATTTGGGCGGAAGAAGTGATCGTTTACCTCGTGGTCTGGGGGGTGATGATCGTGTCCAGCCAGCTCGTGCGCACCGATGGCCATGTGCGGCCGGATCTGGTGCTTCGGGTCGTGCCGGCATGGCTGCAACGCTGGCTGGAGGCGTTCAACTGCGTCGTCGCGCTCGTGTTCTGCGGCGGCATGCTATGGTACGGGTGGGAGATCGTGCAGACGTCGCTGCTGCTGGACGAAACCAGCTCCACCGGCCTCGCATTCCCGATGTGGATTTATTACAGCGCGCTGCCGGCCGGCGGATTTCTGATGTCGGTTCGATATTCAATCCGCTTCTACCGCTACGTGTTCCAATTCGACCCCACGACGATGGCGCTGGGGCATATCCCCGAACACGAACTGACCCCCAATCTCGTACCTGGCGGAAAGCACTGAGTTTCGATGGACGCTTTCCTTTTTCTGCTGATGTTTTTCGGCCTGCTGGCTGCCGGCATGCCGATCTTCCTGGTCCTGGGGGCTTGCGCCGCCGCACTCTATTTAGTGTCGGGGCAGCCGCTGATCGGGGTGGCGCAGGTCGTTATCGATCACCTGAATTCGTCCACGTTGATGTCGCTGCCGCTGTTCGTGATGGCAGCGGCATTCATGCGTCAGGGCGGCGTTGCCAAGGCATTGGTCGACGTTTCCGCAGCGTGGCTGGGCGGGATTCGCGGCTCCCTAGGGCTGGTCACGGTCGTGGCCTGCACCATGTTCGCCGCCATTAGCGGATCGTCCGTCGCGACGGCGTTGGCCATGGGCACCATCTTGCTGCCGGCGATGCTGGAAAAGGGCTACCCGCGCGGCTTCGCTTTGGGCGTGGTCGGGGCGTCCGGCACGATCGGGATCGTCATTCCGCCGTCGTTGGCGCTGATCCTTTACGGGATTGTCACCGAACAATCGGTGCCACGGCTGTTCCTGGCGGGTATTCTGCCGGGGTTGTTACAGGCTGGCGCATTCTTTGTATGGGTCTGGTACTACGCGCGCCGCAAGAACCTACCGATGGAGCCGACCTTGCCGATGGCCGAACGGCTGCGGGTCACGGTAAGGGCGCTGCCGGCCTTGCTGGTGCCTATTGTGGTGCTAGTGGGGATTTACGGCGGTATCGTCACCGTGACCGAGGCCGCTGCGATCGCGGCGACAGTCGCATTGTTCGTCAGCCTCGTGTTCTACCGAGGCTTCAAGGTCACGCAGACTTTGTCGGTCATCGCCGATGCGCTGCGCAGCGCCGCCACGATTATGCTGATTGTCGCCACCGCTCTCGCTTTTGGCCATTGGATGACCGAGTCCGGCGTTCCAGCCAAGCTTGTAACTTGGACTCTGGCACATAATTTCGCCACCTGGGAATTTCTGCTGGCGATGAACGTTCTGCTACTGGTGCTCGGCTGCTTCCTCGAAGTGATCGCGGCACTGCTGCTGGTGATGCCGATCCTAGCCCCGGCGCTGATCCCTTTGGGCGTCGATCCCGTGCATTTCTCCATCATTTTCACGCACAACATGGAAATCGCGCTGATCCATCCCCCGGTCGGACTGAATCTTTACGTGCTGTCCACGATTTCGACCGCTCCGGTTGGGGAGGTCATTCGCGGCATTCTGCCCTTCCTGATTTTGCTGCTGGTCGTGCTGGGTATCATCACCTACGTGCCGGCGCTGACAATGTGGCTGCCCAATCTAGTCTATGGGCATTGAAACGGGGGGGTATTAAAAGGGCGGTCGATGTTCCATCACGGAGGAAACAATGGCCGGAAATCCCGCGTATCAGGTCGGTCTGGATAAAAACCGGGCCAATTTCGCGCCGTTGACGCCGCTGACCTTCATCGAGCGCGCCGCCTACGTCTATCCCGACAAGCCATCTGTCGTGCATGGTCCCGAGAGATATACGTGGTCGCAGACATATGCGCGGTGCCGGCAGTTGGCCTCCGCGTTGGCCCTGCGGGGCATCGGCAAGAACGACACCGTCGCCGCGATGCTGCCGAACACCCCGCCAATGTACGAAGCGCATTTCGGCGTGCCGATGTGCGGCGCGGTCCTGAACACGCTGAACACCCGCCTCGACCCCGAAACCATCGCCTTCATGCTCCGCCACGGCGGCGCTCGGGTGCTGATTACCGATCGGGAATTTTCGGCCGTAGTCGGGCCGGCGCTGGCGATGCTGGACGAGAAGCCGCTAGTGATCGACGTCGACGATCCCCAATGGCCGCACGGGGACTTGGTGGGATCTACGACCTACGAGGCGTTCCTGGCCGAGGGCGATCCCACGTATGCGTGGCAGAACCCCGCCGACGAATGGGACGCCATCGCACTGAACTACACATCCGGCACGACCGGCGACCCTAAGGGCGTGGTCTACCATCACCGCGGCGCGCATCTAAACGCGGTCAGCAACATCCTCAATTGGGGCATGCCGCACCACGCGGTGTATCTGTGGACACTGCCGATGTTCCACTGCAACGGCTGGACTTTCCCCTGGACGGTCGCCGAACGCGCCGGGGTCAACATCTGCCTGCGCCGTGTCGAGGCGAAGGCCGCCTGGGACGCCATCCGCGACGAAGGCGTGACCCATATGTGCGGCGCGCCGATCGTTTACTCGCTGCTGATCAATTGCGACCCGGCACTGCGGGAAGGCATCGGCCACCGCATCGCTGGGCAGGTCGCGGGCGCCGCGCCCCCCGCCGCGATTATCGAAGGCGCCGAACAATCCGGCATCGACCTGACGCATGTCTACGGCCTGACCGAGGTCTATGGCCCCGTATCCGTCTGCGCCAAGCACGAAGCGTGGGAGGCTATGCCGATCGACAGGCGGGCCGAACGCAACGGCCGCCAGGGCGTGCGCACCCCGTTGCAGGAAGCGCTGACGGTGCTGGACCCCGAAACGATGCAACCGGTGCCCTGGGACGGCGAAACCATGGGCGAGATCATGCTGCGCGGGAACATCACCATGAAGGGGTATTTATCCAACCCCGCCTCGACCGCCAAAGCGTTCGAGGGCGGCTGGTTCCACAGCGGCGACCTCGCGGTGATGCAGCCCGACGGCTACGTGAAAATCCGCGACCGGTCCAAGGACATTATTATCAGTGGCGGCGAAAACATTTCGTCCATCGAGGTTGAAGAAGCGCTTTACCGCCACCCGTCGGTCCTGAGCGCCGCCGTGGTCGCGCAGCCGGACGACAAATGGGGCGAAACCCCGTGCGCATTCGTGGAGCTAAAGCCGGGTTCGACGGTCACCACCGATGAACTACGCGCGTTCTGCCGCACCCATCTGGCGGGGTTCAAGGTGCCGCGCGCCTATGTATTCGGCGACCTGCCGAAGACGTCCACCGGGAAAATCCAGAAGTTCGCGCTGCGAGAACGCGCCAAATCCGCCAGCGCGATCGGGTAAAGAAGCCAAGCCATGCGCGAACAGGTGTTTCTATCCTGCCCAATAGCTGGTAGCTGACGCCACGCAATGACCGACGATACCCAAACCAACCTGGCCCTTCTGCCGGCCGGGCTGCGAGATCTGCTGCCGCCCGATGCCGAGACCGAGGCGTCGGCGGTGGAATCGCTTATGGATGTGTTTGCCAGCCACGGGTACCAGCGGGTCAAACCGCCGTTGCTGGAGTTCGAGGATTCGCTCCTCGCCGGCTTCGGTGCCGCCGTGGCAGACCAAACATTCCGCATCATGGACCCCGAGAGCCAGCGGATGATGGGCCTAAGGGCCGACACCACGCCGCAAGTCGCGCGGATCGCCGCCACACGGCTGGCCAGATCGCCGCGGCCGCTGCGCTTGTCCTATGCTGGGCAATGCCTCCGCGTGCGCGGCACACAACTCGCCCCGGATCGGCAAATCGCCCAGGCAGGCATCGAACTGATCGGCCAGGACAGCCCCGAAGCCGACGCCGAAATCGTGTTAGTCGCGGCCGAGGCGCTGACCGCTGTCGGTCTAACGCGCGTGAGCTTCGACCTCACGCTGCCCATGCTCACCCCCACCTTGATGGATGAGGCCGGCATTCAAGGTGCCGAACGTGCGGCCCTGGCGCGCGCGCTGGACCGCAAGGATGCAGCAGCGGTGGCCGAACGTGGCGGGTCGCTGGCGCCGGTCCTAACCGAATTGCTACTCGCCGCCGGCCCGGCCGATCGAGCACTGGCGGCATTGTTGGCAGCACGGTTACCAAATGGGGCGGGCGCATTGGCCACCCGACTTGCCGATGTCGTCGCCGCAATTCGGTCCCGCGCCCCAGATTTGCGCTTGACGATCGATCCCGTGGAATTCCGCGGCTTCCGATACGAAACCGGCGTATCTGCGACCATTTATGCCCCCGGTAAGCGCGAAGAACTCGGGCGCGGCGGACGCTATGGCGGCGGGGATACCGAACCAGGGACCGGCCTGACACTGTTTCCCGACGCGGTGCTGCGCGTCGCCCCCGCGCGCGACGCTCGCCCCCGAATCTACGTGCCGCTCGGCGCCCCTTCAGGCGATTCCAAGGCGGTGCGTGCACAAGGCTTTGCCACGGTCGCCGCATTGGCCGCCGTATCCGACGAACGGGCCGAGGCACGTCGCCTTGGCTGCTCCCACATTTTGGCCGGCGCTTCCGCCGTTCCACTCACCACCGAGGTCTGAATCCAATGACCAATGTCGCCGTGATCGGCGCCCAATGGGGCGACGAGGGCAAGGGGAAGGTTGTCGACTGGCTCGCGAGCCGCGCCGACGTGGTCGTTCGCTACCAAGGCGGCCATAACGCCGGACATACCCTGGTCGTAGGGAATGAGACATACAAGCTGTCGCTGCTGCCGTCCGGATTGGTGCGAGGCAAGTTGGGCGTGATCGGCAACGGCGTCGTCGTCGATCCCGAGGCGCTGCTGTCCGAAATCGCCCGCGTGCAGGCCCAAGGCCTCAAGGTGACACCGGACACGCTGCGCATCGCCGACAATGCCGTCCTCATTCTTCCCTTGCACGGCGCACTCGACCGTGCTCGGGAAGAAGCACGCGGCGACCGTAAGATCGGCACCACCGGTCGTGGCATCGGTCCGGCCTACGAGGACAAAGTCGCCCGCCGCGCGATCCGGGTCTGCGATCTGGCCGAGCCGGAAACGCTGGACGCGAAGCTCGACGAATTGCTGCGGCACCACAATACCCTGCTGGCGAGCCTCGGTGCGCCAACCTTCGACAAGCAGGTCGTGCTCGCCCGCTTGATGGAATTGGCCCCGCACATCCTACAATACGCCGAACCCGTGTGGGAGCGTCTGGACGGGCTGCGCAAAGCCGGCAAGCGCATCCTGTTCGAAGGCGCACAGGCGGTGATGCTCGACGTCGATCACGGCACCTACCCGTATGTTACCTCATCCAACACCGTCGCGGCGACGGCGGCATCCGGCGCCGGAATCGGGCCGCACGCGATCGGCTACGTGCTGGGAATCGCCAAGGCCTACACGACTCGCGTCGGTTCGGGCCCCTTCCCGTCCGAGCTGCACGACGACATCGGCAAATTGCTGGGCGAACGCGGGCACGAATTCGGTACCGTCACCGGCCGGCCACGACGCTGCGGCTGGTTCGACGCCGCGATGGTACGCCAGGCCGTGAAGGTCGGCGGTATTCAGGGTCTGGTGCTGACAAAGCTCGATGTGCTCGACGGCCTGACCGAGCTGAAAATCTGCACCGGCTACCGGATTAACGGCAAGGCGGTAAACCATCTGCCCGCCGGCATGGCCGCACAAGCCGCCGCCGAAGCCATCTACGAAACCATGGAAGGCTGGCCCGGCTCGTCCCGCAGCGCACGGTCCTGGGCCGATCTTCCGGCACAAGCGATTAAATACGTGCGCCGGATCGAGGAATTGGTGGAAGCGCCGGTCACCCTGGTGTCCACCAGCCCCGAACGCGACGACACGATTATCGTGCGCGATCCGTTCGATAATTGAAACAAATCGCGGTTTCCGAACCGCGATTCATACCTGACAATGGGCCTCGACCCGAGAAGGATTTGCGCGATGGCTAGCTGGGACCCCGCACAATACCTCCGCTTCGGGAACGAGCGTTTGCGTCCCGCGCTCGATCTTCTAGCCCAAATCCCGCTGGAAACCGCCGCCCATGTCGTCGACCTCGGCTGCGGTCCCGGCAATGTCACGCCATTGCTGAAGGCGCGTTACCCCGAAGCCGCCGTGTTAGGCATCGACGGTTCCCCCGAAATGCTGGTCAAAGCTCGGGTCGCGGCGCCGGAGTGCCAGTTCGAACAAGGCGACTTCAGCAGCTGGGTACCGACCGACAAGCCCGATCTGATCTACTCCAACGCCGCCCTGCACTGGGTCACCGATCACGACGTACTGTTCCCCCGGCTGTTGTCGCTGCTCAATCCCAGCGGGGTACTAGCGATTCAGATGCCGTCGATGCACGACGCGCCGTTGCGGGCGCTACAGAACGAGGTCGCGGCCACCGGCCCCTGGGCGCCGCTGCTGAAAGACGCGGGATTTGCGCGCGGCCTGCTACAGCCCGGCGCATACTACGACATTCTGCGGCCGCACGTGGCGCATCTCGACATGTGGGAAACCACATTCTTGCATGTGCTGACCGGCGACAACGCCGTCACCCAATGGGCGGAAGGCAGCAGCCTGCGCCCCTTCCTCGATGCGTTGCCGGACGAGTTGAAACAACCGTTCCGGGATGCGTATTCGGACGCGCTGCGCCCGCATTATCCGCGCCGCGCGGACGGGACGACGCTGTTACCGTTCAAGCGATTGTTTATCGTCGCACGGCTTCGATCGGTCCAGCAGGGCTAACACCGCGTCCGCTGCTGCTTCCGACGGCGTGCCCGTCGCCGGTCGCAACGTTTCCAACACCGGCCGGTACGCCGCCACCTGCTCGGCACCGCCCCCCGGGGCGGTTAGCAGCCCACGCAGCACCGCAGCCAGTTTCGCCGGGATGCAGTCTTCCTGTAACAGTTCCGGAACCACCTGCCGACCCGCCAACAGATTCAACAACGAGGCGAACGTCACCTTTACCGATCGCCTTACGATCCAGGCGGTGATGGGATTGACGCGATAGGTCACCACCATTGGCACCGCAGCTAGCGCGAGTTCCAAAGTGGATGTGCCGGATTTCGTAAGCGCGGCGTTCGAGGCGGCGTAAGCGCCGAATTTATCCGCTTCGTCGATAACAAGGATAGGTTCGACCGGCCAATCGGCGGTTCCCGCACGCACCGCCTCGGCGACCGGACCGGCGAGCGGCACAACCGGCACGATGCCGGGCGGCAGCAAGCGCAGCGTTTCCCCGAGGATCGGCAGCAATCTGGACACTTCGGTTCGCCGACTACCGGGCATCACCGTCAGCACCAGCGCATCCGGCGCGATGCCGTGCCGGGCACGAAACGCCGGGCCGTCGCCAAGATCGGCGTCGCTTTCCAGCACGGGGTGGCCAACAAAGACGCCGCAAAGGCCGTGCCGAGCGAAGAATGCAGGTTCGAATGGCAGCAGGCACAGCAGGGAATCCCACAGGCCGGGGTAATGTCTCACCCGCTTTTCCCGCCAAGCCCAGACCTGCGGCGCCACATAATGCGCGCGCTTCAGTCCCAAGGGTGCGATGGCGCGGAGCACGCGCAGCGTAAAGCCGGGGGAGTCGATGGTGACCACCGCGTCGGGACGGCGTTCCGATATATCGTCGGTGGTTTGTCGCAGCCGAACGCGAAGTTGACGCAGCTTCGGCAAAACCTCCAGCAACCCCATCAGCGCGAGCTCGCGCATGGGGAAGAGCGAGGTCAGTCCCTGTCGTTGCATCGCCGATCCGCCGATCCCGGCGAACGTTGCATCCGGGCATTTGGCGATGATGGCACGCATGAGCCGAGCACCGAGTATGTCGCCGCTTTGCTCGCCAGCTATGATGTAGATCAGGGGCATGCGGCTATTATAGCCACTATTCCGGCCGGTGCATCCGGGGACGCGTCCGGCCGGTGTCGTAAAGCGGTTTTACGCGCCCTTGAGATTGACCGCGGAGCTTTTGCCCTGCTGGCCCTTCTCGATGTCGTAGCTCAGCTTTTGACCTTCGTTCAGGCCGCCGAGGCCCGAGCGTTCCACGGCGGAGATGTGTACGAACACATCCTTGGAGCCGTCGTCGGGCTGGATGAAGCCATAACCTTTAGTTCCGTTGAACCATTTCACGGTGCCACTGGCCATCGTGATGTCTCCTGTACGATCCGGCGACCCACGAGATGCAGGCCGTATCACTTTTAGTCTTAGGTGAGAACCGGATGCACAGGCATCAATTCCGAGCCGCGGTTGGCCCCTAAAAAGTGCCGTGAGCGGTGTATGCCCGCAACGAGGGAGAAAGACCAGAACTAATTCGCTGCGGCCTCGAAAGCCCGCAGGCCCGCCTCGATTGTGGCGCGCGACACGCCATCGGTGATGAACACCAGCCGGCTAGTGCGCGGATCCCCGTCGGGCCAAGCAGGCAGCAAAGTGGGCGGATGCAATAGATGGCGGATGGCATGCAGCGCCACCGGACGGTCCTGCCCTTGCAGGTTCAGAATGGCCTTGATGCGCAACAGTTTCTCGCCCGACGTCGCGATCAGCATCTCCAGCCACATGCCCAGGCCCTGCCAATGTACTGGACGGTCCAGCGTTATGCAGAAAGCGTGGACGTTCGGGTCGTGCCGGTGGTGCTGGTGCGCGCGATCGTCGAACGCCTCGGCATCCAGCCAGCGGCGTACATCGGGAATCTTATTGGCTGGGTCGAACAGCCCAGCGTTCAAGATCGCTCGGGGATCGACGACGCCGTCGCGCGCCTCGAGGACCGGGGCGGCGGGGTTCAAAGCATGCAAACGATCGCGCAAGGATGCGGCATCGGCGAGATCGGTCTTCGTCAGCACGATCCGGTCGGCGACGGCAACCTGACGCATGGCCTCGGGGAAGGTATCCAGATGAGTCATGCCATTCGGCGCATCGATCGCGGCGACAATGCCATCCAGGCGGTAGACAGATGCAAGGACGGGATCGGTCGTCAGCGTCGCCAGCACCGGGGCCGGATCGGCCAAACCGGTCGTCTCGATCATGATACGCGCGATTTCGCCTCGGCGGGCACGCGGCAGCATTTCCCGCAGCACGCGCGTCAGATCGCCGCGCACGGTGCAACACAGGCAGCCAGCATTGAGCAAAACGGTCGTGTCGTCGATTTTCTCGACGAGCAAATGATCGAGTCCGATCTCCCCGAATTCGTTCACCAGTACCGCAGTGCGGGCGAGTTCGGGCTGGCGCAGCAAATGGTTGAGCAGCGTGGTTTTGCCGGCCCCCAGGAAGCCGGTCAGCACCGTGACCGGGGTGGTCTCAGCCATGTGCGTACAGCTTAGCGGGGTCGATTTCCGGCTTCGCCACTTCGACCAATTCGCCGCCGCGTGCCGCCAGGAAAAAACAATTACGCCGGCCGGTATGGCAGGCCACCCCGTCCTGATGCACCAGCAACAGCACGGTGTCGCCATCGCAATCGATGCGGAAATCCCGCAAAAACTGCGTCTGTCCCGACGTTTCGCCCTTGCGCCATAGGCCTTTGCGGCTGCGGCTGTAGTAGCAGACCCGGCCGGTCGCCAGGGTCTCGGCCACCGAGTCGCGGTTCATCCAGGCCATCATCAACACCTCCCCGGTGTCGTGCTGTTGCGCGATGGCGGGTACCAGCCCGTCGGCGTTGAACTTGATGGCATTCAGGGCTTGTGTGGCATCTTGTGTCATGAATGCTATCTAGTGCGGCGGCGGTACGCCGCAAAGGAGCCTGCATGGGATTCTCGCCCCAAACCGAGGCATTGTTGGACCGAGCAAGCGCGATTTGTTCGGAGAAGGACGCGCGCCTGACGCCGTTGCGGCGGCAGGTGCTGGGTCTGATCTTGGACGCACCGCAGCCGACAGGCGCCTACGATTTGCTGGACCGGCTGCGCGCCAGCCGCGACGGCGCCGCACCGCCAACGGTTTACCGCGCGCTCGAATTCCTGTTGGAGCAAGGGTTGGTACATAAGTTGGAGCGGCTGTCGGCCTTCGTCGGCTGCATCTCCCACGAGGATCATGCCCACGCCGCCCAGTTTCTGATTTGCCGCGGTTGCGGGCAAGTGACGGAGTTGGAAGACCACGAACTCGCCCACGCCCTAGACGACGCAGCCCGTCGCCAAGGGTTCACCGTGGGCAAAGCCACCATCGAAGCCGAGGGGCAGTGCGCCGCCTGCTCCCGGGAGGAGACTATCTGATGCCGATGCTCGCTTCTGCCGACAACGCCCGCGCGAACCGCCGCCGCGGCTCCGCGTCCGATGGAGTCACGTTCTGGCACACGCTGTATTTGGGCACGTCCCGCTACAACATGGCGCCGGGAGAAGCCGATCCGGCTGCCGACGTTTTGTTCCCGATGGCGTTCCTGGTCGAGCAAGACCCGGGCAGCACGGCGCAATCGCATTTCCACCAACAGGACCAATTCCAATTGGTGGTCGGCGGCAACGCGATCATGGGCACGCACGAGGTTCGGCCGCTTTCGGTGCATTTTTCCGGCGCCTACACCGCCTACGGACCGATACGCGCCAGCAAGGACGAAGGTGTGCACTACTTCACGCTCCGCAACGGGTTCGATCCGGGCGCTCGGTTCATGTCGGTGTCGGAAAACCGAGCCGCGTTACGATCGGTCGCCGGACGGAAGCACCGCGAGGCCGTCGCCGGCCCGCTCGCATCGGCGGAAATCGCCATCCCGCAAGAGCCTGACGGCATGGGCGCGTGGCGGTACCGGGTCGGTGCGGGGGAACGTGTCGTCGGTCCCGATCCGACGACCGGACGTGGGCAATATTGGGTGGTCGCGGATGGAACGATGATTTGTTCCGGCGAAGCGTTGCCGCGCCTGTCGTGTTCGTTTGTCAATCCGGACGAAGCCCCGCTGGAGGCCCTAGCCGGCCCCGAAGGCTTGGATGTCGTGGTTATGCAGTTTCCGCGACGGGATCGAGCGGCCGACGCTGCTGCTTCGCACTGAAGGGTATCGGATCGTGACCCAAACGGCCCCGCTCGATATTCGTCGGATCGCTGGTGCCATGGGGGCAGAAATTCATGGCATCGATCTGGGACGCGATCTCACGGACGCGACCGTCGCCGCGATCCGACACGCCTTCCTGAACCATTTGGCCATCTTTTTCCGCGACCAGACACTGTCGGCGACGCAATTTCTTGCTTTTGCCCGCACCGTCGGCCGACCGGTCGAATATCCCTTCGTCAAAGGCCTAGACGGGTTTCCGGAAATCACCGCAGTCGTCAAACGGGCGGATCAAACGATCGCGTTCGGCGGTAACTGGCACACCGACACCACATATTTCCCTGCCCCGCCCAAAGCGACGATGCTGATGGCCCGCGTACTGCCGCCGCATGGCGGGGATACCCAATTTGCCAACCAGTACTTGGCCTTCGAAGCCCTGTCCGACGGCATGAAAGCATTGCTATCCGGCCTGCGTTGGGTATCCCGGTCCGACAAGGCCGAGGCTAGCCGCACCCGCGAAGACCGCGCAACAGCAGAACGGACAGTGCTGATCGCCGATCATCCGGTGGTGCGCACGCATCCCGAAACCGGCCGGAAATCGCTGTATATCAACTTGGCGCACACCGCGCATTTCCTAGGTATGACGGCCGAGGAAAGCATGCCGCTACTGCAATTTTTGTTCCGGCATCAAACTCGGCCGGAATTTACCTGCCGATTCCGCTGGACACCGGGTTCGATCGCACTCTGGGATAATCGTTGTACCCTGCATTCGGCGATCAACGATTACAACGGATTTCACCGAGAGATGCATCGAATTACCCTGGCAGGGGATGTGCCGGTTTGATCGTGCGGTAGCAGACGGAAAGTTACCGATCCTTATTCTAGGATGTCCGGTACCAACGTCGCAGCGCATCGGGTACGCACATCGTCCAGGACGCTTTCCAAATCGGTTGCTAGCCGCTCTGCAAATTCATCGGCAGCCGAAAAACGTTTAGCCAACGCGCCGGCCCTGGCACACGCGGTCGTATAAGCAGAAGAATCGGTAAGCAGCCGGACAGTAATATCGACATACTCGTCCCAGGTCCGTGCCACCAAAGCCGGATCGCGTTGTCGATCGATCGCAGGCATTTCGTCGCTGTGCAAAGTAACGACCGGCCGCGATTTGGCTATTGCTGCCCGGCTGGATTCACCGCCTGTGACCGGCCAAGTGTCGAGAAACACGTCCAAGATTCGATCCCAGCTATGGCCGGGGACGTATCCTTCGATCGCATGCATCCGATCGCCGACTGGACTTTGTGCAATAAAAGCTCGGATCGGTCCGACATCGCCGGTCCCGCCTATGACGAATGCGGCATCATCACATTTCAGCAGGATTTTCTCTGCCGCCTTTAGGAACGATTCGGTGACTTTCGATAGCCTACAATACGTCCCGATCGGCCTTTTTCCGACTGGAAAGAATACGCGTTGGGCCGCGATTTCCGTTGGATTTTCCGGCGGATTCAATTGCGTTAGGTCCCAGGGCGCATCGAATGTCAGCAGTCGTGCATCGCCCCAATCGGCGACTATAGGATCGAATCCAAAACTGTTGAAAACACCGTCCAGCGGTCGAACCGGCCACGCCGGCAAGCCGGCTTGAAGAAATATTTGAACTGGGGCAAGGCGTCGAGCGAACAGTGCAGTCGGCACTGCGTTGTTCATATCCGAAACGACAATAGCAGCGGACTCCGCAGCGACGAGCGCCTCGATAGCGGCGATAGTGTTGGGCCGGCTGCCGGCCTCCAAGACGTGGCACGTTGCATGCTCCGAACGCAACCAAGCAACGAAGCTAGGGTCCGGCCGATTCCAAGCAATGACGGTCAAATGGAAACGATCCGGAAACCGGTTTAAAGCCGGAGCCACATGACGAAGGCCAACCGACATCGGATCGTCCGGGGTCGGAAACATTGCGAGCCAGACAACCCGTATTTGTTCCCCATAAGCCGGGGGCGATGGTACTGCGCGGGCATCGCGTGCGAACGCTGCCGCCGCCATTCGTAGGCCTGGTAATACCATGCGACACTGCGCGGTGCTCGAATCTGCAAAGCACCAGGACAGAAGGTAATGAAACTCTACCAATTCGCAAAGCATGCCGATATCGGTCTCGGGGCGGGCCGTCCAGGCCGCGATCGCCGATTCCACGGTTCCGAACAATTCGAGCGCGCGACTGTCGCGCCGCCGATAGTAGTAGGCAAAGCCCCATCGGCGGTAATAACGGGCATAGCGTTGCCCGATTGCAGCTCGCCAAGTAGCAAGGCGTCCAGTCGCCGCAGGAGGTGGCGCCAACAGTTTTGGCAACGCGGCGACAAAGCGCGGATGATTGCGTCCGGCCAACTCGGTTGCCAATTCCTTCGAAAATTCGAGCGCGCGACGAATCAAACTGGATCCCCTTCCTAGCCGCAATCCACACGGATGGTTACGCACTCTCTAAATGGTCCTCTCATTTCAAGATATTGCACTTTGTAGATTGAGAAAATTCGGCCTCAATCGATTCGAAACCCAAGCAACCCAACCATGATCGCGTCGCCCAGATTGTGGAAAATGTCGAAAATAAACTATCGATATACAATGCGGATCATTTGAATTTATCGTTGCAGTATCGGCCTTAACCGGTCAAAATCGTAGAACCGATCGTATCGAGGCCGATCTGTGTAATCGCGTCGCGGCCCAATTTTTCGAAAAAGCCAGCCTGCCGTTCGGGCGGCACAAGCATCAACAGGAACCCGCCGCTACCCGCACCGCAAAGCTTGCCGCCCAATGCCCCGGCCTCCCGAGCCGCACTATAAAGTGCGTCGATCGCGGGGTTGCTGACTTTGGACGACAGTCGCTTTTTCGTCTCCCACCCCTCGTGTAGCATTGCGCCGAATTGGGCC